>NZ_JBVIQK010000019.1:32576-150993 GCF_055577115.1 Streptomyces sp. NPDC033216 | reverse complement strand
TGCTGCACCAGGACGCGTAGGTGGTGTAGAGGAGGCCTTGTTCGACGCGTAGGTCGGGCTGGGCTTCGAGGTCGCGGGTGCAGCATTCGGTGAGGAAGCGGCCGATGTGGTCTTCGGTGTTGGCGTACGCGGTGGTGGCGATGCGGACGCGGTCGGGGCCTTCGAGGTTGTCGCGGGTGGTGAGGTAACGGCGGGCGCCCTCGATGAGCCACTGCAGGATGCCGGGGCCTTCGTCGCGGACGAGTTCGAAGGCCAGGTTGTCGATCTTGCGGTGGTCGGGGACGGTGCGTTCGAAGGGCAGCAGGCGGATGCGGCGCCAGAACGCGAAGCCGCCGGTGGACACTTCGGGGCGGTGGTTGCCGAGTAGCCACAGGTGGTGGGTGGGGCTGAAGGAGAAGTAGTCCTGCCGCATGCGGCGGGCTTTGATTTTGTCTCCGCCAGTCAGGAGCCGGACACGGGCTTCGTCGAACTTGTCGTTGGGCTTGAGTTCGCTGCAGACGATGAGGCGGCGGCCGTGGAGTTCGGTGAGTTCGGTGGAGTGCTCGGAGAATGCGCCGCGGTCCATGAGGAATCCGGGTGGGGCGGCGTCGGCGTAATCGCCCAGGATCTGGATCATGGTGTCAAGCAGGACGGATTTGCCGTTCTTGCCGTGTCCGTGGAGGAAGGGCAGGACCTGCGCGCCAACGTCGCCGGTGATGGAGTAGCCAAGCAGCAGGTGCAGGAAGTTGATCATTTCCTGGCCTTCGCCGTCGTCGCCGAAGGTGTCGTGCAGGAAGCGGTGCCAGCGCGGGGTGGGGGTCTGCTGGGGGGCGACGCTGGTGGCGCGGGAGTGGAAGTCGCGGGTGGGGTCCGGTTTGCGGAGCAGGCCGGTGTTCAGGTCGACGACGCCGGCGGGTGTGCACAAGGCGTAGGGGTCACCGTCGAGGGTGTCGGGATCGACGGAGAGGTCCGGAGATGCCTTGGCCTGGGTGAGGAGCGCCTTCATCCCGGTGGTGGACAGGGTGCGCTTTTTGTGGTGGTGGAGCTCGCGGTCGCTGAACAGGCCGCGTGGGTCGCTGTCCGGCATGTCCTCGGCCATCTCGCCCGCGGCCCACAGGGCGGCCTTCTCGCCGCCGGTTCGCTTCCAGCGGTAGCCGTCCCAGGCGAACCAGCCCAGGCCTTCGACGTGGCGGAACTGGTCGCGGTAGAGCTTAACGAACAGTTTGGCGTTGCCGCGGTCGGTGAGCGTGCCGGGCAAGAGGGCTGGTTCCGCCCAGGAAGAGGTGGCTGGCGAGGCGTTGGCCTGGGCCGGCAGGGCTGGGGGCGGAGGGGCGGCCTGTTCGAGATCCAGCATCTGCTGAGCGGCGGCGCTGGCGTCGAAGCGCGGGGTCTCGGCGCTGCTCATGAACGTCCTTCAAGGTGGAGCGGGCGGGTGGCCCCGGCGACGAGGGCGTCGTCGACGATGCGTTCGTTGCGGGCACTCTGCCAGGGACGTGCAGCCTCGGCAGCCTTGAGCAGCTGGGTCCGCGCGGTGTGTTCGTCGAGATGCCCGGCTGCCGTAAGTCCTCCGGCGGTGTATGCCGCCTTGTTGAGCTTTTCAGTGAAGGCCGCGCCTTCACGCGTGGCCGCGCACTTAGCGACCTCCAGGAGCAAGGGGTCCAGGACACGTTGCCCGCTGGTAGCGGTTCGGGGAGAGCGGGCACGGGGGACCTCGGGCTTGCGGCGGACCGGTGGGCGCTGGATCACGTGGCCAGTCCTCACGAGTTCTTTGCCGAGCCATTCAGGCAGGGGCGCAGGCAGTCTGGCCGACCCTTCGCGTAGGTAAGTCCCTTGGGTAGTGCGAGTGGCGGGCGCAACGATGTAGCCCCCGTCAGCCCGTACGTCGACCTGCCATGCCAGGGCGACCTTTGAGCTGGATCCGGTCGAGCAGCGGAAGCGTGTGGCTGGATGGGGGTTTCGGTACCACACGTGCAGACCACCGGAGGGGGTACGCACGCGCAGCGTGCTGTCGTCGTCGGCGGGACTGGGTTGCCGGCGTAGTGCCGCCAAGAGTGCGAGGGTGTCGAAGCCGGACGCCAGACCCTCCAGATCGACAGAGTCATGGATGGGGATGCCAGGCAGGAGGCGGTTGCGGTCGGGGACCGGCGCGGAGTGTGCGTCGATATCGATGACGATCAGGTCGGCTCCCCCGCAGGCCACGCCGACACCCCAGGACGGCGTGCCGGACCACCAGGCATCGATGCGCGCGGCGTTGGTCGTCGCGGCATGGAACCCGTGACATGGACGGCCAGCGGGCAGGCAGGGGCAGTCGGCCGGGTGGTGGTGCTGATCTTTGCAGGCTGCGCAATTTCCCGCAGGCGTCTTGCGGCCCGCCGCAAGGGGATGGACAGGCCAGCCCTGCTCGGCGCACCACCGGGCAACGGCATGCGGTGTGGCAGGCCTCGCAGAGCCTGCAGGCACTCTCGTCGCGCTGGGGCCGGGCACGCGTCGTCCTTCTTCGAGGTTCTCGTTTTCCCTCAGTCCCTGACAGGCTCAGCTGGTGCAGTGACCGCATGCTGCAGTGAGGGTCCCAAGGGACTGTAGGGACTGTGTTTCGGAAGAGAGTCTAGAACCCAAGGACGATGGCGGGCAGCAGCTCCCCCGCGTGGCGGCCTATCAGCCTTTCGGGTCCCTACGGTCCCTTGAGCCGCCCCACGGCACAACCCATGGAAGTAATGTCCGAATTGAGAGTGGCTGGAGGGACTGCACTTTCGCATAACCGGCCAGCCCGTGCTCTGCCGCGCGGCGAGGGGACTGGAGCCTGAGCGCAGCCGTGAACAAGGCCGGACTCATCACTGAGCAATGCCCCAGGCCGCTACAGCCGCCGACCTGCCATGGAGCGGCAGGCACGCAGTCGCCTGCCGCAGTCCTTTGGTCCCTGACTACAGTCCCTGAACATTTCCGCAGGTCGGAGGCACAACGAACCACACGCAAGGGACCGTAGGGACTGGAATCCCCAATTATGAGCTAGCTACCACCTGTAGACAGTCAGATGCGCCCGCGCGTACCTGCACACAAGACTGGCTCATAATTCCGAATGAGAGTCCCTTGAGTCCCTCGACTGAGCCTCATGCCCGTTTGACCTGCATTTTTACCCAGGGACTGAGTAGCAGGGACCCAACAGGACACAGTCACTGGTCACCACGTCGTTCCGAGGCCGCTGTTCTCGCAGGTCTCAGCGGACAGGTGGCCCACCGCGCCCCGCCGGCTGCCACCCCACCGAGGACCCGATCTTTCCTGAGCTGAGCGGTTCTTCTTCCTGGACGATGTGATCGCTCTGCGGCGCTCGGCGCACCACCAGCTCGGCTTCGCGCTCCAGATGTGCACGCTGCGCTATCCTGTGCTCGGTGGTCGAGCACGGGCCGCTCGCAGCTCGGCGTCGCCGTCGGTGGTGAAGCGGTACACCGAGGGGCCGAAGACGGCGTACGAGCCCGAGTAGGAGATCTGGGACCCCTACGAGTTCAGGAGTACGTGGTCCAGGCTTGGTCGCGGCGGTTCCGAGCCTTCCTTCACGGGCGGGTGTAGACGCACTTCGAGGGCCCGAAGGCGTTGTTTCAACCACGCGGTGGGCTGCCTGCGCCGCTCCCGCGTGCTGCTGCTGGGGTGTGCATGCTGGCCCGGCAGATGTCCGAGGTCCGGAAGGTCGCGAACAAGCGGCTGCCTGCCACTGTCGCGGGCCTGCCCGCCGTGCGGACCCCATGTTGGGGGAACTTGGTGGCGAGGCTGAAGACGCCGGATGGCTCCCGTTTCTCGGAGCTGGACCGGCTGCGTCGGCCCCCGACGTGGACGACGGGCACCGTGTTCGCCTGCGCACTGGCCGCAACGTCCGGTGGCTAGATCTCGATGTAGGCGACGACCACGACGGTGCGAAGCGCCGTCACCCAGTACAAAAGGCGTACGCGCTCGACTTCGTCGGTGTACGCGCGCAGTTGAGGGCCAGCGGAGCCGCCGGGCAGCGCCTCGCCGACGTCTGGGTCGACGGAGACAACGACCAGGGCGCGGTCAAGGGCGTGGATCCCCGCCTCGCTGGTGATGTTCTCCAGCTGCTTCGCGGCGGAGTCGGAGAAGGCGATACGGGCGCGGCGAGGCCCGTGCACCGACGGCATCAGGCGACGGCCGGGCGCTGGGCAGCGAGCCGGGCGAGGTGGGCCTCGCGCAGTTCTTCCCACGGCGTGCAGTCCTCCACCGAGGGCAGCCCGTTGGCCGCGATGTCCTCTAGGACGGCGGCGAACTGGTCGGCGTTCTCGCGGGTCTGGGCCGCGTACGCGCGGACTGCGTCGGCGGCCGCGGGCTCCAGCTGCTGCCGGGCGTGGTCGACGGGGGCCGGCTGTTCACTCATCGAGGCCTCCAGGAGGGCGGAACTGGCGTCTGCTCCAACGGTATCGGCCACCCCGGCCCGAGGGGACCACTCCGGACGAACCCGGCCGTACGACGGTGCGGGACCCAGGGACCCAGCAGCCGTTGCGGATCGTGTCCACCAGCGAAAACACCGGTCTCGGGACCCAAGGACTCAGATTCTGGGGCGGTTGATGAGTCCACCTGGGTCCCGCCCTCGCAATGACACAGATCAGCTGAACAGTGACACAGATGAGTGTGCCCACCTGGGGAAACGAGGGGTTGATGACACAGATGACACAGGTCGGCCCGACTGTTCCGGCCGGGACGCCGGGCCGACCTGGCCGTCCGTGACCTGGAGGCGGGCGGTCATCACGTGGCCGTCGCACACACGTCCCGGCCGGCGTGCTCCGACAAACACGAGGGCGACCACGAGTTCGACGGCCGCGTCCCGCGCCTCGCGGATGACCTGGCCCTCCTCAGAGCCAACCCCGACCACCTCGCCGGTGCCTGGGCCCAGCTCGCCCGGCTGGATCACCGGCCGTCGTCTCCCCCGAGCCGAACCGGACCCTGATCCGCATCCTCTGTCCTCTGACATCGAAGTTGGATTGTTTGTCACTGAAGTTGGACCGGGGAATGGTCAGCTGTGACTGGTCGGGGATGGACGTCGCTTGGGAGGCCGATCACGGCCTTCGTGCCTGCGGCCTGCCCGGACGAGCCGTCGGAAAGCGGCGCAGGGCTGGGCGATTGTGCTCGGTGGTCAGGCGGAAACGCCGGCCCTGTCCAGGACCGCGGCCATCTCGTCGTCGGGGAGCGCTGGGTTGGCACCCGCGCTGGAGGCCAGTTCGGGGACGTGGAGCGCCTCATGGAGCCGGTGGATCGGGATGCGCGGGTCGCCGACCGCCGCCTGGCGTGTCCAAACCGCGGGGTCATGGCTGAGCCGTTCGATCAGCGCGGGGGTGCCGGCCGGGTCTCGGACGGCCAGCCGGCGGTAGTTGCCGTCCGGATGGTCTGCGTAGCGCGCGGCGAGGCCCTCGCGGGGGAAGCGGGGGTGCGTCTCCGCCATCCAGGCGGAGAACGTCCCACCGAGCCGCGCGAACACACGCATGAGGACCCCCTCCGGGGTGTCGGGGTGGTGTACGGCCAGCAGGTCCTCCACCAGCGGGTCCTCGGTGCGCGCGAGCAGGCGCAGAAGGTCGGGCGGCAGATGAGAGCTCCGGGCGGCGGCGCGCCGGAGCAGCGGGTGTGCGGAGGTCGCGGCCCGTCGCAGCACCTCGGGATCGGCGAGCCCGTCCCGTACCCATTCAACGTCGCCCCTGGCGAGGGCTCCCACCGTGATGTTGATCGCCATGCGTCGTGTCTCGTCCAGTTCCGACCTGAGAGAGACCGCGAGCCGTACGGCCTCGTCGGGGTCCACGGCGAGCTGCTCCACGAGGTCGGCGGGCAGCGACGGGTTCTCGGCGAGGGCGGCCAGGTGCGTCCGCTCGGCAACGCACCGTTCGGCGTCGGCGCGGTGGATGAGCCCGCGGCGCAGAGCCTCGGCGGCGGACTTCGGATCGCGGAGGAGCTCGGCGGTAAGCCGGGCGTCCCGTCGGCACTCCCACAGCGCGGCGGCCCGCCACACTTCGGGGTCAGGGTCGGCCAGCAGCTCCGACCGCTCGTCCGGCGGCAGCTTCTCCCCTGCGCGCGCCGCTCTTCGGCGCGCTGCCGGATCGCGGTGCGTGGCCAAGGAAGCCACGAACGACGCCGTGAGATGGGGTGAGTCCAGCAGGGCCGCCCGTACGGAAGGGTCGGGGTCGTCGAGCAGGCGGGCGCATACGTTGTCCGGCAGCGGCGCGACCGTCGTACGCGGGTTGCGCTCCTCGGGTCCGTACGCGAGGGCAGCTCGCACCTTAGGGGAGGGGTCGTCCACGAGCCGGGCCCGCTGTGCGGCTTCGGCCCTGGCGCTCATCGCGAAGTCGATCCGAGCACCTGGGTTCGGGTGAGCCAGGATCAACGCAATGGCGGGCTCGGGAAGTCCGGCCCGCTGGAGGGCGTGACGGGGCGGACCGTCACCGCCGCCGTCGAAGGCGAGCAAGCGCAGCAGCAACGGTGTCGGCAGCACCGGGTTGCGGGCGACTCCGTCCAGCGCGGACGCGTGGAAGGCGACCATGATCCTCGATATCTCCGTCGGCCCGTCGGCCTTCGCACCTGGCCCAGGGGCTGCCGTCGCCGACGTCTCCACTCAAGAAGGTCCAGCTCAAGGGAAGAGACCGCGGCGTCCTCGTACGCAAGAGCCGGTGCCCCCACCCTGCCCCCAGCCCTTCGGTCCAACATCAATAGCAGGAACGTAATGGTTGTCCAACTTCCCTGGCAATCGGTCCATGTTCAGTGTCAGAGGACATCCTCGACAACGTCGATCCAAACCACGACCGCCCAGCCCGGCTCCTAGAACGCCACTACGAACATCGCCGGGTTCAGGCACTGTCCACCCTCGCCGCCAACCCGCACACCGCCGTCGTGGACGTCCTGAACGGGCTGCATCCGGCGGAACTGGCCTGGATCGCCGAGAAGGCCAGCGGGCCCGACTGGTTTCTGGCCGCGGCGGCCGCCGTCCCGACCCCGCAGGACGAGGACGACGGTGTGGTGCGGCTGCTGGACGACGACGAACTCGGCAAGCACCCCGACCCCGCGGTTGTCCTGCAGTCCTGGCTCGACTCCCCTGCCACCGGTGAGATTCTCTCCCGCTCCGAGGTCTACCGCGCCGTCGTGAAGTCCCGCTACCGAACCTTGGAGCACCTGCGTCAGATCCCCGCCGACGAGGTCCTCGTCCGCCACGAACCCGACGTCGCCCTGAAGATCCTGTTGGACCACTGCGGGCGCAGCACGGGACGCTGGGAGGCACTCGCCGCCGCCATGACCTTCCACTAAACGACGAGAAGATCACCTTCGGTCAGCTCCTCGCCTCCCTGGACAGCACACCCGCCCAGGCGCGTACGTCTTGAACGGGCTTCGCCAGCCACACGCTCCTCGCCTGCCTTCGCCCGTGTGCCGCATACGGTGGCCTCGCCGCGCACACCGCCCGCCACGGCGGGAAGGGGCGCGGGGAGCAGGGCCGTGACCCCGGAGAGGGCGAGCTGGCGGCGGGACCATCCGCGCGGGCGCGGGGAGCAGCAGACCGGGCCAGGTGTTCAGGTGCTTGAGCAGGGACCATCCCCGCGGGCGCGGGGAGCAGTGGGGACTGGATCCGGCGACGGCTGGAGTCGAGGGACCATCCCCGCGGGCGCGGGGAGCAGTCCATGAACCTGATCACGCAGGGCGACCCCTGGGGACCATCCCCGCGGGCGCGGGGAGCAGGACGCTGAGCCGAGGGCTTGCCCGAGCGTGCCGGGACCATCCCCGCGGGCGCGGGGAGCAGCTGGCCAGGGATGCACCCCCTGGCCGGGCACTGGGACCATCCCCGCGGGCGCGAGGAGCAGCTGACGCTGACCTGAATGTTCGAGACGGCCGAGGGACCATCCCCGCGGGCGCGGGGAGCAGGGCGGGTGCGACGTTGTCCTGCCAGTCCTGGAGGGACCATCCCCGCGGGCGCGGGGAGCAGCCGGCTTTGACGATGTGGACGGCTTCGGCGCGGGGACCATCCCCGCGGGCGCGGGGAGCAGGAACTCTGCGCCCTCCTCCAAGCCGGACCGGTGGGACCATCCCCGCGGGCGCGGGGAGCAGTAGGGGCGTGACCGAGATTCGGGTCAAAGGGGCAACGGGATGATCTTGAAGCCCTGAGCGCTCGGACTCACTTGCGACGGCGAGCGGCGGGGTCTCGCTCGGCGACGTGTCGGGCGACCGCGTCGACGCCGGGGCGGGCGTACCGCTCCAGGGAGCGGACGGACGCGTGGCGGGAGCGCGCCAGCAGCATCGGCGTGGACGTGCCGTCTTCGGCGTCGTGTGTGAGGGCGCTGTGGCGGAGCCGGTGAAGGGTCCAACCGTCCAGGTCCTCGATGTCTTCGGGTGAGGCGAGGGGGCTGGCCAGCAGCCGGGTGTTCTCCTCGAAGACCTCCTCAGCCCGGCGGTAGGAGATCCGGGCCCGGCCGGTCTCCCGGCACACGTCGAGCGTCGGTGTCCCGGCCGGGGCCTTGCGGTCGGTGAGGAACAGCGGGCCGCGGGTACGGCGGGCGATGAGGCGGGGCAGGAGCTGGGCGGTGCCGGACTGCCAGTGAATCCACTCGGTCGCCCCGCCCTTGGCGGTGATCCTGCCGCGCTTGTCCTGCGGGTACAGGTCTTCCACGTTCAGGCACAGCACCTCGTCGGCCCGCGCCGCCGACTCGTAGAGCATCTTCCACTGCGTCTTCTCCCGAATCCCGACGTCCAGGCGCCACAGGGCGGCGATCTGGTTCTCGGCCAGGGCCTTGGTGCGGTCGGGCGGTGCCGGCCGCCGCTCGATGCCGATCGTCGGGTCCCCGTCGATCCAGCCCTGGCGCTGCCACCAGCCGATCGCCTTGCGCGCGATGGACAGTTCGCGGTTGACGGTGTCGGCGTCCATCTCGTCCGCCCGAGCCGCCGCCAGCTCGGCCAGCACTTCCGGCACTGCCGGGTCGTCGATCGCGGCGACGGGGAAGACGGGCGGCTTCGCGCCCCGGCGAGCCGGGCCGGTCGGCGCCGGTTCGCCGGCGAGCATCCACCCCCACGTTGTCAGCGAGATCCGGTAGATCCGCGCGGAGGACTTCGCGATGCCCGCGCCGGTGAGGTAGCGCTCTACCGCCGCGGTGTACGACGCAGGCGGGGCGGACATGGGCACGACGCGGGCGCGCGGCAGCCGCACCGCGCCCCCGCCTCCGAGTTCGGTCACCGGTTCGATCGTCACGCCCGTCCCGCCCCCGGCACTGCCGCAGTAAATGCGTACACCTCACCCCGGCGGCCGGATCGCCCCGCCGCAGGTCGCGACGATCACGGTAGAAGGTCCGCCGCAGTAAATCCGGCATTTACTGCGGCAGATTACTGATGGACCGCCGGGTGATGAAAGTTCCGTAAGCCGACCATGAAGCGGAATTACTGCTACCGCCATCCATTGCCCGTTGGTCCTCATCCATGGCCCAAGGCTGGAGCCTCATGCTGAGCTACTTGTCACTTCGCAGCAGCTTCGGGATGTCGCGCACGTGGAGGCTGTTACTGGGACGATCGGCGGCGCCGCAGGGACGGGTCGAGCAGCGCGGGCGGGGTGTCGTTCTTCTCGTGTGCGGCGAGGTCGGTGCCGGGGGTGACGATGGCGTCGATCGCGTCGAGTACGTCGGCGGAGAGCGTGATGTCCGCGGCGGCAAGCTGCGAGTGCAGGTGGTCCAGTGTGCGGGGGCCGACGAGCGCGCTGGTCACGCCGGGGTGCGTGGTCACGAAGCTGAGCGCGAGCTGGATCATCGTCAGGCCCGCCTCGTCGGCGACCTTGGCCAGTTGCTCGACGGCGTCGAGCCTGGCCCGGTTGGAGGGAATGGCGGTGTCGAAGCGCTGCGGCATGAACGTTGAGCGGCTGGTGGTGATCTCACTGCCCTCGCGGATCGCGCCCGACAGCCAGCCCGAGGCCAGCGGGCTCCATGCCAGCACACCGAGCCCGTACTGCTCGGTCACGGGCAGCACATGGGCCTCAATGCCGCGCTGCAGGATCGAGTAGCTGGGCTGTTCGGCGACGTAACGGCTCAAGTGGTGCTCGCGGGCGGCCCACTGGGCTTGCACAATGCGGTAGGCCGGAAAGGTCGAGGAGCCGAAGTAGCGGATCTTTCCCACGCGCTGCAGGTCGGTCAACGCCGACAGAGTCTCTTCGTCGCTGGTGTTCGGGTCCCACCGGTGGATTTGGTAGAGGTCGACGTGGTCGACGCCGAGCCGACGCAGGCTGTCCTCCAGCGCGGTGACCAGCCAGCGGCGCGAGCTGCCCTGGCGATTGCGCTCGTCGCCCATCGGCATGGTCGCCTTCGTGGCCAGCACGATGTCGTCGCGGCGGCCCGCGATGGCCTTGCCGACCATTTCTTCCGACTCGCCGCCGCTGTACACGTCGGCAGTGTCGATCAGGTTGATCCCCGCCTCCAGGGCGGCGTCGACGATGGCGGTGACCTCCTCTTGGGTGGTGCGCCCGATCTTTCCGAAGTTCATCGCTCCGAGCGCGAGGGTGCTGACTTGCACACCGGTGCGGCCCAAGGTGCGGTACTGCATGGCCGTGTCTCCTCATTGTGGGTGAAGCGTGATGCATTGCATGGCTTGGTTGCCGGGCCCTTGCTCTGACATCATGAGCAAAACGGAACCATGCTCCGGAACAATACGGAACCTTGTTCCGCTTTTGCAAGCGGTGAGTGGAAGGAGCGGCGCGGTGAACGACAGCGACGAGGGTGCAGGGCAGGCGGCCCCGGCCAGGCGGAAGGACGTCCGGCGCAACCAGAAGGCCCTACTCGATGCGGCCGCCGCGGTCTTCGTCACGTCGGGCGTGGAAGCGCCGGTACGCGAGATCGCGGCCAGGGCCGGCGTCGGGGTGGGCACGATCTACCGCCACTTCCCGACGCGAGCGGACCTCATCATCGCCGTCTACCGGCACCAGGTCGACGCCTGCGCCGAGGCCGGTCCGGCCCTGCTGGCGACTAGCCCTTCTCCGCACTCCGCACTAGGGCGGTGGATCAACCTCTTCGCTGATTTCCTGGTCACCAAACACGGACTCGCCGCAGTGCTGCAGGCCGACAACGCCGGCTTCGAGGCGTTGCATGCCTACTTCCTCGACCGCCTCGTACCCGTCTGCACCGAGCTGCTCGAAGCCGCAGCCGTCACTGGCGAGATCCGCCCCGACATCGATGCGTACCAGCTCATGCGCGGCGTCGGTAACCTCTGCATCGGCGCGGACAGCGATCCCCGCTACGACGCACGCCGCATGGTCGAACTCCTCGTCGCAGGGCTGCGCCGACCACACCACTGACCTCGGCGACATCGCGCGTGCGGCTCTACTGAATCGCGAGACTCACGCGGCTTGGCCGAGGCCGGCGGTGGTCAGGTCCTGCTCGCGCAGCGGGGTGAAGTCGACGTCGAGCTTTGGGTCGTACGCGTCGGGCTGGATGCCGAGCTCGCGCGTGCTGTACTCGCCGAACCGGTTGATGTGCTCGGTCAGGTACGGCGAGATGTGCGCCAAGTCCTCCGGGTCGATCGCCCATCCCTCCTCCAGCAGCTGGCGGACGATCTCCGCGATGTCCAGGGCGTTGTGGAAGATCACCGCATTCGTGAGCAAGGCGTTGAACTTCATCGCCTTCTCCTGCTCGATCGGGTCGTTGTCGGCGATGACGCCGCGGTTGCCGAAGCCGATCCACTGGGAGAAGCCGTTGAACGACTCAACCTTGTTGGTCGCCGCGGTCACCCGCCGACGCAGCGGTGCGTCGGAGAGGTAGCGCAGGAGCTGGACGGTGCGGATCACGTGGCCGACCTCGCGGAACGCGGCGTAGGTGGCGTTCTTCCTCGACCCGGAGCGCAGGCGCTTGAGCAGTGTGGAGGAGGAGATGGTGCCCTCGCGTACGGAGACGGCCACGCGCATCAGGTGGCGGAACTGGGACTCGATCAGGTCAAAGTCGATGACGTGCTTGCCCGGCTCCCCGAACAGGGCGTCGATGTGCACGTACTCCGTCTGCTTGCTCGGCCGGTAGAAGGTCAGTTCCTTCCAGTTTCTGATCCTGGGCATCAGATCGAAGCCCAGCAGGTGGGCGAGCGCGAAGACAGGGAAGCTCTGGCCTTGGGTATCCGCGTGCACGGTGGTCGGCTGCACCTCGCTGGTGTTCTTCAGCAGGCCCTCGATGATGTAGACGGCCTCCCACACCCCGCACGGGATGAAGTGCGTGAACAGCGCGATGTAGGTGTCCGAGACGTGGTGGTAGGCGATGCCGCCCGGCTTGCCGTACCGGACGCTCGTCTCGGAGAGCAGGTTGTCGAGATAGGTGTCCATGTGGGTGCCGTCCGCCGCCACCGTGGTGCCGTCGCCCCACGCCTGCGAGATGTCCAGGCGGGCATGCGCGTTCACCAGGTCGGCGATCGCCTCGTTCAGCAGCACGATCGAGAAGTGCTTGTTGGCGACGTACGACAGCTCGTGCCCGCTCACGCCCGGGATGTGCCGGGCGGCCTCGTACGGGCCCATGTTGGTGCCCTTGACGAACGTGACGATCACGTAGCGGCCCAAGGGGTCGGTGAGCTTGGGCTCGTTGCCCGACGGCGGGCCGAAGCGGCGCCGCCACTCCACCCAGTACGCGGTCCGGGCCACGATCCCCATCAGGGAACGCTCCGGCATCCTCGCCTTGATCTCCTGCTCCAGCCGCTTCGCCGAGGGCCGCTGCCCGTCAGCCCGGAACGCCTTCAGCAACGGGATGCCCGTCTCCGGGTCGATGACCAGGCCCTCGTTCTCCGGGTACCCGGCATCGGCCGCCGCGGCGGCACTTCGCAGCTTGTCCTCCAGCTGCCGGCGGAAGGACTTCGCGTCGAACTCGGCGCTCTCGCCCGGCTCGGCGAGGCCGACCTCCACCAGGTAGGACCCCAGTGTCTCCTGGACGCTCTCCCAGTCCAGCAGCTGCTCGGACCAGTCGGCATACTCCTCCGAGCCGACCACCGCCACGTCGCCGGTACGCAGCTCCTCGGCGAGTGCGGTGAAGACCATCGCCTCGAAGTGCTTGCGGACGAACTGCCGGTCCGGGTCTTGTCGAGGACGGCCTTGCGCCAGTTCTGGGTGGCGAAGGAGATGTCGACCTCTTTGCCCTCCTCGTTGAAGGCGGTGATGTACTCGCCGCGGGCCGCCTGGTGACGCTGGGCGTGTGCCAGCGCGTCCAGCACCCGGTTGTCCTCGCTGGTCGCGGTGAACACCAGGTTCTCTGCGCCGGCCAGGTCGAACATCACCGCCCGGTCCCGGCCGATCTGCCCGTACAGCAGCACTTCCCAGAAGTTGCCGTGGTGGGCGGAGACCTTCTCGATCTGCTCGTACTGCCCCGCGAACCCGCCGAAACCCTCCACCGCCCGCCTGATGGCGCCGAGCCCGCCGGCCTGCACCACCTGGGCATGCACCAGAGCAAGGACGGCCGGGGAGACCCTGCCCTCCAGCCTTGTGGCGACCTCGTCCACCGACGCATCCTCGTCCAGGCCCTCCAGCGCCTGGCGGACCTCGGCGGTCATGGCCGCAGCCTTCGTGAGCGCCTCCTGGGCCGGACCGCCCGCATCGATGTACTTGAGCACCGTGCGGTAGTTCCCGATCAGGGCCTCGACGATCTCCCGCTCGGCGAGCCGGATCTCCTCCAGCTCCGCCTTGGCCTTCTTGATCTTCGTCGCCACGCGCTTGCAGAACATCGTCGCGAGGTCGTCCCGTACCCGCATCCGCGCCTTGTGCGTCAGGGCCGCGACCAGCGCGATGCGCTTGACGGGGACGAAGTCCCGCAGCTCCGAGGCATCCGCCGCGTCCGCCTCCCCGGCAAAGTCGGTGATCTTCCCCGCGGCGACTCCATCCATCCACACATCGCTGTCGCCAAGACCGTCCAGCCATTCCAGACGCTTGGTCAGGTTCTTGAAGTGCGACCAGGTCGGGCCCTTGGCGGGCTTCTTCAGCCGGTTGAACAGCGTCGTCCCGTCGCTGTCGCGCTCCTCCAGCAGCCGCATGAGCCCTGCCCGCTGAGCGGTGCTCATGCGGTCGTGGATGCCCGTGCGGATCGAGACGTTCACCTCGGTGCGGATCTTCGAGGCCATCTTGTCGAAGGTGGAGAACCCAGGCAGCTCCAGCCCCGCCTCCACTACCTTCTCCAGCGCGATGTTGATCAGATCCGCCGGGCGGTTCTTCGCCGCGGCCTCCTTGCGGATCGACTGCTCGACGATCCCCCGGGCCCTGGCCTGGTCGTACGTCACGCCGACCCGCTTACGGACCAGGCCACGGTGATGCTTCGCCGTCCTCTCCGCCCGGTACACCGGCAGCGTGCCCTCCGGCAGCTCCACCGCCCGCCGCACGAAGTCCACCACCATCACCGGGACGTCCTCCAGCGCCGGGAAACACCCCATGCGCCGGTACGACTTCAACATCACCAACAGGGCCAGCAGATGCTCATCGCAGTCTGTGGCATCAGCCGCCCACTAAAGCTCATCGCGAGTCGGCGAGAAGAACAGATGCAGCTCATGCGCGGTGATCAGCCGCTTGAACCGTGGATACGCGGTCCGTTCGATCGATGTCACAACCCACCCCAGGCCCCAGACGACGCTCAACATCACCACCAACGACACTGAGCCGAATGGGTGACGGCCGATGGCGCTCAGGGCTTCAAGATCATCCCGTTGCCCCTTTGACCCGTATCTCGGTCACACCCCCAGTATGGCGTCGGGCGCGGCGTCATCTCGGCCGCGGGACCATCCCCGCGGGCGCGGGGAGCAGGCCGCCCTTGGGCGTGTCCAGCTTGAAGCCGTGGGACCATCCCCGCGGGCGCGGGGAGCAGCGCTTCTCCCCGCACGCGCAGACCAGAGCCGTGGGACCATCCCCGCGGGCGCGGGGAGCAGGGTCTCCAGATCCTGCGACCAGACCGGCGGCAGGGACCATCCCCGCGGGCGCGGGGAGCAGGGGAACACCAGGCCGCCGCCGTGCGTCGAGCCGGGACCATCCCCGCGGGCGCGGGGAGCAGGCGGGGTCGGTCATCCCCTACGCCAACGGGTCGGGACCATCCCCGCGGGCGCGGGGAGCAGTGGTGGTGATCCTGGCACCGATTTGCCGGAAGGGGACCATCCCCGCGGGCGCGGGGAGCAGACGCACAAGAACTGCGCCAACTGCCCGTACTGGGGACCATCCCCGCGGGCGCGGGGAGCAGCGACGACTGGTCGGTTACGGACCCCATTCCGGGGGACCATCCCCGCGGGCGCGGGGAGCAGGCAAGGCCGCCGCGACGATCGTCATCCTGGCCGGGACCATCCCCGCGGGCGCGGGGAGCAGCTGTTGCGGAGGCGCTCGGCGTCGCCGTCCTGGGGACCATCCCCGCGGGCGCGGGGAGCAGGAGGGCCACCCGCCGCCGCGGAGCTTCCCCTCGGGACCATCCCCGCGGGCGCGGGGAGCAGGTCAGGACCCGCAGGGCAGGCACCACGATCGCGGGACCATCCCCGCGGGCGCGGGGAGCAGGACCTCCTCCGTACCGAGTCGCGGCGGCTGTCGGGACCATCCCCGCGGGCGCGGGGAGCAGCCGGAGCGGTCCACGACGAACGGCAGTGGCGCGGGACCATCCCCGCGGGCGCGGGGAGCAGGACACCGAGACCGGCGACGAGGTCCTCATGCCGGGACCATCCCCGCGGGCGCGGGGAGCAGTCTTCCCCGACCTTGCGGAGCAGGGCGGGCTCGGGACCATCCCCGCGGGCGCGGGGAGCAGACACGCGGTCTGGGAAATGATGCGCATGTACTGGGACCATCCCCGCGGGCGCGGGGAGCAGTACGCCCACCAGCTCGCCGAACAGCACGACTGGGGACCATCCCCGCGGGCGCGGGGAGCAGCTACTACGCGGACAGCGGCATAGGCCGATTCGGGGACCATCCCCGCGGGCGCGGGGAGCAGCTTGTGACGCGATACGGGAGACCGAGGTAGACGGGACCATCCCCGCGGGCGCGGGGAGCAGCCCCGACGCCGTCAACACCGGCAGTCAGGAACGGGACCATCCCCGCGGGCGCGGGGAGCAGGTGACCAGGCGGTCAGCAGGCGAAGGCGAGCTGGGACCATCCCCGCGGGCGCGGGGAGCAGAGCGCGGCAACCGCCTTGGAGACGGAGCCTTTGGGACCATCCCCGCGGGCGCGGGGAGCAGGCGGTCACCCCCGTGGGTGGCCGCCCGGTCTCGGGACCATCCCCGCGGGCGCGGGGAGCAGACGCCGGCGGCGACGAGGCCGCCGCGGAGTCGGGGACCATCCCCGCGGGCGCGGGGAGCAGCTGCAGCGAGTACCACCCCGCAGCGCTGATGCGGGACCATCCCCGCGGGCGCGGGGAGCAGTCGCCTGCGGCGGCGGCGCGTTCGAATCGCGTGGGACCATCCCCGCGGGCGCGGGGAGCAGGACTCGTCCGTCGACCCTGCGGTCCCGGCCGAGGGACCATCCCCGCGGGCGCGGGGAGCAGCAGCACAGGGCGACCAGTGCCGAGGCTGCCGAGGGACCATCCCCGCGGGCGCGGGGAGCAGAAGTGGAGCCCGCCGATTGGACGCCCCACACGGGGACCATCCCCGCGGGCGCGGGGAGCAGTGATTCCGGTGGTGGAGGCGTTGGTCCCGATCGGGACCATCCCCGCGGGCGCGGGGAGCAGACTGCGCCACCAGGGGTTTTACGTCAGACCCGGCGGGTTTTGGAGTACTTTCACGGAAACCGGCAATTCTCCCAAACCGCCCTTGAGGTTCATCGATCTCTTCCGAAGCGCCGGCGCTTCGCAGCCTTGCTCCATCCGGCGGGGGCAGGCGTTGTGAGGCTGGTGTCCGTGGATGGTTTCGGGGCGGGGCGGTGGATGAGTGTGACGCCTTCGTGGTCGATGGGGCGCCATGCGTGATCGTGGGTGCGGAAGGTGAAGCCCTGTTCGTTGTTGGTGGTGTGGGCCAGCAGTGCTCGTCCCTGGCCGGCGTACTGGCGGACTTCGTCCCAGAGGGCGTCGCGGATCCGGGCTGACGGGTTGCCGATGAACACGCCTGCCGAAATTTCCAGTAACCAGCGTGTCAGGAAGCCACGCAGTCCTACAGGGCAGTTGGTGAGGACGATGACGGTCACCAGCTCACCCGCTCGTAGCCGTGCCTGTCGTCATCGTGGTTGAGACCGGAAGGAACTTGGCGGCCGCCGTCGCTCTGGAGCGTGACTAAATCCTGATCACTGCCTGGGTCAAAGGAGCCGTCCTCTTCTCGCAGAAGTAGGCGCTTGATGTCGTCGACGCAGCGGTTGAGCAGGCTGGTCTCGTTGATGCGGTCCCGCAGGGCGCGGCGTGTCCGGGCGCCGATGTCTTCCGCGTCCTGGGCCGCGATGTCGAATGCCAGTGGGATGCCGATCTCGGTCTTGTAGAGGTCGGCGATGTCGAGGACGAAGGAGAGTTCGTGGCCGGAGTGCACGAAGCCGAGGGCTGGGCTGCATCCCAGTGAGGTGACGACGGCGTGGGCTATTCCGTACATGCACTGGGCGGCTGCGGTGATGGCCTGGTTGACCGGGTCGCCGCCGGTGAAGTCGCCGGGAATGTATTGGCGGCCGCGCCACAGGATGCCGGTACGGGCGGCGTGTGCCCGGTAGCAGTCTTTGACGCGGCGTCCTTCGCGGCCGAGGAGTTCGTGACGGGTCAGGCCGGCGGGGTCCTCGTCGGGAAAGCGCATGCGGTACATCGCTCGGGCGACTGCAAGCCGGCTGCGTGTGTTGGCCCACTGCCGGGCCTGCGCCTCCATCAGGGCGGACGAGCGGCTGAGCGCGCGGCCTGCTGCGTAGAAGCGCACGCCGTGTTCGCCGACCCAGCAGACGGCCGCGCCTGTCTCTGCCAGGACACTCATCGCCTGTTGGGTGACGCGTGTTCCGGGACCGAGGAGCAGGGTGCCGATGGTCGCCGAGGGGATGTGCGTGGTGCCCTCTGCGTCCTGTGCCGTGATGGCGTTGGCGTCCCGGTGGACGGTGCACCGTTCGAGATAGATGAAGGAGATGCGCTCGGCGGTGCGGGTGAGCTGCCGTGGGGTCAGGGTTGTGCGCTGGGAGACCGTGGTCATGGCGCCTGCTGTGGGGCAGGGGTGAGTGGTGCGAGGGTGATGAGGCCGCAGCCGTAGGCTTTCGCGCGGCCGATGCCGTGGCTGAGGGTGCGGCGCAGGGAGTGCGGGTCGGTGACTTCGAGCCGGCCGTCGAAGGTGACGGTGACCAAGTTGACGGGCTTTCCCCGCCGGTTGCTGCCTTCGTTGCGGGACTTGTCGAAGGCGAGGTTTTGCTGTTGGCCGACGGACAGTTCGTAGCGGTCGCCGTGATGCTCGTGTTTGCCCTGGTGGGTGGTACCGCTGGGCAGCAGCCGCTGGTCGGGGGACTTTTCCATGATGCGGAAGCCGCAGGCTTCCTGGCGTTGCAGCAGCCATCCCATCTGGTGGACCGGTGTGAGGTGAGCGGTGATCTTGCGGGGTTCGTTGTCGGTGCGGCGGATCGTGTGAACGGGGTTGGCGGTCAGTCTGAAGGCCCAGCGGTCGCCTGCGGCCAGCTTGTCCAGGAGCGGGCCGTAAAGTCTGGTCTGCCAGCCGGGTTCCTGCGCGCTGGCCACGGCCGGCCAGCCGGCCTGCTCGACCAGATGGGTCAGGTCGGGGCGGTCGGGGCTGACGATGTAGAGGAGCACCTCGGCACGTGCCTGGTGGTCCAGGCGCCACAGCACCCGCGGCGCATCCGGGCTGGGTGTGTCGCTGGGCAGCAGGCCGGGGAACGAGGACTTGACCGCCGCGTGCATGGCCTGCGGCGACGACAGCAGGCGGCGGGCGCCGGGCCGCGCGGTGTTGACGCGGAAGCGGGAGAGGAACATCAGCTGTTCTCATCCTCCAGAGCATCGAAGGGGTCGTGGCGCACCGCACTCGCCGCCGCAGCCTGCTGCTGTGGGACGGGCACCGTGGTGGTGATGACGGTGCGAAGGGCGTGTCGGCGGTGCGCGGCGGAGAAGCTGAGCGGCTGGTCGCGCAGGGCGTCGGCGGCACTGCGCTCGTCGGCTGCCGCCTCCCGCAGCACGCTCAGTCCGTCCGCGCGCTGGTTGCGCAGCTGTCTGCGGTACCAGGCAGACGCCTGCCACGGCACGCTCGCCAGCACGGTCTCCAGCCGGGCGTTGTGGTGGAGGCCCAGTTCGAGCGGTGCGGCCGGCGGGCAGGAACGCCGGCCCAGAAACGGCGGATACACCGGTGCCCGCACTGCGGCATCCAGGTCGGCGAGCAGGGCGTGGTCGCCCTCGAGCGCGGCGACGAAGACGGCGTCCGCGAGGTAGAACCGTTCCGACAGCGGCATCGACTTGCCGGTGACGCCGTGTTGCGCGGTCTGGAAGTCCCGTAGCCGTGTGCCGGGCTGGTCAATGCGCACGCCGAACCGCAATGCGGCCAGCGGGGCCAAGCGCGCGTCGTCACCGCGTTCGATGCCCGCGGCGCCAGCGAGGAGTCCAATGACACCGCTCTTGGTGGGCGCGGACTCGGTGGTGCGGCGGGTGAAGCGGGACGAGGCACCCCAGGACTGCATGGGTCCGGCCAGACGCAGGACGAGCACACTGCTCATGCCGGCTTGTCCAGCCGTTCCGTGACCGCCTGGCCGACGGCGGTGACGAGGTCGCCCAGGGCGCCGACTTCGGTGCCGACGCCTGCGAGCTTGAGGGTGTTGGGGCCGATGCGCAGCACCCAGGTGAGGGTGGAGTCAGCGTCGCCGTAGGCGCGTTCGATGTCGGGGATGTAGGCGGCGAGCCGGTCGCAGGCTTCACGGACGTGGCCGCCCTGGTCGCCACGGACAGGGTCTTCGAAGGCGGCGACGAAGCTGATCGGCCGGGTGGTGCGCAGCTTGACGATCACGGCGTCGGGCAGGGTGTGGTGCCCGAACGTGTTGATCTTCCCGGTGGGCAGCGAGGCGACGAAGCTGTGCACGAACGCCTCGACCGCGCGGCGCACCGGCTCGGTGCGCGGCTCCTCCTCACGCAGACCCTGACCGAGGTTGGCGGCGAGCTGATGCACGCCGAGAGCGGCATACCGGTACAGGGTGGCCGAGTTGAAGTCGATGGTGCCGATCATGCCGGCGCCGGTCTCCTCGTCGGTGTTCTGGTCGTCGACAGCGGTGTAGTAGTCCGACTCGTTCTCCACCCGGTGCACGCTGATGGCGTGTGCGACCTGCACGGCCGCGTCCACGTTGTAGTCGGCGGCGTCAGCGACCATCCGGCCGAACAGGGCGATGTCGACGGAGTGCCGGCTGTCCGCGATCGCTTTGACCTGCTCCTTGTTCTTCTTCTCCTTCAAGAACGCCGCGATGTCAGCGGCGCCGTCGATGGCGAGGCGCGCCAGGCCCTCGAGCTGGCGGGCGCTGAGGAAGACCAGGTACTTGGCCTCGGGCGCCGCCACACCGCCCGCTTCCTTCGCCGCGTCGGCCTTTCGCTTGGGCACCTCGGTCTTCAGGCCGGCTGCCTTCACCATCTCGTCAGCAAGCGTGAGCGCCGCCTCCCCGCCGAGGGACGGATTAAGGGCGGTGATCCGTTCGGCGAGCACCTCCACGACCTTCTTGGTGCGCACGCCGAGTTCGCTGGGCTCCAGCAGGTGCTCGTCGTCAAAGTAGGTACGCGTCGCCCGCTTCCACGCCTGACTGGAGACCCGGGCCCGCGGTACACCCCCGTACAGGGCCGTTTTCGGCGCGCCCGTGTCATCACGGTTGATATTGCTGGGCGGGACCGTCTGTAGAGCGTGCACGTCCAAGAAGATGCGGGTCACGAGGCGTCCTTGTCGCTGTCGGGAGTGCGGGCAAGATCATCGGTGCTGCCGTTGCCGGGCTGCGCGGCCGGCGGCTCCCAGGAGTGGAAGGAGCGGCCCCATTCGCGGCGGACCATGTCGGCGCCGCCGGGCGCCTGCCACGCGTAGAGCTGCCCGGCGAGCAGGCCGTAATCGAGCGCAATGTCCTGGCGGCGCAGCAGCACGACCAGGTCGCGCAGCCGCTGGGACAGGCTGGTCAGGTCGGGGGCGATGCCGGCGCGTACCAGCCGTTTGCGCACTGGTTCGTCGATGTCGTTCGCCGGCATCAGGCGCCGCACGGCTGCCCCCAGCCCGGCCGGCCGCTGCGGGGTATGCGGACGGTGCATGCGCACACCGCGGGACTGCTGGTGCAGCGCCCACAGGGTGAGGGCCGCGTGCAGCGCGTTCTCCGCACGTACCAACTGCGTCTCCCCCAGCGGCCGCTCGCCCTCCAGGCGGATGTGGAGGGGGCCGGTGTCGACCAGGCTCCACAGATCCGCAAGCACACCAGGCTCACGACCGGCACCGCGGCGCAGCCGGGCAAGGGCGGCGACGTCCCGGGGACGGTCCTTCAGGTATCCCTCCTGCCACGCGGTGATTTGTGCCGCAGCAAGATCGCCGACTCTCGCGCGGATGGCCGTCGAGGCGGAGACGTGGGTCATGCGGGCACCTCCGAGTCGGTCACAAAGAAGTCGGCCGGGACCGGGTCGGCCGGCGGGAGCGGGCCGGTTCCGGCAGGGACGTCGCCAGGCTGCTGATCGCTTCCGTGGGGGTCACCGAGCGCTTTGGACAGCCGCACACGGAACCACTTGTCTGCCGAGCCCGCATTCAGCCACTGCGCGCCCTTCTTGCCCGCAACGGTGCGGCCCTGCCAGGCGGCGTCGCCCGCCTGGGGAATGAGGCGGTCACCGATCCGGCTGATCATGCGGTGCACCTCACGCTGCCAGGCACGGCGCTCCTCGAACGGGTCCTCGGCGTCCGCGAGGGCGAGCAGCCATGTCCGGTAGGGGTTCTCCAGCTCGGCGAAACCCAGGTCTCTGGCTGCCGACCGCGGCCCGTCCCCTTCGGCACCGGCTGCCCGCGCCAGGTCGGTGGCAAGGTCACCCAGTGCCCGCACGGCCAGGTCGGCATCCTCAGCCGCCCTTATCGCCTGCCGTGCACAGACGCGGTCCTGCCGGTGCAGCAGCACCACCGGCATCGCAACGTGGTCATCGACGACCTCATCGATCACCGACTGCTGCGTGCCATACCGGGCGCCGACGACCCGGGCCCTGATCAGAAAGTTCCGCGGTAGCTCGCCCTCGGTGACCAGCCGGGCCACCCACTCCAGCACACCAGGCGGCAGATACGAGGCGGCCTCCCCACCCCGCACCCCCTCGCAACGGTCGGCGATGAGCGAGGCGACACCCCGCCAGGCGGACCGTGCCGGGTCATGCTCACGGGGAAGGTAGATCGGCGACTGACGCAGCTTCTTCTCCTGCGTCAGGCTGCGCCGCCACCCGGTCATTGGCTCGCGCCGGTGCATGTTCCGGGAGGCCAGCGGGTCACCGTAGCCCAGGACGACGCCGGTAACGCCCTCCCCGTCGTGATGGAGGCGCAGCCGGCGCGTCTGCCAGGTGTACAGGTCCCGCACACCGGTGGGGGTGCGTTCGCCGCCACCGGGCGGACTCGGCTCGCGGCGCCAAGCCGGCCGGTCATCCGACGTCCACTCCAGTGTCTCGGTGTCGGCGGCCACCAAGTTCAGCAGTAGCGTCTCCCGCAGCGTGTCACCCTCGGCGATCACACCGCCCAGGGCTCCGGCCCAGCCGGTGCCCAGCGGATACACCTTGCCGCCTTTCACCCGGTCGTCACCGACCACACCGGACTTGATCCCTGAAGTGTCGTAGGCGTGGGCGTGCACGACCCAGCGGGCCGCCTCGGCGAAGGTGAGCCGCTCCACAGTGGGCATCCGGGCCGTGAAGAAGGGCTCCCCGTTGGGGACATCAGCCACGATCCGGGCGAGAGAGAACACCTCGTCCTTCGCCGTCCGCAGCCCAGCCGTCTGAAAGAACGGCGTGAGCGGGTGGAAGAGATCGAACCGCTCACGGTGGGCGTCCAAATACGCCACGACACCGGCGAAACACTCAGGGTCGGCCCACAGCTCGCCCCAATCGTCGATGTCCTCAGGGCCGTCCAGAACGTCATGGGCGATGGCCAGGAGCAGCCGCAGCAGGGCGAACTCCTGCGTGGGCAGATTTCCCACGATGCGCCGCACGTCGCCGGCCTGGGCGAACACCTGACGCAGCGACAACTCCGCCTGGCCACCGTCCCGTCTGAGGACCCCGATCCACGGCTGGTCGGTCAGATCGAATAACGGAATACGGGGCGCGCTGCTCCCAGTGGAATCAGTCACGGGTCACCTCCAGGCCGTCGGCGGGGCTGTAGTGGAGCGAGAATCCTGCCAGCCGGGTCTGACAATCCTCATCAAGCGCAAGGATTAGCTGGTCAGACAGCCACGGACTGTCCTTGCCCTGCCACGCCGGCACATACAGCTGCTCCAGCTCGGCAATCGCACGGTCCAGGGTCTCGGCGTAGGAGAACTGCATCGGCAGCCGCAGTCCGCAGCTCGCCGCCGTGCGTGCCGCGAACGGCGTAGGCGTCTGGTCCTGCGGGAGGTCGAGCCCTCCGCGCTGCCGGCCCTTCTTGTCCACGCCCAGCCACGGCAGCGTGGCCAGGCTGCCGTCGGAGCGCCGCTGTACGACGACGACCTCCAGGCTTTCCCGGCTGTCGCGGACCTGCGCCCGCCCGGTCCGGGTGTCGTCCGCATCTCCCACCCCGGCCGCCACCCAGCCGATCAGTGGCCGACCCGGCTGCCCGACCTTGCCGAGCCGGAACACCGCTGCCCGCTCGGCCTGGTCGGCCCGGAATCGGTCGAACCGCGTCCGAGCCACCTCCAGCGCCTCCTTCCAAATCGGCGGCCCTACTGGGGCGTCCGAGTAGGCGCCCTGTACCAGGGGACTGATGTCCGCAGGCAGCCGCACCGGGCGCTTCGGCCCGCCGTCGAGGTGGGGCAGGAGCACGGCTGCCGACCGCAGCAGTGCGTACGCGCCGTACACCGCAACCGACCCCCGCACCGGAACCGGCACCTGCGGATCCCAGTCCACGCCAGTCACCAGGCACTGCGCCTGCCGCAGCCGCCTGGGCCGATCGTCTTGGTTCTCACCGCGCTGGTGGCGGTGCAGGCGGCCCATCCGCTGGAGCAGCAGGTCCACCGGGCACAAGTCACTGACCAGCAGGTCGAAGTCGACGTCCAGGGACTGCTCGGCCACCTGACTGGCCACCACGATGTGCCGCCCGGCGGGCCTGTCACTCGCTTCACCGGGCGGACCGAACCGCCAGAGAAGATCACTGTCCTTGGCGGCCCGGTCGACATCGACGAAACACGAGTGCGCCACCGTCACAGCGTCGTCGCCGAACCGGTCTCTCAGCACCCGCGCGGTCTCCAACACGCGCCTGACCGTGTTGCGGACGACAAGAGCGCATCCTCCGTCCGCCAGCTCCTCCCCCAACCGACCCGCGAGGACGTCCAGGCCGTCGGACAGCCGCTCCACCCGGACATCCCCGGCCCGGGCCGACGCCTGCGGGCACCGCACCACCGGCACACCGCCCGGCGCCACCGCCGTCAGTAACGGATACACCCCGTTCCCCTGCACCACCTCAGCCTCCGGGACGGCGACCCCCGCGTACGCCGCGAACATCTCCCGGCGGCGCACGGCAGGCAGCGTCGCGGACAAGACGACGACCGGAACACGGTAGGCACCCAGCCAGGCCAGCACCCGGTCCAGATAGACGCTCATGTACGCGTCGTAGGCGTGCGCCTCATCGATCACGACCACCTTGCCCGCCACCGCCAGATGACGCAGCGCCAGGTGCCGGCTCTTCAGCCCGGCAAACAGCAGCTGGTCCACGGTGCCGGCCACGAACGACGCCAACATCGCCTTCTTACGGCCCCGCAGCCACGAATGCGCCACCAGCTCACCCGCCGCAACCCGCCGTTCCTCCCCCGCCCGAACCACCGGAACCTCAGCATCCATATCGACAGCCGCGACTCGCGCACTCTCAGCCAGCAGGCCGGCAAAGTCCTCGTTCAGAGCAGCCTTCGAATGCGCCAGATGCACGGAACGCCGAGACTCACCGTCGCCCGGCAGCCGCTTCAGCCACTTCAGCAACCGCGGCCACATCGCATTGCCCGTCGCCATCGTCGGCAACGCAAAAAACACCCCGCCCGCACCCGAACGCCCAGCGAAAATCTCCGCCACCGCGAGCGCGGCCTCAGTCTTCCCCTCCCCCATCGGAGCCTCAATGACCATCAGTCCCGGCACATCCATCTCACGCGCCAACTCCACAGCCGCTTCCTGAACCGGACGCACCTTCGCCCCCGCCGGAAGCCCGAACCGGGACGCCAACAACTCCTGCGCATCCCCGACCGGTTCCTCCGCCCGCCACGGCGCCGGCAGATCCAGCCCCCGCCACGCCGCCGCCAGCCGTTCCGCACCCGTACGGTCAGCGCCCTCGGGGAAGTAGGGGAAAAGCTCCGGGTTACTGGCGATCCAGTCGGCCACGATGACCACCGCACTCAGCAGCACCTGCACCGGCTGCGGCAACATAACCGACCCCCACGACGAGAGCCTTTCCCGGACGCCGAACTCTTCAGCACACGCATCCAGTAACTCCGTCTGCACCCGCTGCCACGCATCAGCGCTGCGGCCCGGAGTACGCAACAACTCCTCACGGTCATACAACGCCTTGACCTGGCCGCTCTCCGGCGGCATCCCATGATGGCCACCGACAGCAATCGTGAACTGCCCGCACTGCTTGGTCCCCCAGCCGTACCGCTCCCCCAGCCACTCACCGAGCAGCACCTGACCGGCCAGTCCATGCGGAGCCAGCCGCCGATCCGCTCCCATCGCCGAACGAGAGCGCATCTCCAAGCCCTGCTGCCGCATCACGTCAGCAAGATCGTCGACCTGACAGGCAAAAGCTGGCGTCGCCTTACCGATGTCATGCACACCCGCCAGCCACACCACGAGCCTGCGCCCGTCCACCTCACCACCCGGCAACGCGGCAGCGATCAACCTCCGCACACCAGCGGGCAGCCACTCGTCCCACAACAGGCCGGCGACAGCAGCACTGTCCTCAATATGCCGCCACAACGGCAGCCAGCCATCACTGCCACGATCATGCTTTGCCCACACCGCCCGCGCCGGCGACCGAAGCCGCGACAGCAGGCCGGAAAAGGACGTCCCCCCACTCATCATGCAATATGCCTACACGCAAGACGCTGCCCACAAGACTTGATTCCAGAAAGTGGAGGTGATCATCGAGTTCATGATGGAACAGCGACTTGCCGCGCTGGTTCTAGGCATATGCTGATCGATTGCACCCGACAGCTGCTCCCGCATGCGCGGTATGGTCCCACTCCGGTGGCCACCGGAGTACGGCCAGCCACTGCTCCCCGCACGTGATGCCGGAGTCGGTGAAAGTGCCGAGAAACGAGCCTCGCTTGGGAGAAACGTGCAGGTGATTCAGTCTGCTCCCCGCACGCGCGGGGATGGTCCCGACATCGACGGCGAGGGCGACGTCGGCTTCGACTGCTCCCCGCACGCGCGGGGATGGTCCCCACGTGATGATGCGCCATCGACGGCTGGCCGACTGCTCCCCGCACGCGCGGGGATGGTCCCTACTCCGGCCTGTACTTCCAGTGGGACCACTCCTGCTCCCCGCACGCGCGGGGATGGTCCCGACCGGCACACTGACCTCTACCGGGAGCAGGTCTGCTCCCCGCACGCGCGGGGATGGTCCCCAGCAGCGCGGGGGCCCCGGTTGACAGCAACCCTGCTCCCCTCACGCGCGGGGATGGTCCCGGGGGCCGCGCGCTGGTACGGCGGCGGGGTCTGCTCCCCGCATGCGCGGGGATGGTCCCTCCGCGTCGGCGCTGACGACCGTGCCGTGCGCCTGCTCCCCGCACGCGCGGGGATGGTCCCTGCGCCGCGAGCGTGACCTCGCCATCGCCCACCTGCTCCCCGCACGCGCGGGGATGGTCCCACGTTCGACGACAAGACATGGAAGCCGGCGCTCTGCTCCCCGCACGCGCGGGGATGGTCCCCAACAACCCACGGCAACTCCGCGCGAAGCGGTAGCTGTCACCGGAAGAGCGGGTTGAGCCGGTGAATGAGACCGGTCGAAGCGGCTGGATTGTCACCAGCGAGGCACGCTACTTGTCACAAATACTCATTAGGCAGCCTTTCTGTCACCAGTAGCAAAGATCGTGAGCTTCGGGCTCTCTGGTGGGCGCTGTCACGTTGTTGCGGGTGTCTGACGGTGTGTCGAGGTGTGGTGGGGCCGGGTGCCCCCCTGGGCTCAGGCCGCGGCCGGCCGGCGGCGCCGGTGACCTGGTCCCAGATAGCGAAGCGGACGGTCATCCATCGGCTACGCCGCGGCCAACCTCGACGCGGCCAACTGGATCGGCCAGGATTCGGAGGAGGGCCGGCTCCGCCTGGCCACCGCACTCGACTATCTGACCCGAGCCGCCGACATTTCAGCCCCGGAGACACCGGCACGGTAGCGGCTGAGCGCCGACCGGGCCACCCGATCGCTGGGCACGCTCAACTCGGGATCGGAGCACGGCAGCCGCGTGGGCCGCTTCGGCTCCGCAGTGCGCTGAACGCGGGACTGCTCAATCGGAGTCGGCTGGTCGTCCGAGAACTCCTCCGGGCGGGAATGGCGCGTCCGCTGAGCTCACGCATTGCGCGGGCCTGTCGCTCGACTTCTTCCGCGATGCTCGGGTCCAGCCGCCGCGTGGGTGCGACGGACGGGTGCGCGGCGAGGTCTGGACGGGTTCGTCATTGACCGTTGACCGCTGATCAAGATCTCCGAGCGGGTCAATTGCAGCAGGTGCACGCCTCGGTGTCCTCCGGGCGTTGCTAAAGATCGGAAGCGTTGCAGAGCAACGCTTCGGCAACAGAGCTGGCTACCAGCTCTTGACCGGCCAGGAGTGCGCCGCGAACGGCGGCAACGCCTACGCAACTGGGGAGTCCGTACTGCCCCGCTTTCGGATCGTGGACTGCAACACCTCTGGCTTCATTCATCCTGGTTTCTCCATCCGCAATCGGCCGGATGGAGAACAAGTCCCGTCACACTGCGGCGGGTTGGATGAATGGAGAGCACGGTGGACCGTCCTCTGCTGTCACCGAGGTCAGCCCTGATATTTCTGCTCGCCCTGCTCGCCGGCGGGGCGGCAAGCGGGCTGACGGCCCTCGCCGGGGAAGGTGTCGCGCGCAGCCTGCTCGCGGGCCTTGCCGCCACAGGACTGGCCGTGCCCTTCTTCAACCACCTCATCGCCACCGAGGACAGCACCGTCCAGCCACCAAACACCGTCGGCGCCAGCAGGATCGAGGAGGAGAGCAATGGGTGAGCTGCGACCTCTGGGAGACGACCTCAACGATGCTTCCCGGGCTCTGGCCCAGGCGTTGCGCGAGCTTTTCGAGAGCCTTCATCTGTCCGTCCGCCGGTATGCGGCCCGGCGCAGACTCGATCCGGGCACGGTCTCGCGCTACCTGAACGGCACCCGGTTACCTCCGTGGCAGGTAATCAGCGATCTCTTCACCGATGTTGCCGAGCATCGTGGGACCGCAGTCACCACCGAGGCCATCGAGTTGGTACGGAGCCTGTACGGGTCGGCCGTGGACGCCGCCTCGTCCCCCAAACACGCTGTCGAGATCCTGGAGCAGCAGCTGGCCGACGCCGACCATGTCTCCCGGCGGTCCAGCGTCCGCGGCGACGTCCTGGGCGATGCCCTGCTGGACCGGACACAGCGCATCGCCGACCTGGAGACGCGGCTCAACCAGCTGGAAGCCGACCGCATTGCGGAGCAGAAGCGGGCGGACGCGCTCGCACAGGCCCATCCGGATGTCTCCGGCCTCATCCAGGAACGCAACGCGCTCCAGCTGGAAGTCGAGCGCCTCGGAGCAGCCCTCCAGGAGGCACAGGCTCAGCGTGCTGCGGCGGAGGGCCGCTGCGATCTGCTCGAACGCCAGCTGGACGCCGTCGAGCAGGCCACAGCGGCTGCGCTGCCGACAGGGCCGCAGGACATGCCCAAGATCCTCATCGTCGATGATCAGCCGGACAACCTGCTGGCGATGACCGCAGTTCTGGCGACGCTCGAGCAAGAACTCGTCACCGTCTCCTCCGGCAGGGAAGCCCTCAAAGCCCTGCTCGACCACGACGACTTCGCCGTCATCATCATGGACGTGCAGATGCCGGAAATGGACGGCTATGAGACCTGCGCTCACATCAAACGCCGCCCAAGGACCCAGGACGTCCCCATCATCTTCCTGACTGCGATGGGCACAGAATCTGAACACTCCGCCCGCGGATACGCGGCCGGCGCCGTCGACTACATCAGCAAGCCCTTCGACCCGTGGGCCCTGCGCGCCAAAGTCGCCGTGTTCACGTCCATCTACCTGGAGCGTCACAGCCAGTAGATTCCCGGCAGGCGCAGCATCGCCCGGTCCCGTACACGAAGAAGTACGGGGCCGGGCTTGCTGGCCACGGCACCCGCCGCGGACTCGGCCCGTCTGCCGGACGGTCTTGGCCGGAGGCAGCGGCTATTTCGTTCTCTGCATGGCCGGGTGCCATCAGCCCACGGAGTACGCCTTCTCGCCCAACATGAAGGGCGCCTCGGTTCGGGCCTTTGATGTAGGGACCGCGCCAGATAAGGCGGTGCTCCTGAGCGCTGGGGTACCACTGTCGGACGTTGTGCATCCGGACCGTCCATCGGTGGTGGTAGGCCCGGCTCGTCTCGCCGCCCTCCGCCGAACGCTGCGCGGGCACCTGGTTGGCGAGGCGGATGACGCGAACGTCGGGGCCCGCCGGCTTTGCCCCAAGCCGGCTCCGGGAGCTGTCCTCGCCGGGTTCCCGCGGGGTACCGAGGACTGTGACGCCCTGGGCGGCGAGCCGCCAGAACGCGAACGCATAGCGGGATGCAAAGTCGTCGTAGGTGTCCGTGATCCGCCCGCCGTCCCACTGCCCTTCCTCCGGCGGCTGTGCGCTGTGCTGGGCGACGGCTTCGGCTGCGCCGTACGGCCGCCGCCGTTCTTCTGCGCCGCCACCTTGGCGGCGCGCAGTGCGACGCGAGCCAGGTCGATGCCACTGAGCTGCGGGGTATCGGTCATCACGCGACCTCCCCGGCCAGCTCCTGGACGCGGTGAATGCCACAGACGCCGCGGGACGGCAGGGGCTTCCGCCCGCACGGCACGGTTCCGTCCCGGCCCGAGCAGGTTTGCTGCTCAGCCGTCGCGTGGCCCACCTGGCGGGGCGCGGCCGCGGGTGCGGAGGCAGCGGCCAGCGCGGCGGCTTCCTCGCGGCAGAGCTTGCACAGGCCGTCCTCGAGGGCGCGGCCGACCACGACGATCCGGGCGCCGCAGTCCCGGCAGGAACCGCGCGGCGGACCCTCCGGCTCGCGCTGTGCCGGGACCGGGGCCGACGCCGGGTGGCGGGTCGCGTCGTCCAGCACGCAGTCGACGCAGCGGCCGCCCGGGCCGGGCCGGGTGCCGTGCTCGGGGCACGGGCCCTGCTCGATGCGCTGGGCACGCCTGCGGGCGGCGGCCTTGTCCTGGACGATCTCGGCACACACCCCGCAGTCCTTGCCGGTCGACCACAGGACACCGGCCTCGCAGTCCTGGAAACCGCAGCCCCAGCGCGGCAAGGCCACCCCGAGCAGCCACCGGCCCGGGTCGCGGATCTCCGAGAGCATCACCTTGGCGAACCGGGCGGTGAGCCGGTGATGCAGGCGTTCGGCGTCGGTGCCCTCACGTAGCTGGCGGCCCACCTCACGGGCGATCTGCCGGACGACGAAATCGCTGTTCACCCGCTTTAGCAGCAGGTGCACCGGCTCCAGTACGACGTAGATCTGCGGGCTCATCGCCAGCTGCGGTTCGTCGTACGACAACCGCGCCGACCCTCCGCCCCTGCTGCTGCGCTTTTCGGCTTCCGGCTTCGAGGGAGAGGGCTGGCTGTTTCCACCCGCGCGAAGCGCGAGACCACCGCCAGATTCCGTACGCGCAGCAGCACCAACCGGGTTTTCCACCGCCCCAGCGGCCTCAACTACCGGTACCTCGCCTACGGCGGATGAGAAGAACGCGCCCTCGTCATCAGGTGAGTCAGTCCTAAGTGATTCCCTATCCGCGAGGGATCCCTCACCAACCGGCGAACCCGATCCCTCACCAACTTGGGAACTGACCGACTCCTGAGAACCACTGGTCACAGCCGTCTCAGCAGCCACGGCGACCGCCGCGCAGTAACCGTCCGGACGGGCCTCGGGAGCGATGTCGTGTGCGATGTACCGGTGGCGTCCCTGCGCCCCCGCACGCCGCTGCACCGTCACCCAGCGCGCCGCCTCCACCTCGTCCACCACCGCCGACGCCGCCGTCACCGAGATCGGCTGACCCGCGCTCTTTCCCGAGTGGTGCCGCAGGCCGGCCGCCAGCTCCGCCTCCGTCAGCGCGATCCCCCGCGCCTGCGCATACGCGATCAACGCGAACGCACGCAGCTGCCGGGGCGTGAGATCCTCCGCGGCCGCCACCGGCAGCCACACGAACGCCTCCGTACGAGTCATCGCCCGCACCGTCCGAACCGCCGACGTGCCCGTGCCGCCCGGCAGCGTCCGACGATCCGAGAACAGCTCCACCACGCCGTCCGGACCCGGACGGCGCAGCTGCGTCATCCCCCGCTCCACCGACGCCGGCGACAGCCCCAGATACGAGGCGATCGTCGCGGACTTCGCCTGGCATCCCTCCGGCCGCAGCCCGAGCGCCTTCACCTTCACGTACACCGACAACGCCACGTCCTGGTAGTACGGCGACCAAACCAGACGCATCGGCACACGAACCCGCTGCCGACGAACCGGCGCGGTCTCGCCGGCGGAGTTGTCGATGGACTCCGACAGGGCACCGGCCTCCGCCACCACGGCGCTCACCGGTGCACCTCAAGCCGGCACGTCCCCGATAGCGCGTAGCCCCGGCTGCTTGCGTACGAGACAGCGGCAAGCTGCGCCCCTTCCCGCTTCAGAGCAGGACACACAGGGCAAAACGGGCTGTGAAATCCCTCAAGTCGGGGCGCAATAGGGCCCCAAATATGGATGAAACAGGCATGTGTGGGCTGGCGAAGGCCCAAGCAGTCGTGCAGAATGACGATGCCCTCCTTCTACAGAAGCAGGTGGGACGAAGCCCTCCTTGGAGAGCTTCGGGTTCTGGGAGAACCGAGATCGAACCGCTCGCAGCCGGGTGGCACCGGGGCGGGCAGCTCCTCCAAGAGGCCGGCAAGCCTCACGGAGAGCAGATGGGCGCTGGTAGCGGTGACGGCAATCACCGGGAACCGCGCCCGGGGGCGGTCAGAAGTCCTGCGATGCAGGCGCCGCCCCCCCCCGAGAGCTACGTCATCCCGACCCCCTCAATAGAGCGGCGGACCGGGGTGTATGCGGACAGCACGAACGCCCCGTCGAAGAGCCAGCAACCGGCATGGCTGCTGCCCCCACGGCGGGGTGCTGTGTGTCGGGTGACGGGTACGGGTACCCTGATCACGTCGGCACCTTCCTTCTCGCGAAAAGGGTGCTCGGCAGGCTCTCGGACCCCCACTACAAGGTCCGTCGGCCACGTGGCCCCTCCCGGCTTGTCCAAGGCCGGTCGACGGGGCCACTTTTCTTTTTGATCAACGCTGCGGGCCACTGTACCGTTCCCGCCGAACTCCGTGCCTCCCCAGGGTGCACGTGTCGTACCGGCAAACCGCTGACGGTCCATCACGACATTACCTCCCTGCTGAATTCGCGCTTCACGGGGACCAACTGTGCTGAGGCACGGCAAGTGCCGATGATCCCAACAGGAAGCGGTCTGGAATCCAAGAGGATTTGCACAAAGACCCCCGTGGATACCGTGAGGCGGGAAACTACCTTCTTCTGCTTCCTGCGAGACGGGAGGCCAGCCAGGAGGAGACCCATTAACTCCTTCCCGAAGAAAGCATCTCGGGGAATCGATCACCGAAGGACTGGGCTTCCCAACTTGTATCGCGTACTACGAACTCAGGCGACGACAGATACGCGGGATGGCCAGCGCGTCGATCGGGACATCCCTCAGGCGGATGAGCCACAGCATCGTGTGGCGCAGTCAGGACTCCATGAACCGCAAGGAGGGACACAGCACGGCCACGAGGCAATTCAGGGAACCGGACGTCCCAGTCGGGGCCGTGCAAGCGCCACTCGGGCGAGTCCAGAGCGGTACGGCATCGATTACCCCGATGCTCTGGCCTGGCCGCGGCCCCGGAGAGCAGGCCAGGCAATCCCACCGCCACCGCAGCACGGACGGCTTCCACGGGGTCGTGGCCGAGATCGAACCACTCTCCACGCACCTGGCAGCCGCGGAAGTGGTGGTGCAGCGCGTTCTCCAAATTCTGGCCGCCCTCGAATACGGCAAGGAGAGACAACTCGACAGGCGACCCAACCTGGAGGAACCAGAGCCGTTTGGCCGGGGCCTTGCTGTAGCCAATCTTGACGATGTCCGAGCCCTGCGAGCCGATCACGTAGACCTGACCCTGTATTTCACGCCCTGTTGTCACGCCCTGCTCCGGTCATCGAAGGTCAGCAAAGGCACGTCGTAGAGGTCAGGGTTCTTGGGCCGGGTCATCACGGGCGAGGTGACTTCGACTACGAGCATCTCCACAAGGAACTGCACCTGGGCACTGAGCAGGTGGCTCGTGTGGCCGGTGGCCGATCGAGCTTTCTCTCCCAGCGATGTGTGGATGTGCGGCAGGACCGCGTCGGTGTCAGCGTCGTATGCGAGCGTTCCGCAGCCCATCGCCTCTACTCCGGTCAGATGGACCTTGCTCCACACAGGAGCCTCCGGGTTCTCCAGCTTCTCGCAGGCGCCGACGATCTCGGCTTCGGCGAAGCCGGCGATGAACATGGGGATGTAGCCGTGCTTCACGCCATTCTGGCGGCAGAAGTCGGCGAGCGTGGGAAAAAAGTCGTCGCCATGGTCGAAGGTCACACCGAAGGTCCGGCCAGTGGTGAGCTCGTAGCTACGCAAGATGAAGTCCCGGGGCTGTTGGGGCGGTTACGAAAGGGAGCTGAAGACTTGGGTGATCTGGTCCTTGTCGGATCCGGACAGCAGCAGCAGGTGCAGCAGAATCCGTGCCTTGACCGGGTCCAGCGTGTTGCCGGAGATCAGCCCGCGGGCGAGCAGGTCCGACTCGGAGCCGGGAAAGCCGTAGGTTTGCCGCAGGACAGGGCCAGATCCGGTGCGCGTGGCCAGGATGACGGGCATGCGCTTGGCGAGGTCGGTGAGGGTGTCCACGCAGGCCATCGGGACGTGGCCGGCCCCGAATGCCGCGACCACCAGGCCGTCGACATGGTCGCCAAGTGCCTGCAGGAGCGTCCCGTCGTCGCCGATTCCGACGGTGAAGACGGTGGTGCGGATGGAGGTGGCGGCGCTGGGGCGGTTGATCGGCGGGGTCGCGTCGGGGCGGGCCAGGATCCGGACGCGGTCTTCTGCCACGTAGCCGATTGGTCCCGGGTACGAGGTGAAGGCGGTGGGGCTGGTGGCGTGGGTCTTGCGGACCCAGCGGGCAGCGTGGATCTCCTCTCCGAACACCACCACACAGCCGGCGCCCCGCGCTTCGGTGCTGGCTGCGGTACGGATCGCTGCCAGCACGTTCGCGGGGCCGTCCGCTCCCGCCATGCTCGCGTTGCGCATGGCGCCGGTAACCACGATCGGCATGTCGCCGGTGGTGACGACGTCCAGTAGGTACGCGGTCTCCTCGATCGTGTCTGTTCCCTGAGTGACGACCACGCCATCGACCGTGAGCGTCTCGATCGTCGCGGTGAGCTCGATCAGATCTGAGAAACCCAGCGATGCGCCGGGCAGACGGCGGAAGTCGTGCACCTGGACGTGGATGCCGGTGTCGGCGAGACCCGGTACCGCGGCGACGAGGTCGTCGGCCGACAGCGTCGGCGTCGCGCCGCCATCGGTCTGCGCGGTCATCGCGATGGTGCCGCCGAGTGAGATCACTGCGACGCGCCGATCATTGTCGGCCATGGCCTCTTTCTCCTTTATGAACAGGCAGGTAGTGGTGCGGGATCAGTGATCGGCAGGAAGTGAGGCCACATACGCGCATGCGGCGTCGACGCCAGTTGCCGAGACCAGCCGGCTGCGGGACTGGATCAGCCCGGACGATCCATGCCGGGAGAGCTGGCCGCACCGCTGGATCAACCAGGACCACGGCAGATCGAGGTACTGCGCCAGAGCACGCAGTCGTCCGGCGGCTGTCGGTGCCGCAGTGAGCGAGTCAGCGTCGACGTCGCGCGCCGCGATCGTGAACTCGCGGACGACCGAGGCCCGGGCGGTCACGTCGACGTGCCACATGCCGTCCCCGCGGACCCAGTTCGCAATAATCGCTTCCTTATCGGGCGCGACCACGAAACCTTCCACCGCCTCGTAGGCAGGATCGGACGTGAACTGGGCGTGGATCCCGAGCGACTCCATCAGCGCCACGGCCAGGAACAGCAGAATCCGCTCGTATCTCGGGGACGAGCGGACGACCTCTTCTGGGATGCAGAACGCCCGGGTGCTGGTGCTGCCGAGCGCCTTCGTGGTCTCCCGCAGGTATGGGTACTTGTGATCGAAGATCAGCCAGGCGCTGGCCTCCTCGCCGCGTTGCTCCCGCGTCCAGAACGCGGGCAGCTCCGGGAACTCTGGCAGGGCCTTCAGGATGTGGCGGGCGCAGAAGTCCGAGCCCAACCACATGTGGGCCACGGAGTTCAGGCCGGGCGCGGCTTCCCGGCTGACCGCGGAGGAGGACAGCCGCTCATAGGCCTTGAGATCACTGCGAGTCTCAGAAAGAGACTGGTCATCGGCCTGGAGTGCGTCGTCGTAGTTGCTGACGGCCCACAGGATGCCGTAGGTGAGATCGTCCAGCTCGTACGCGGCGGGCGCGGCGACCTCGTACATGCCGCCGTTGTGTGCGAGCTTCTTCTGGGCCGCGCGCCCATCAAGGACGTAGAACTTCGAGATGCCCTCAGTGCTGACCGCGCCGACCAGCAGGCTGCGATGCGGCCGGGACAGGAACTCCTGTACACGTCGCTGATCGGGGATGGATACGACCACCCGCTTCCCCTCGATGCGCGCGGGGTGGACCTGCAGGGAGAGCTGGGAGCCGAGCATGGAACGGCCGCCCGGCAGCAAGGCCTGCCAGTCGACCCCGAAGTCCGGTACTGGCCGGGAAAGTCGGAGCCCGGACCAAGCCTCGGAGGCAGTTCTCGCAAACCCGAAGGGATCGTCGGCCGGACTGACCACCGCGGCCGCTGGCGCGGGCAGACCAGCCATCGCCGCCGTGCCGATCCCCACACCGGCGCGCAACAGCGCGCGTCGATCGAGTGCCACGAGCACCACCGTTCCATCGTCAAGACGTCGAGGGACGAAGATCCCCTCACCGTCCGACGCTGCCGCCTGGGACAGGGCCATGGCCAGGCCTGACGATGTATCGGATACATGGAGCGCCGGATCGGATACATGTCCGGTCCCGGTGACGCCCCGGTCGATCTCCTGCCACAGCTCGATCAGGAGCCCGCTAGCACCAAGCGCCTGGTCGATGAGCTCGACTTCACTCCGGTCCTTCGGGGGCCGCTCGCCGTTCTCCCATCGCTGCACCTTGGAGTGCGAAACGAACGTCCCTTTAGCGAGGTCCCGCATGGACATGCCGCGCGCTTCGCGCAGCTCCCGGATCATGTAGCCGAGACGGTGCTGGGGCGACTGATCCGGCGTCAGCACATTGGGCCGCTGCCCCATTTCGGGCCCCCTCCATGTATCCAAGTCTCTGTATCCGTCCGACGGATACAAACCCACCGTAGAAGCTGGGGAAGATCACGCTTACACCTGTAGTGGCAACTACACCAGCCCGCGTTCTCAACTGCCACTCAGGAGGGTGAGATGACCCAAGTCTGGCATGTCCACGACCTTGCGCACACCGTTGCTGATGCACATGGTCGACAGATCAACTTTGCGCTCACAGAGGCGACGTCGACGCACAATTGCCCTTGCATGAGGCAGGTTATAGGGCCCCGATCTCGCGGCAGGCCTGCCGCAGTGGTGATACGTGTGGCTGCGATTCTGGCGGCCGGCTTGGTCGTATCGGTGCTGTTGGTCGTCATCCGCGACATCGTGATCGCCGTAGCCAGCACTGGCCTGACAGGGCTGGTTTGGAAAGCCCTGCTGGGGGCTTCCAGCAGGCGGGATCGGTGAGAGCCGTGTCCGAAGCAATGCCGGTCACCCTTCTTCATGGCGCTCAGTCAGCTCTTGGGGTCACTGCTGGCTTCAAGCCGTTCCAGCCGCTCAGTCAATTCAGCTACCTGCTCCTCCAGGCGCTTGATCGCTTGGGCGGTCGGGTCGGCAACGACGTCGATGGCCGACTCACGGATGAAGGATCCGCGCCCTTGGTGGGAGTAGACGACGCCCTCAGCGCGGAGCTCTGCGAGCGCGCGCTGCACCGTTCCGGGGGCGACCCCATAGTGGTCGGCGAGCTCTCGGGTGCTGGGCAACTTGTCGTTGCCTTGCAGGCGACCCAGTCTGACCTGGTCTTTCACGTCCTGCGTGATGCGTTGGTAGGGCTGCAAGTCCTCGGCCGTCATGAGCCACATCGTAGAGCTCCTTCATCAGTCTAGATAGCTTCCCCAACTTGGTTGACACAGTCTTGCTGCGTGCTGCACTGTATCAACCAAGCTAAGTAAGTCGGTAAGGTTCTGCCGGGTCTTTACAGGCCCGGCTCCCCCACTTGGAACCGCCCGCAGGCGGCGCCGGATGAGGGAGCCGGAACGTCGGTCCCCTACCAGCAAGACCGCAGTAAGTCGTCCGCCTCGCAAGAGGGGGCCGGGATGTGGCACCACCAAACTCCCGGGTTCTCGACTCCCTGCATGTACGTCGCAGCGCTGATGCGCTGTCCGTCCTCCAGGACGCCGGGCTTCCCGTGCGCCTGGCGGGCGGAGAGAGCACCGCGACGCAGCCCAACCCCTCCGCACGCAAGGAGATTCCGCATGACCATCACGTCCGCGATGCCCAAGGCCAAACAGCGGAAGACCCAGACCCGTACGAAGCGGGTCAGCAGCCTCCCCGCCATCAAGCTCTCCCAGCTCCCGCCGTCGCACATCGACCTCCGGCAGCCGCTCAAGGCCGTCCTGGTCTGCGAGTACTGCAAGACCTGGTGCCCGATCACAGGCATGCGGGACAAGGTGCAGAAGCTGGTCCCGCACCACAAAGGTGAGGCCGGTGTCGCTGATGCGGTCCGCTGCCGGGGCAGCAACCGCCGTGTCGAGTTCGACATGACGATCCCCGAGTGGTGCCAGGCCCTGACCGACGCCATCAAGGAAGCCTCCAGCCGGACGGCCACCGCGGTGCTGCCGAAGGCATTCAGTCCGCAGACCGACCGGACCCTGCGGGCTCGCGCGGAGCGCACGCCGGCCAGGCGAGTGGCCGACTGGGACGCCGTGCTGCCCCGCGTGGCAGACGCCGACAAGAACCGCCGTGCCGTGCCCGCCGGCGCCGCCCCCACGGAAGGCCCCGCGGTCCCGCTGACACCGCGAGACAAGGAGGCGTACGACCGGCGCCAGGCCGAACTGGGCAAGCAGTACGCGCGGAAGGCTCCGAGCACGTCAACCGTCTGACCCGCACGCCGAGACGAACGACCACGGCCCCGGCCGCCCCACATCGAGGGGCGGCCGGGGCCGTGGCTGCTCGTACGACCAGCCAAAACGAGCGGCCCCGGGATTCCGCCCCAGGGCCGTTCAGCAGGTCACTCCGTGAGAGGAAAAACCTTGAGTCCCATCATGACATCTCCCGCGCCTCCCGGTGCACGGGGAGACAGCAGCCCGGACATGGACGACATGTTGCGCCGGGCCCGCATGAACGACCAGCGCCGTTCGCAGCGGCCGGAGCTTCCGGCATGCGTCCCCGGCCTGTACGTCCAGCACCGCGACCGCGGGTTCGTCGCCCACATCACGGCCTCCGAGGTCGCCTTCAGCACGGTGCGCGGTCTGACCGTGTCCGTGCTGAAGGCGTACGGGGCCGGCCAGGCGACCGCCGACACCGCTGAGTGGCTCGTCTCGGAGCTGCTCGGCAACGCCGTGCGGGCCTGCGGTGATCACGTGCCGCTGGTCGTAGAGGTGTACGTCACCGGGCGCAGCGTCCAGGTGAACGTGCACGACCCCGCCGCCGATCTGCTGCCTCACCGCAGCGCGGTGGCGATGGACAGCGACAACGCGGAGTCCGGGCGCGGCCTGGGCTTGCTGGACATGCTGGCGCCCGGCTGGGACATCGTGCCCTCTCCGGTCGGCAAGCAGATCCGCTGCCGCATCGCCGACGCCAGGTAGTTCAGCCCGCCGCCAACCCATGAGGCAGCCCCGGGGACACCGCCCCGGGGCTGCCTCGTACACGGACCTTCTGGGAGGCCCACATGAAGATGCGAGTGTCCGTCGCCGTCGTACGCAGCCACGCCTACGCGCCCGTCTCCACCGACGTGATCGAGCGGCCCCGTCCGGCCTGCGTCGATGAGGACCCCGAGCTGTTCTTCCCGATCGGGGACACCGGCCCGGCGCTCCTCCAGATCGAGGAGGCCAAGGCCGTCTGCCGCCGCTGCCCGCTCATGGAGAGCTGCCTCGAGGGCGCGCTGGAGCGGGGCGAGGACGCGGGCGTGTGGGGCGGGCTGTCCGAGAAGGAGCGCCGCTCCCTCAAGCGCCGCGCGGCCCGCGAGCGCGCCGCCGCCTCCGCCTGACTCCCGCCGGACGGGAGCGGCGGGCAACTTCCTGCCCGCCCTGCAGCACTGCCACCGAACGGCCGCCCACGCTACGGGCGGCCGGCCTTTCGCACGCCTCCAGCCCGGGAGAGTCTCGGGCCCGCATCCCCGCAGGAGAGCCCATGCGCAGCAGCACCCAGCTCGACACCGCGACGACCGCCGGCACCACCCGGATGCCGGACTCGCTGTGCACGCACACCCCGAAGTGCCCGTCGGCCGACAGCCCGGACCGCGAGGCCGCGCACGTCGTGGCCGCTCACCCGGAGCAGGGCTGGAGCCTGCTGTGCAACGGCGTCCTGCTGTTCGAGGACACGGGCGAGCTGCTCCCCGACGGCCGGGTCGTCGCCCCGCACCGCCCCCTCGCCGCCGCGCTGCCCGCCCAGCGCTGACCACCTGCTCCACGCAGACGGTCCTCCGAGTCCCCGGCATTAGAGCTGCCGAGGCCCCGGAGGACCTGGTCAAGACCCTACCGACCGACGCCGACCCGCGGTGACCTCTTGCACGGAGGCGCCACAACGTAAGAGAGGACACCCCGTGGCCCCCAAGAGCACCACCCGCCGCAGGCGCCAGACCGCCCCGGCTGCGAAGCCTCGTGCCAACGGGCGCGCCAAGGCGCCGACGCCGCCGGCTTCCATCCCCGCCCAGGCCACCGCCCCCGAGACCACCGCGCCGCTGGTGCACCCGGAGGCCGACCCGCACCTGGCCGACGCCGCCGACCGCGGCGCCGACCTCCGGGACCAGGCCGCCGCCGACGCCGCCCGCATCCTCGCCGACGGCCGGGAGCGCGCCGCCGAACTGCTGGACGGCGCGCGCACCGAGGCCGCCACGATCACCGAGGCCGCCACGACCGAGCAGGCCCGCATCCTCGCCGACGCCCAGGCCGAAGCCGACCAGGTCCGCAACGACGCCGCGAGTGCCGCGGCCGCCGACGCGGAGCAGGTCCTTGCCGACGCCGAAGCGAAGGCCAAGCAGCTGCTCGCCCACGCGCGCCGCGAGGCCGACACCGTCACGACGACGGCGACCGGCGAGGCCGACCAGGTCCTCACCGACGCCAAGGCGGCTGCCGAGCAGATGCTCGCCGACGCCCGCCGCCAGGCGGAAGAGGTCACCACCACGGCGGCCGCGCAGGCGGAGCAGGTCCGGACCGACGCGGAGACCAAGCGCACCGAGCTGCTCGCGGTTGCGGAGCGCACCGCGGCTGAGACCCGCACCCGCGCCACCACCGACGCCGAACAGGTGCTGGAGCGGGCGCGGGGCGAGGCCGACCGGATGCGCGAGAGCGCGGACGACCAGGCCGTGCAGGTGCGGGCCGGAGCCGAGAAGGTGGCCGCGGGCCTTCGTGCCGACGCCGATCGCGCCCTGGCCGACGCCCGGTCCACCGCTGAGGAGCTGCGGGCCGCCGCCGACAAGGACGTTGCCCGGCTGCGCGAGCAGGCGGAGACGGACGCGAAGACGGCCCGGGAGGCGGCGGCGAAGGCCACGGCCGACCAGGCCGCCGCCGCGCAGGCCCGAGCCGAGGCCGAACGGGTCATGGAGGCGGCGACGCAGCGCACCGTGCAGCGGGCCCGCCGCCGCGAGATCCGGACCGAGTCGCGCGCCGCCCGCCGCAAGGCTCGGGCCGACGCCCGGCCCGCCGGCGGGGTCCCGCCGCTGTCCGGGCAGGAACTGGTGCTGGTCGTCGCGATCGTCCTGGCGGCCGCCGTCGTCTCCACCCTCGGCCTACTGTCCTCCTACACCGCGCTGGAGACCAAGGCGGCCGGGTGGGGCTGGGAGTGGCCGTGGCTGCTGCCGGTCGGCATCGACGTCGCCATCCCGGCCTTCACCGGCGCCAACCTGGTGCTGATCCGCATGGGCATGGAGCTGCGTTGGATCCGCTGGGTGCCCAGGGCACTGACGGCGGTGACCGTCTACCTCAACTGGAACGCCTCGGACAGCACCTCGGGGCGTCTCGGTCACGCGGCCCTCACCCTGCTGTGGGTCGTCTTCTCGGAGATCGCCTCCCACGTGTACGCCACGCGGATCGGCGCGGTCACCGGCAAGAAGCGGATGGAGACGGTGCGCCGCTCCCGCTGGATCCTCGCCCCGATCCCCACCGCCCGGCTGCGCCGCCGGATGATCCTGTGGGAGATCACCTCCTACGAGGACGCGCTCACCCGCCTCCAGCAGGAGACTTACCTGCGAGCGCAGCTCAAGGAAGAGCACGGTCTGCTGTGGCGCTGGAAGGCTCCGCTGGAGCAGCGGATGACGCTCAAGCTCGGCAGCGCGCCCGCCGCGCTCGCCGACACGCTCACCCCCGAGGACTCTCAGACCACCGAGCGCGTGGAGGAAACCGAGCACGCTCACCCCGACGTGAGCGCGCTCACCTCCGGGGAGGTTCGCGGTGAGCGTGAGCGCCCGGCGCTCACCTCCGGCGCTCACGAGGGTGAGCGCGCCACGGAGGAGACGGACGCTCAGCGAGCGGAGAACGCTCGTACGCGCAGCGAGACGGAGGCGCTTACCGAGCGCCGCCACGCTCGCATCCGTCTGCTCTACACCGAGCTCGGGCGCCGCCCCGAGTGGACGGAGATCCGCGACGCGCTCACCGACGCGGGCCTGTCCGACACTCCGGTCTCCCGGCCGACCGCTCAGCGCCTGCGCGCTCAGGTCGAAGAGGCCGCCCCGGGCGCGTAGGTGAGCGCCCGGTGAGCGCTGACGCGCTCACCCTCCTGGCGGAACCCCTGCCGCTCATGGTCGCCACCGGTCCGCGCTCGCACCCCGAGCGCGGACCGGTGACGGCCACGGCCGGCAGGCCGCTCGCCCGCTCCCGCCCCGAGCGGGGCGCGGGCCAGGCACGACCGAGTACCGCCCCAACCCCGCGCAACAGCCTCGGGGATCGCGGATTTCCCCCTTCCCCAACCCCCGAGACCTGGAGGTCTTCTCGCATGAACAGCAACGACCCGAACCACTTCCCTCTGCGCGACGTCGCGCAGAACCCGGAGGCAACCGCCCGGTACCTGGCCGACGTTCAGCGGGTCCTGCTGGACATCGGCAAGAACCTGGAGACCCTCGCGCACGAGACCCGCGTGCACCTGCGCGACACGCACGTGGAGGGCGACCGCTGGTACCACGCCAGGCTGCGCGCGATGCCCGTCGAAAAGGCCCTCGGGAACGTGCTCAAGAACCTGAACAACCTCACCGAGGGCCTCGAAAAGAGCGCTTATAAGCGCCGCGCCCACGACGAGGCCGTTGTAAATACGGCCAAGGACAGGAAGGAAAAGGAGTTGGAAAAGCAGCGGAAGAAGAACCCGCCGACGCTCCAGGCCGCACCCAACCCGCCGCAGCAGGGTGCGCAGAGCCAGAATTCCGTGTATGGTGGCCCCACGTCGATTTACGACCTCGGTAAGAGGGAGTCGGCGTGACGCGCCCCCTCAGCAGTGCCGAACGCTCCATTCAAGGGCGGAACGGCTGGCTGCAGGAAGAAGAGCGCAAGGCGATCGAAAGTCGCGGCGAGATCGGCCGGATGGAATTCTGGCTTCGCGTTACTCGGTCCGAAATCACCAGGGAAGTCAAAGCCGGTCGCGGTGATGTCATCACCGCGTTCACGCTGGTCTGCCGCCTCTTCAAGCTGGTGCTGGAGAAGCGGCAGGCGGGTGACCCGCGGCTGTTCGATCACCTCATGCAGTACGCGGACACCGTCCTCAAGCAGCACGGCCCGCGTAACTGAGCGTCACCCACGAAGGCCTCGCCGGACTCCGGCGGGGCCTCGCGCGCGTAAAGCGTGCACACGTGCACGTGCACGCGCGTGCACACGAGACCCCACTGTCTGTCAAGTCCCCTGGAGGGGGGTGCACCGTGTCCGACGAGTCCGACGACACCGGCGGCGGAACGCTGGTCCACGGTCCCTGGAGCGGTGATTCCACGTACCCGCTGCCGCCGATCCCGGATTTCATCGACACCATTCCACCGCCGGAAGACATTCCGGAGGCTCCCCCGGAGCGCCCGGAGGAAGCGACGATGGAACTGCCGACGATTCCGGCGGCCCCGGACCCTGCGACCGCGCTGCGTTCCGAAGGAATTACCGCACCGGAAACCGGTGAAGATGACGGTGAATACGAGGAAGGTGAATATGAACAGCCTCGTTCTCTCGCTGACCGTCTCGGTGACTGGTTGGAATTTCGGCTGGAAATGGCGCGGGCCAACCATGAAAGCGAAGCGCCTTTCCGTGAGGCTGAAATAGCGCGGAAGGCGGCGCTGCTGGAGGGTCGCACCGCGCAGGAAGTCGCGATGATGGAGCAGAACGGAAAGCTCCACGCCGCGATGATGAAAGCGAAGGGCGACAAGGCGGCGGCCCGCGGAAAGGCTGATGCCGACCGCACGAAAGCGTCCGGCTCCGGCCTGGGGGCGGACAAGGGCCGCGCGAAGGCCGGCGGCGGGGGCGGGTCCTCGCGCGGCGGGGGCAGCAGCGGGCCGTCCCGCAACTCGAGCTCGGGCCCGAACCGGCCCGGCGGCTCGCGCGGCTCCAACTCCGGAGGCCCCGGCGGCCGTTCGGGGTCCGGATCGTCCGGGGGCAGCGGGAGCGGCAAGGGCGGCGCGAAGGGCCCTCAGACGGGCTCTGGCGGCCGTGCATCCGGTCCGGGGCGCAGCGGTCCGTCCGGGGGGTCGAAAGGCTCTCAGACGGGCTCTGGCGGCTCCGGCCGGGGCGGCAACTCGAAGGGTGACGGCGGGGGTCAGGCGTCCGGCGCCCGTGCCGTGCGGGCCCGCGGCCGCCAGGAGCGCGCCGGGGTCCGGCAGGCCGGGCGGCAGGAGCGGCGCACAGCTGGGCACGCCGCCGGCGTCGCGGACCGGAGCAAGGACCGCGACCAGGCGCGCGCCCAGCGGCAGCAGGCGTGGGAGGCCCGCCGGGCCAAGAAGGCGGAGCGGGCGGAGGCACGGAAGGCGAAGCGGGAAGCCGCGGCGTCGGCCGACTCGGGCCGCACCACGCTGGGTCAGGCCGTCGGTGAGGAAGCCCAGCGCCGCTGGGACAAGCGCCGCGCCGACGCGAAGGCTGCCAAGGACGCCAAGGACGCCAAGGACGCCAAGGACGCCGACGTCAAGGCCGGCACCGAGAAGGTGAGCCTGACCAAGGACAAGGACTCCAAGGGCAAGGGCACTGACGACGGCAAGAGCACCGACGGCAAGGACGCCAAGTCCGCCAAGGACGGCCCTGACGGGGCCTCCAGCGCCGCGAAGGACGGCAAGGCGGGCGATGCGCCTGGCACCGACTCAACGGCCGGTGACGGGGCGTCTGGCGACGCGAAGAAGCGGCGCCGGTTCCGGCGCCGGCGCACCGGCGGCACAGGCCGGGCCGGACGGCGTGGACGTACCCGCCGCACCGGCCGGACCGGGCGTGCGGGACGTGGTCGTACGGGTCGTGCCGGTCGGCGTGACCGTCCGGCGGACAGCCCGTTCGGCGAGGAGGACTCCACCCCGACGTGGGAGTGGCCCGGCCGCCCTGCCCGCCCGCTGCGCACAGACGGCAAGCGCGAGGACGACATCGTCAACGCGGACATCGTCCCTGACGGGCCCGCAGCCATGACGACCGGCGTGAAGGGCCTGCCGCCCGCGCCGGAGAAGCACACCGCGCGGCCTGGCACCAGCCGGCCGACCAGCACGGAAGGGAGCAGCGTGAGCAGTTCGCAGGTCAGCAGGCCGTCCGGCGCGGGCGGCCTCGGAGCCCAGCACCGCACGGACATCACGTTCGGCGACTACCTGGTGGAGATGGCGAACATCGCCATCCAGGCAGCGTCCGACCAAGAGCGGGCCGAAGCCCTCGGGGAGGCCCTCGACAAGGTCGCCGACGCCCTGCGGGACATGGCCGCCGACCTGATCGGCGACCACAACGTCACCACCGAGGTCACCGAGCTGATCTCGGACCTGGCCGACGCCGCGGCCCGCATGAAGCAGCAGGCCGAACGGTGCGCGACCGAGTGCGGTCTGGCCCTGGAGGCCGCCAAGCTCGCGGCCGCCATGGTCGCCCGCGTGTACGGCCAGGACATGGCTGCGAAGGAAGACGCGGGCCTGAAGTACACGTCGGCCGCCGCCCACCACGACTAAGACCAGGGAGGAAACCCGCTGATGAGCAGCGAACTCGCACCCCGCCCCAGCAGCGCGGCGCCCGCCGTGGCCGACGGCGACAACCGCTACAAGGCCGTCCAGGCCAAGCTCGACACCCTCGGACGCGCACTCGACGACGCCGGGCTCGGCCTGGAGGAACTCGTGCGCAGCATCGCGAAGAACCGCAAGCGTGCCGAGGACGCGGCCCGCGACGTCGCCAACGCCGAACTCGACCCGAAGTTCGTGGAGCTGACCAGCAACGTCGGTGTCGCCCTCGGGGGCGCCGGGGTCCAGGTCAAGAAGCTGCACGACACCGCGCAGGAGACCGCCGACCTCACCTACGAGACCAAGCGCACCCACTCCAAGCTCTACGGCGCGCTGGACGACATCCGCTCCAACCGGCGCGAGAGGACGCCCAAGCCGGGCTTCTTCAACGACTGACCCCGCTCCCCCACCCCCACCCCGCCACGGGCGGCCCCGCACATCGCGGGGCCGCCCGTGCTCATTCGCCGAAGGAGAAGCCGGTGACCACGCCGCGCAGTGTCGCGCTCGAACGCCTCGCCTACACCCTCGCCGCGCCCGTGCTGGCCGTGGCCCCGAACCTTTACCCCGACAGCCCCGTCAACCAGGTCGTGCAACTGGCCGGCGCCGCCGGGATCGGCGGCTGGTTCCTCGCCGCCAAGAGCGACGAGCCCGGCGCCGGACGCAAGATTCTGCGTTGGTCTCCGCTGGTCCTGGCCGCCGCCGTCGACGTCGCCGCCAAGACCACCACCGGCTGGGGCCCGTACTGGATGGACGGGCTGCTCGCCGCCGGATGGGCGGCGGCCGGCTACCTGGTGATGCCGTTCTCCCGGCACACCCGCCGCCGTCACCGCCCCGCTCTTGCCGCCCCGGCCTCGCAGCCGGCGCCCGCCGAAGTCCTCGACGAGCCGGTGGAGCAGCCGGACGACGGCGCCGACCTGCTCACCCGCGACGCGCGCGTGCTGTGGGAGCAGGCCGGGATGCCCGGCCGCACGCACATCGTCAAGGCCACCCGGCACCCCGGCATGCAGCACGACATGACGATCCTGCTGCGCGCCTCGGAGACCGGACGGCCGATCACCGGCTTGTCGGAGGCCGCGGTCGCCGCGCCGTTCGGCGTGCACTCCAGCGACGTCGTCCTGGCGGAGGTCGCCATCCAGCCCGGCCGCCAGGGCGGGCCCGGCTGGATGGAGGCCCGCATCACCCCCGACGCCAACCAGCGCCGCCGCACCAAGCCGACCGCGCAGGAGCGCTGGACGGACCGGGTCGGCGGGCCCAAGGGCGGCGCCCCCGGCTCCGAGCTGGTCCACAAGACCCGCGACGAAGAACGCGGGGTGACGTTCTACCGGGCGAAGATGGCCGACTCCACCGAGTCGCCGCGCATCGACCTGCCCAAGGTCTGCCGTGCGCTGAACCTGCCCGAGGACGACTCCTGCGTGTTCGTCCTCATCGACGGCAGTGAGTTCCTGATCAGCGCCTTCGACACCCCGCCGCTCAGCGCGTTCTTCCCCGCCACCCGCGAGCTGCTCACCCCGGACGCCAAGGGCATGTACGTGTGCGGGTTCACCATCACCGGCCAGCCGGTGAAGACCATGGTGTACCAGCACGACAAGAACGCCGCAGCCCACGGCCTCATCCTCGGGGTGTCCCGCTCCGGCAAGACGCAGTTCTTCGCGATCAACATGGCCGCCCAGTCCCTGGACGGCCAGGTGGTGTGGCTGTCGACCGTCCGCAAGGACGAGAAGACCACCGTGCTCGGTCGGTACATCGACCGGCAGGGCTCGAACGCACTGTGGATGGCGCGGCAGCTGCGCGCGGCGAAGGCGCTGTGCGAGATCAGGGCGGAGATGCCCTGGCCGCACGACGGCCAGCCGCACGACTACAAGCCCGGCGACACGCGCTGCCCCTACCGGCAGCTCAACGTGTACGCGGATGAGTTCATGACCGCGGCGCAGGACGGGGACTTCGGCGAGTTCATCCAGAAGGACGGCGATGACCTCACGGTCACCGGGCTGAAGTACGGGATCGGCTTCAACCCGGCGGGCCAGTCGCCGTTCGCGCACAACGGGTTCTCCACGGAGATGAAGGACAACCTGCGGCAGAACTCGAGGCCGATCATCTTCAACATGGGTTCGCCCGGCGCCACCCGCAAGGCGGCGGAGGGCACCATGGAGAACGCCTACGACGTGCCGACCATCCCGGCCCGCTACTCCCGCCAGGAGGGCTCCGCGATCGAGCGGGCCATGAAGGGCGAGGCCGACCCGGAGAACGGCGTCTCCACGGGCGGTGTCGCGGTCATCGTCCTCGACAACGGCCGCGCCGTGCTCATGCGGTCGCTGTACGCCGACTTCGACACCGACCTCTCCGAGCTGTTCCCCGATGAGGTCAACCGGCTCACCGACTACGAGATCAGCGAGCTGGAGAAGCGCGGCCTGTGGTTCGACTGGAACGAGCCTGTGCGGCCCGGCGAGTTCTGGCCCGAGCCCGACGAGGACGACGAGGGCGAGGGCCGCTCCCGCCGGCGCGGCGGCGGAGGCGGCGGCAAGGGCGGCGGCGGGCGCGGCTCCAAGGGCGGCGGCCGCCGCTCCGAGCAGGTCGCCTCTCCTCGCCAGGCGCTGGAGGCCATCAAGAACCTCACCGACGCCTGATCACACCCACCCAATCCCGGGGCCGGTTCGCGTGAGCGCGGCCGGCCCCACCCGACCCCTTGTGAAGGAGCACCACCGCCGTGGCCCTCTCGATCTCTGCCGCCGTGCTGCTGGGCATCATCGTCGTCGTCCTGGTCAAGGGCGGCTACGTCCGCGTCGGCTCCGCACTGGTCTGCACGCTGTTCGGTTTCACCCTCGCCGCGACCGGCCTGGCCCCGACCATCAACAGCGGCCTGGTCTCGCTCGCCGGACTGATCTCCAGCTTCTGAACTACGCCTCGGTCCACGGCGGGTCGTGCGTGTAGTTGAGCCCGTCGCAGAAGCGGCAGTCCCACTCCGCGGGCACCTCCCACTTGTCGACCCAGAAGCCGACCTGCTTGCCCACGAAGAAGTTGTCCCCGCCGCACCACCCGCACTCGAAGACGAACTCCACCCGATCCCCTTCCCCGCGCCTGTTGGATCGAGGATGCCCGGGGCGCAGGTGCGGTGACTACCCACCCGCCAGCCCCAACTCACCTGCTGCACAACGCCGAAGGGCGCCGCCGGACACCACTCCGGCGACGCCCTTCGCCGTTGCGCGCGGCCCCTCCCCCACGCGCCCTCCGGCCACCACGGCCAGGAGGGCGCTCCCCTTCCCGCGTGATCGGAGAGACCGATGGACCCCCTGAACACCCAGCACGGCATGCCCGAGTCCGAGGCCGCGGCCGAAGCCCGCCGCCTGATCGACGACTGGGCGAGCAAGCCCGTACGTCACCACCCCACCTCGTTCCGCGACGACACCAAGCCGCCGGCCTACGGCGATGCCCCGCCCGTCAAGCAGGACGACAAGCGGATCGTCCCGGCCTGGGCGGCCGGGATCGCCGTCGCGAGCATCGGCGTCGGCGCCGGATCGACCGGTCTCGGCTGCGCGTCCTGGCTCCTCTTCAGGGGACTGTCCCTCGTCAGCGTCCCCGGCCTCGAACGCTTCGCGCTCATCGTCATCGCCCCCTTTGCAGGCCTGGCCATGGTGCTCACCGCAGGCGGCGCAGCCATCGCCAAGGCGAAGTCCAGCAGCACGACGAACGTCTACGAGGGCCCGGTCACCCAGAACACCGAGATCAACAACACCAGCAACCAGCGCGGGATGTTCTCCCGCACCCGCAACGAGATCCGCTGACCGACCCGGCCAGCCCACCACCGCTCACCACCCACCTCCACCAAGGGAGCAGCTACGCCATGCCCAGCAACGACAAACCGGTCAACGGCCAGGACAACCCGTCCTTCTTCGACCTGTTCGACCAGGCGCCCCCGCCGCCGGTCCTCGAGCTGGACGGCACGCACGGCACCAGGCGCCTCGCGAAGCTCCGCGCAGCGTGGAAGGCGTCCTGGGAAGAGGGCGGCTTCCTCTACCAGCGGTGGGAAGAGGTCTTCCAGGCCCGGCACGCCAGCTGGCACGAGATCGCAACCTGGATCAAGGCGGCGGCACTGTTCGGCGGGCTCAGCCTCATCGTCATGATGCTGGACGCCGCCGGCGACATCGCCTCCGTCACGCTCAAGGGCCTGTCCGCCGTCCCGGCCACGAACGGCGGTGACGGCAGCGGACTGTGGGGCACGGTCGACCACCCCGTCCGCGTGTTCCTCGCCGACCAGGCCGCGCACCTGTCCGTCGCCCCGGCCGCCCTGTCCGCGTTCTGGCAGCTGACCGGGCTGCTCGGTCTCGTCGGCGGGTTCTTCGGCAACGCCGGAGCCCGCATCGCCTGGTTGCTGTTCGGGATCGGCAGCCTGGCCATGATCTGGTCCACCGCCCCCGCCGGGGGCCGTGCCGCCGCCACCGGGCTCGCCGCCCTCATGTGGGCACTGGCCAGCATCTTCGCCCTGCGCGGCCTGACGCTGCGGCCCATCGTCCACAACCACCCTCCGCAGTACCAGTTCAACCCCACGCTCCACCTGCACGCCACGATCCCCGCGCCCGCCCCGGCCGGTGACGACTTCGGCGACATCCACCCGCTCCAGCGCTGACCCCGTCCCGCAATCCACCACCACCAGCCCCGAAGGGAAATCCGATGAAGCCGCAGCTGCAGGAGAACGAGTTCTGGGTGGGCACCTTCCACGGGAGCCACGACGGCCTCCCCGCCAAGGTCACCGCCACCCGCGACGACACCCGCTCCGAGCCGTACGTCTGGACGTGCACCTGCGGCGTGTCCGAGTCCTTCCCCACCGAGCACGGCCTGGAGGCCAGCGCCTGGCGGCACACGCACCCCACCCGCTTCGACCAACTGCGGTCGTGGGCCGCCCGCCAGTTCCGCACCCGCACCGCCCGCTGACCTGACGCCCTGCCTGGTCCTCGCCCCGCCCTCGCGGGATGGGCGAGGACCGGACAGGCCGCCCGGCCACACGCACCACCCCGTTCCGAGCGAGAAGGAGCCCCCGTTTTGGCTGCGAAAGCACCGGCCGTCATAGGCGTGCTCACCGAGCCCCCGGCCCCGACCTGGTGGAAGGGCAACCGCCACAACATCTTCGGCGTCGCCGGTCTGCTGATCGGCTACCTGGTCGGTACCCACCTGCACGGTGCCCCCCAGCAACAGCCGGAGACGCCCCGGCCGGGCCACACCATGCCCGCGCCGGCCACACCCGGATAGCACCCCACGGCCTCGCCGCATAACCCAGCCGCACCACCAGCTGCGCCCCGCCGACACCTGCACGACGTCGGCGGGGCGCAGCGCTGTCCACCGACGACTGGAGGAACTGCTCGTGCTCATTCCCCGCCCGCGCCGCCGGATCGGCCGGCCCCGCCCGCAGCGTCCCGGCCCCCGCTACCCGCACCGCCCCGACCGGTTGCCCGGTGCCTGGAGCAGGTGATGACGCGCCCCCGGATGAAGCGGCCTCCCCGCGAGGTGAAGCGGGTGCCGCGCAGCGACGCGCTCCTGCCGGAGTTTGACCGTGGCGCTGTGCCGGAGGGCTTGGTCACCAGGCGCCAGTTGAGGGACATGGGCCTCAGCCCCGGCGGCAACAAGGGCCCGGTCGCGATCGTGCGCTGCAAGTGGTGCTCGTACCGGCCGCAGTGGTCGTGCATTCACCCCACCCGCGGCTTCCTGCTCCGTGTCGACCTGGCGAGACCCAAGCGGACTCCGACGCTCGCTCAGGAATGGGCCTTGGACCGAGCCATGGCAGCTCGCCAGACCTGCGGCGATTGCGGGAGGCGGTTCTTCTTCTGCCTCTCGAAGAAGCTCGGCTGTTGCATCGAGTGCTTCGACGGGACGCCCGTGGACCCCAGCGGCTACCTCGCGCCCGCGATGCCCGCCGCTCACCGGCTGGCCGCGTAGCGCGAACCCCGTCCCGGCCACACAGGCCGGGACGGGGCACACCGGGCGGCCGCAGCACCGGCAAAAGGCCGGCCGCCCGCTCCCTTACCCATCGAGATCAGGAGAAATCCAGCATGACGCATCGCCCCGCCGTCTTCGCGGCCCTGCTCGGACTGACCCGCGCCGCCAGCGCCATCGGCGATTTTTGGGTCCAGGACGATTTCTGTGCCCGTGTGAAGGGCGCCTCCGACGACCACCCGGTCACCTACGAGGACCCGGACACGAAGGAGAAGGCGACCCACGGCACGGCCGATGGCCGTATGGCGTGCCTGCACCACTGCCTGACCTACACGGCCACGCAGGCGATCGTCGCCGGGGCCGGCGCCCGCGCGCTCGGCATCCGGGTCCACCCGGCCGCCGCCGCGGCCGCGCTCGCCGTCTCGTTCGGAACCCATTACGCCGCGGACCGCAGGGTTCCCGGCAAGGGCTTGTTGGAGAAGATCGCCACCAAGACCGGCAAGGGCGGCTTCTACAAGCTGACCTCGCACGGAATCAATGGGGCGTTCCACCTGGACTTTCTCTGCACCAAGGGCACGAGTCGACTGCGCTCGTTCTTATGTGGTGAACGTGGCCGGGGGTCGGTGGATCTCCAGGACAACCGCCGTGCCTGCCACCGATTGGTCCTCGTGCATGGTGATCACCTGGCCGGGCTGAAGGTGCTGCCACTGCGAGGGGTCCAGGGGCGCGAGTCGTACCGAGGCATGTCCCCCGGGCTCCAGGAAAGGCGTGAACTCCACCCAGAGCCGGGCAATGTTGAGAACCGGTTCGCCGGTCGCGGTCCGGTGGCCGATGTTCCACATCGGTCGCAGGACGCCAGCGCCAGAGATGGGCGTCTGTCGTCGCGCTTCGGTGGCCGGGCGGAGGGTGAGGTCGGCTCGGAGAATCCCGTGGCGGGTCTCGAAGGCGCGCCAGTGGCACCAGGCCGCGCTCTTCTCCAGCCTCATCTGTTCGGCAGCGGTGGCCAGGGTTTCCCAGAAGCTGAGCGGAAGCGGGCGGACGTCACCGAGTTCTTCCAGCAGATCGAGGGCCACTTCCCACTCGTCGTGAGCGAGGTACTCCCAGACGTCGCTCACCGTGATGTCGTTCTCAGTGGCGATCTTCTCAGGAACCAGCAGGGAAGCGGCTTCCAGCAGCTTGGGGACGTCCATGCCCTGATTCTGGACCACGGTCTCCTGACGGCGGCAGGAGGTGCCCGATGACCTCCATCGAGCAGATCGCGACCCTGGCGACCCTCGGGGCGGTGTGGGCGGTTCTCTCCGTCGGTCACAACCTCGCTGACCACGTGATCGGGCAGACCGACCAGCAGGCCGAGGGTAAGGCGGCGCCGTCGGCGGCCGAGGTCGCCGACGGGGTGAGCCCGCGGCGGGGCTGGGGCGCGTGCCTGGGACACGTAGCCCAGTACCACCTGGTGATGGCCATGATGCTGGCACTGGTCTGGGCCGTTCTTCCGCTCCAGATGTCCTGGACCGGCTTGGCCGCAGGGCTTGCTCTGTCTGCGGTGACGCATGCGTTCTTCGATCGCCGATGGCCGGTGCGCTGGTTGTTGCAGCACATCGGGTCGAAGGGCTTCGCGGAGCTGAAGGCAGCGGGGATGAACGGCATGTATTTGACCGATCAGGCCCTGCATCAGACAGCGCTTCTGGCCTCCGCTCTCCTGATCACCCTCCTGTGAGCTGGGGATTCTGGTGAGGGACTGCGGGAAGTCCGAGCGGGACCGGCCCGGTTCGCGCAAAGCGACAGGCCTGTTCTCGCTTGCTGCGCAGGAAGGTGAGGGTGAGATCGAGGCCATCGATCTCACCTCGCCAGTCTTCGGCGACGGCGCGTTCGCGGCGGGCCAGGAGGTCCTCCTCCAGTTCGTCCAGGCGGGGCAACATCTTCGGGTTGATGCTCAGCATCGGGCAGCGGATGCAGGCTTCTCTGAACTTCCTGTCGCCCACCTGTCCGCCCGGCGGCCCTGACCGTCGACATGTCAGTGAGCTCTGACAGCATCACGGCAATGACTGATATTGATGACCTCGTGCGACGCGTTGCCACCCGGGCCGCATCGGACAGCAAGGACCTTCCCGCGCCTGTCGACGAAGCCCAGATTGCCGAGGCCGAGGGGCAACTGGGCATCGCGCTGCATCCCCTACTTGCGCGCCTGTATCGCGAGGTCGCTGACGGAGGCTTCGGCCCTGACTACCGACTGTTGCCACTGCTTGGTTCGGGCTCCAGCGTCGTTGGCGAATACCTGACGCGACGTGAGGCGTCCGTTGGAGTGGAGCACCCGGAGTGGCCCGAAGGCGTCGTACCGATCCTGACCTGGGGCTGTGCCATGTACGCAGGCGTTGATTGTCTCAGTGAGGACGGTCAGGTCCTGCTCTTCGAGCCGAACCCGTACAGCGGCGGATCGTGGGAGCAGTGTTGGTTCCTCGACTCCGCCAGCCTCGCAGCGTGGCTGGAGACATGGCTCGCGGGGACGGGCTGGTTCGAGGAGGACGCCTTCGACAGGGACGACCTGGTCGAGCCTCAGCCATGGGCCCAGGCCGTGAGCCGACTGTCCTCCGGTGCATAGCGAAACACCAACGCTCCGTCCAGTTGGCGCAGGCGCCGTCATCCCGGGCATGCTCACGGCTCCCTTCGGAGGGTCGGCATCGGGAGGGCGACCGACGCACTGGCGGCGCGTCTGGTGATCTGCGCGAGTTTGTCTTCCGCTCCGGCCAGGCTGACACGGAGCCCTTCAACCTCTCCCAGCCAGCCTTCGCGCTCGGCCTCGGCGATGCGGGCAATGAGGTTGCCGCGGATCTCCTCCAACCGGCCGAGCTGGGCCGGGTCCGGCCGGAGGAGCGAGCAACGAACGCAAGCATGTTCATGAATACAAGGGCTTGAAAAGGCACGAGCGCAGGTGCCGATGGAGACCTTGCGCTTCTCGAAGTGCGCGAGGAATGCGTCCCATTCCTCCTCAGTGGGGGTTCGATACTCATCGCTGGGTCGGGTGGCCCTGCGGCGGGCGATGAAGGCGCGATGGGCCTCGATGGTCTCGGCCGGGTAGATCGCCTTGTAGCCCATCGTCGTGTCAAGGCTCCGATGTCCGCAGATTACTTGGGCGATGTGCGGTGGCAGACCGTTCATGATGGCGTCGGTCACGAAGATTCTGCGGAAGTCGTGTGGGGAGAAGACGAGCGGTTCACCGCCGGCAGCGGTCAGGCCGGTGGCAGCCAGCGCGTTGATCAGCAGCTTCCGGAGCGCGGTCGGGGTGAACGCGCGGTGTTCGGTGCCGATATTGCGCTGGAACAGCAGCGGCATCAGCGGGTTCCAGACCCGCTCGTGGACGTCGTAGGAGGTCACCAGCGGGATCGCGCCGCTGCCTCCTCGCAGGCGGCGGATGATGGTGGAGAGGACGTCCGCCAGTTCCGGGCTGACCAGCAGGAGCCGTTCGCTGTCGGTCTTGGACGGTGCGACCTATAGCAGGGGCACGACTTCGCCAGTGCTGGGAAGCCGGTATTCGGTGATGCTGTGGTGCGTCAGCTCCAGGAGCTCCTCGTTGCGGATGCCGGTCAGGCGCAGGACCTCGATCGCTGCGAAGGCCCAGAAGGCTTCGGTCTCCTCGTAGGTGAGGTTCCGCCGCCGCCCGGTCGAGGTCTCCTCGGCCCAGGCCAGGTGCCCGGCGGCCTTGGGCGCGACGGCTCTGCGCAAGGTTCCGGCGGTGTCGGGGATCAGATCTCCGGGCCGGGTGCGCTCGGCGGCAGCCAGTAGGCCTCCCTGTTCGAGGCCGGGGCGGTCGCGGTGGTCCCTCACCACCGAACAGCGAGAGGAGCTGGACGTCATGCACCTGCGGATCTACGAGACACCTCAGGCGGTTAACGGGTCAAGTCGGCTGCTGGGGGCCGGTCGAACAGGCGGATCTTTCTCCGAGACGAGTGGGATGATCCCGCTGTGGATACTCACGGTTCTTCGTTTCGCCGGCGCCTCCTGATCGAGTCGCTGACGGTGATGGCGGCACCGGCATCGGACCAGACAACGTGGTTGGAGAAACACGGTGTCGTGACGGACGAGATCGCCCTCGATTTCGAGCACGCCTTCCGTATGGCCGAGCGCTTGGTGGAGGAAGGGCTCCTCGGCCGTGACTCGCTGCCCGACCTGCGGGTGATCGACTCGATCTTCGACGGGATGACACGCGACGAAACCACGAACCGGTGGACGACAGCGGCTCTTGGCAGCGACCCCGGGTGGAGTGCTGTCCGGGAACTGGCGCGGACCGTTCTCGCCCGGGAAGGCGTGGACGCCTCGGTGTTGCCAGACATTCGCGTTGTTCGGTGAAGGCTCGATAATTCAGGCTGCAACCGCCTGTGCGGCGGCACCGGCCTGTGGGAAGGCCACGGCCTCGTCATAGGTCCGGTTGTGCTGCAGGCAGCAGTAGAGCTGTCCGATCATGCGGTTGAAGAGGTTCCTCTGAGCCGCAGAGTGCCAGTCCCCGTGGTCGCGGCGCCGCCGGTAGTGCACCTTGGCCCCAGGTGATCGAGTGATGGCAGCGAAGGCCCAGAGGTAGCCGGCGTGGTTGAGCCGGTCGTTCTTCACCCATCGCCGGGAGACGCTTGACTTCTTCCCAGAGGCTCTGGTGATGGGTGAGGAGCCTGCGTATGCCTTCAGGCCGCGGGCGTCGGCAAAGCGATTGCGGTCGTCGCCGATCTCGGCAAGCACCCGGGCGCCGAGTTGGACGCCGAGGCCGGGGAAGCTGAGGAGGATGTCAGCGTCCGGGTGCTGAGGGAAAGCATCTTCGACCGCCCCAGCGAGGTCGTCGGCAGCCGTGCAGGCCGCCTCCAGTTGCACCAGGAGGGCGTGCATCTGCTTGCCGAGGGCTTCTTCGACCAGCGGCGAGTGGTGGGCCCACTCGGCCCGGAAGATGTCACGGATGCGGTCCGCTTCGGTGGCGATGCTCCGTTCACGACCGGCGCGCTTCAGCGCGGCCTGCAGCTGCGTGCGCGTGAGCCGTGCAGCCTGGGTCGGCGTGGCGGCGACCCTCAGGATCTCCCGTGCTTCCCGTCGGCAGAGAGCGTTCCTCCAAGGCTCGAAGGCGGCCAGCGCGGCAGGGTAGTACTCGCGCAGAAGGGAGCGGAGCTGGTTGGAGATCTGCTGACGGTTCCACGTCGCGTCCTGCTGGGCGCGGGCGAGCACGGCGATCGCTCGACCGAGTTCGCTGTCGTCAGGCAAGGGACGGTGAGCGTGCATGTCCGTGCGCAAGATGTTTGCCAGTACAAGGGCATCGCCAGGGTCGGACTTCTTGCGCGACACGCTATGCCTGTCGCGGTAGCGAGCAGCGGCCATCGGGTTGATCGCAAAAACTTTGCGCTTCCCGGTCCGCAGCACAGCCACCAGCAGGCCGCGCGAGGTCTCGATCGCGACCGGGATCGGCGCCTGCTCGGTGTCGCCGTGCTCGGCCAGCAGGTCAAGCAAGGTGCGGTAGCCGACGGCATCGTCGGTGATGCGCAGCTTCGCGATTAACTGGCCGCTGTCGTCGACCAGGGCGACGTCGTGATGCCGCTCGGCCCAGTCGATTCCGCAGTAGATCAAGGTCTTCCTTCCCCATGACGTTGTTGTGCTGGTCGCGAGCACATGCGGGCCACGCAGCGACCTAATTCCAGGACTCCGCCCTACGGCTGGTCCGCCACCTCAGTAGCTGTTCGTGGCACCAGCTCGCCTCACGGGCCTCGGTCTTGGCAGGAGCTCAAGGGCTCAGGCTTCACAAGAGGTCACCGTGTGGCGGGCTCGCACCACCAACTCCAACGAGTGATCAAGTGGCGGGTGTTGACGTCCCGAGGCGCCGGGCGGCGAGCGCTCTTCCTAATCAGCCCTCACAGGGACGTGTGAACCAAAGTCGTCCGCCCGACGCCCGCGGGCGCCAACAACCGCCAGCCGCGGTGTGCTCGAGGACACCGGGCGCCACCGGTCTCGTAAGAGGGCATGCGAGTGCCTGGTCGACGTGAGATGTCCACCCGGTGCCCACGCAGCGCACCACGGTTGATCGAGTGGTGGTGGCCAGGTGAGGCGCCGACCGTCGCCAGTCTCGTAGGAGTGCTTGCTGCCCTGGTTGACGTTAGGCATCCGATCGGCGCCCGCCTGACCACCACCACATGGAGCGCAGGACCGCCCGCCGCTCTCCGCTGAGGCCTACAGGCCACGCATGGGAAAAGGCGTGACGATCCCGCTGTTCGAACGCACCACGCCCCATCGTGCTGGCCCGGCCGTCCTTCCAGGGGAATTAGGGGAATTAGGTCGACGTCCCCATACACGACACCAACCACCCCGACCGGCACGGTGTGCACGTCTTCACCGGCGTCGCCGACTCCCCGGCCGCGGCCCTGCGCCGCGCGCACGAGGTGTACGACGCCGCCCTCGCCGCGCACACGGCCGGACTCGAGATCCCCGGCAAGCAGCCGGACAGCTGGGGAGCGCGCGGGCTGCGGCCCGGCTGGCAGATGGAGTGGCCCGCCGCGAAGGCCAGCCTCTGGCACAACCCCGTCAGCTGGACCACCCGCAGCGACTACGCGCTGTAGCTCCGCCCTGGGACAGCCGCACTTGCTTGGCGGCTTGACGGCTGTCCCGGGCCCACCCATCCCGTACGAGACGAGACGGAGAACCCAAGTAATGTCGTCCCTCCTGCGCGTTCAGGGCCGGATCGGCCAGCGCACCCTCTTACTGACGACCGCCGCCGTGCCGTTGATTGGCTGGGCGGTCCATGCCGTCGCGCTGCACAGGCAGCTCGCCGCGACGAAGCGCGACCCGCTAACCGGCCTGCTGCGCCGCGACGCCTACACCGCCCGCGCCCGCCGACTCCTGGCCCGCCACGGCGACGACACGGCCCTGGTCATGGTCGACGCCGACCACTTCAAGGCCGTGAACGACACGATGGGCCACCCAGCAGGTGACGCCGTCCTCACGGCCTTCGGCGCCCGGCTCACCGCGTGGGCAGGCCCGTGCGCGTCTGTTGGCAGGCTCGGAGGCGATGAGTTCGCAGTCGTCCTGGAGCTGCCCGCCACCCGCCGCGAACAGCGCCTGGCGCAGCTGGTCCGGATGCTGCACACGCCGGTCGTCCTGGACGACGGCCGCACCGTCGACGTCGCCGCCTCAGTCGGCGCCGCGACGCCGGACGTGATCGGCACCCGCGACCTGACCGCCCTGCAGAGGGCGGCCGACGCGGCCCTGTACGACGGCAAGCACTCCGGCCGCGCTCACCTCGCCACCGCCGCGCACGCCACCGTGTCGTCCATCAACGGCCGCCGGGCCGGACGTCCGGGCACCGGCGTGTGGGGGCGCGCCGCATGAGCCCCGCGGCCCTGCCCGAGGGCGACTGGATCCGCGGCATCAGCATCCGGCAGCCGTACGTGGCCTGCATTCTCGCCGGGGCCAAGACGGTGGAGAACCGGCCCGCCCGGTGGAGGACCGGCTGGGTGCTGCTGCACACGAGCAAGACCATCAACCAGCCCGCCCTGCGCATCCCGCTGATTGGCCGCACGATCCGCGGCCGCCAGCTGGTCACTGGCGCGGTGGTCGGCATCGCCCGGATCACCGACTGCCACCAGGACCCCGACGGAGCGCCCCCTTGTTCGGAGTGGGCGTACCCAGGCGCGTGGCACCTGGTGCTCGACGACGTCCAGGAGCTGCCCCTGCCCGTCCCCGTACGCGGGCAGGTCGTGCCCTGGAAGCCGACACCGGACCTGCTGGACCGCGTGTTTCAGCAGCTGCCCAACTTCCGGCCGTGACCCGCAGGGGACGCACAAAGCAGAAGACGCCCTTCGAGCCAGGTCTGATTCCGGCTCCCGGCGAACTTCTCGGCGCGACGGCCAGCACTTCGACCGCCGGCAGGACCTCCCCTGCACGCATGCGCTGAGGACTGGATCATCGCCCACCCCGTGGAGGCCCGCCTCGGGCGGTTCGCCTCCGACCTCACGCCGAAGCCCAAGTCCAAGGGCCAAGGCGACCACGCCTGACCTCCACCTGGAGGACCCATGAGCAGTACCGACCGCGAAGTCGACCACGCCCTCGCCTACCCCGAGCCACCGGCCTCCCCGCTCTGGCACCGCCACGGCGGCGTGAAGGCCCGCCCGCTCACGCCCGCCCAGCAGCGGCGCAATCGCGAGCTGCTGGACATCGCCCAGCGCACCACCCGACCCCGCTCCCCTCGCCCCACTGACCCCCTGGCGGAGGCCAGCTGATGGACACCAAGCACTGCGCCGTCGACGGCTGGGTCGACGCGATACCCGCCCCCGGCGCACGCATCGGGGCCGCCACGTTCGACCTGATCGTCCGACCCGCCGACATCGACGCGCTCGCCGACGACGCCCCCGACACGGTCGTCACCTGCACCAGCGGAGACCCCCGAATCACCCACGAGCTGCTGAACGGCATACAGCCCGGCGACCTGCTGCGCGTCACCGGCACCCTGGTCCAGCCGCCCGCACCCAGCGAGCCCGCCCGGCTCACCGTCGACGCCCTGGAGGTCCTGGACACCGGACTCATTCCGGTCCTGCGGGACATGGTGATGGACCGCTACGGCGACTACTGCGTCATCTTCGACGCCGACCGCGACCAGGTGCCCGTCTTCACCGCGCTCGGGCAGTGGGTCGGCGAGGCGGACAACCCCGACGCCATCGCCACCCTCATCGACATCCACGAGCGCGTAAACGGCGGTGACGCCTGATGGCCACTGCTCTCGAGCAGGCCCGCACCGTCTTGGAGCGGTTCCCCGCCGGAGGCCCCCGCGGCTCCTGGCCGGCCGAAAAGTTCGCCGCCGCCCAGCGCGCCCAGGGCACCAACGCTCACGTCGTGATGGACCTGCCCACTGACCAGTTCCTCGTGGTCACCAACGCCTCCACCGAGTAGCACCACCCCCGGAGCGCCGAGCCCTGCCCTTACAGGCCGGGCGCGGCGCTCCCGCACGTTCCTGCCCTTCACCCAGAGCAGGAGGCACCCTTACGCCCGATCCACTTCGGCTACCTGCACTTGCCCACCGGCCCGGACGGCTCTCCCCTCCCGCCGCCGACCGGATCGAGGACGTCCGCGACCGGCTCCGCGACCCGGCCGCCGCCCGCGACATACTCGACCTCGACGGCCTCAACCCCCGCCTCCAGGACGTCGTCCTGAACACGCCCGGCGCCCGCGAGCTCCTCGCCAACCCACCGACAACGCCGACCTGCCCGCTGGCCCCCGCCGCATCGCCATCGGTTGTGCGGGAGGTCTCTAGCCGCAAGCAACTGCGCGAACTCAGTCAGAGGGCGTGACCGGGGTCCGCAGGCCGAGCCACTGATCGGCGTCCCAGGCCCGGAACCGCTCCGCTTCGGTGAAGCCCAGTTTTGCCGCGAGGCGCATCGAACGGACGTTGGCGGTCTGGGTGGCGAGCACTACCGGCTCACCCGGAAGGACGTCTTCGAGCCAGTCCAGTGCCGCCGCGCATGCCTCGGCGGCATACCCGAATCCCCACGCCCGCGGCAGGAACAGGTAGCCGAGATCGACCTTCCCCACGGCAGGGGGGCAAAGGTGCTCTGTTGCTCTCCTGAGGAGGATCTGGCCGATCATCGCCCCTTCGAGATCAACGACGAAAATCCCGGGCCGCCGCCCGGGCACCTCGGGCATTTCACGCTCAAGCTCGTCACGCGGGCGGGGGCCGCCGAGGTAGGTGTGCACCTCCGGCGAGGCATGCAGCTCGATGAACGCCGCACGGTCCCCGGCCTCGGGCTCACGCAGCACGAGCCTCTCGGTCTTGATCGGTGCAGGCGGCCACGCCACGGGTCCGAGATCATTCATGTCGGCCAGCCAATCAGCGGCCTCAGTGGTGATCAAGACTCGCGGTCTCTCTTGACTTCTTATCCCCCTGAGATGTCTTTGAGGGCCCGGACATGAGAGCCGTCCACGGAGCAGTCGTCCAGGTCCAGCGAGTCCGCGCGGCGGAGTTCGGCCAACAGAACGGCGTGCAGGCGTGGCCAGACGCCGCCCTCGGTCCAGTCCCGCAGCCGGCGCCAGGCCGTCACCCCGGAGAGCCCACGGTCTCGGCCGAGACATCGCGCCACGCGACACTGGTCCGCAGCACGTACAGGATTCCGGCGAGCGCCATACGGTCGGGAACACGCAGCCGTCCGGGATACCGGCGGCGGCGTTCGGGAGCGGGCGGCAGCAGCGGAGCCACCCGCTCCCACAGATCGTCAGGAACAAGATCAGCACGCACCCGGACACCCTGCCGACCAAGATCGTCGGACACAGACCCGCAGCTCAACTCATTCTGAAACGATCAGTTATTTAGTGCCTGTCGGCGTCTTAGGCGTGTCGTTCCGGCTGGGTCAGTTCCTCAAGCAGGGTGCGGTAGGCGTCGGGCTGCTGCTCCCGCAGAATCCTCAGCCACAGACGGGCGCTCTCAGCGAAGACCGGCGGCTCCATCTTCAGATGCAGGTGATTGACGACGTAGAAGGCGTCGTCGTACGGGAGTCGACGTGGCTGTCCGCTGCTGTCCACTCCGTCCGGCACAGTTTCGGAGTCGGGTGGGGTGGTGATGCCGGCGGGCGGTGCGGGTTGGGCGATTTTCTGCGTCGGCTTGCGCTGGGCCGGGGGCTTGGCCGCATCCGGTACAGGCCCGTCGGGTTTGTTGTCCGTGGACAACAGACTTCCTTCGCTGGGTGAGGGCGCTGGCTGTCCGGAGCCGTTGTTGTCCGCGGACAACAAGCTGCGGTCTGTGCCGTCCGCTGCTGCATCGGCTGGTGCCAGGTTCCCTGTATGTGGCTTCTGGCCTTCAGCTTTGTTGTCCGCGGACAACAAAGGAGTGCCTCCACCAGAACGCAGCGCCTGCAAGTGTCGGCGTTCCTCTGCTTTGGCCAGGGCTGCGGCTTCCTTCTCCGCCTTCAGATGGTCCAGCAGCGCGGCTGCCCCTAGTTCGGGGTTGTCCTTGGAGTACCGGGCCAGCGTTCGCCCGTCACGTTCAGGCAGGGTGCCAGCGCTGAGCATGGCCTGCAGCTCTGCCGGCAGCTCCAGCAGGATTAGCTGGTTGGTCACCCATGAGCGGTCCTTGCCGAGCTGCTCGGCTGCTCGCGTCCTGGCACCGCGTTCCGTTGCCTCCGCGCACACGGCTACGAGCTGCTCCACACCGCGAGCCCGCTCGATCACGTCAAAGTCCTCCCGCTCAAGGTTTTCCTTGAGCAAGTGGTTAATGAACGCTTCACGGCTGGAGGCCAGATCGTCGCGGACAACGAAGTCCAACGCCTCCAAGCCGACGTGGACAGCGCTGTGGAAGCGTCGCTCACCGTTGACCAGGACGTGAGCCGCGCTGCCGATCCGCTCGTCGTGGTCGGGCCACAGTGCGAGATAGGCGGCCCGGGTCACGGCGACACACGCGGCCAGCTGTGCGTGGCGCAGTTCCTCGCCGAAGCGCGTCTTTTCCTCGTCCGTACCGAAGTTGCGGCGCGGGTTGAGGGGAGTGGGGGAGACCTCGTCCAGCCGCAGCCGAACCAGTTCGTATACGGGGACATCTCCCTGGGTCACTGCCTTCGCACGGCCGCGGGCACTGCGGCTGCGCCGTTCGAAAGAAGAGCCGGTCCCCAGCCGGTCGGCGACGCTCATCCGCTGATCCTCCGTGCGATGGTCCGCATTGCTTCCGCCTGCTCGCCGTAGGGGGCGTACGCCAACAGCGGTGCCTTCACCCGGACCGCCTCCCGCTGGTCCTTCAGTTCCGGGACGATGGCCAGCACCGGTGGCTCCCCGATCTTCTGCCAAGCCTCCAGGGACGATGTCGCTACGTACCCCTTGCGGCTGTCGTACATGTTCACCACGAAGCCGAGCTGCGCGATGCCGATGTCCATGTCCTCGATGAGGTCCTGGATCTGCTCTTCGAGCATGTCGTACGCGTCAGCTGACGAGTCCTCGGACAAGACCGGGATGACGATGCCCGAGGTGTTCTCTTTTTCACCTTCCCGCGTACGGCAGTAGTAGATAGCCGTGTCCATGCTGTAGCCGAGGCTCGGAGGACAGTCCACGACGATGAAGTCGAAGTCGTGCTCCAGAGGCTCCAGGGCCTTCTCGAGCGCTGTTTCCTTGATCCGCACAAAACGGCTCGTGGCCAGCTTGGCGTCCAGGAGGAAGGCGTCCTTGCAGGCAGGCAGAAGCCAGAGATGGTCCTCGAAGTCGCCGCCCTTTATGGGCACCAGCAGATCCCTGAGGGCGCCATCCTTGACCTCACCGAGCATGTGCTTGGCGAGGCTGGGGCTTTCGATCTCGATCAACGGGTGGCCAAGCTGCTTGGTCATGTGCCCCTGCGGATCGAAGTCGATCAGCAGGGTGCGACGACCGGACTCCGCCAGGGCCTGCGCGACACCAGCAGAGACCGATGTCTTGCCCACGCCCCCCTTCTGGTTGCCGAAGATGATGCGCCGCGCCCCAGTGACCCGCTGCGCTTTGGGCCGCGGTGAAGGATGCTCATCCAGCCAGAGCCGCACCGACTGGGCGATGCCCTGGTTGTAGGAGATACCGCGGGACTTGCAGTGCTTCTTCAACCTGTCGTAGAGCCCGGCCGGCAGATAGGTCGCGAACGACGAGCCGCCGGTCGTGTCAACCGGTGGGCGGCTCGTGGTCTTTCTCCATGCCTCGACGCCCTGGGTCACGGCGTCCTGAATGTCGGTATCCAGCTCGGCGGCACGGACCTTGAGCTCTTTCCGTAGCTCAGAAGGCAGCTTGGCTACTACCTTTTCCCGATCGGTCGGGTCGTATGGAGCGGTCATGGCGCTACCTTACTTACCTGTGGGGGCTGGAACCACCACCAGCACACCAACGCGCCGGTTGTTGTCCGCGGACAACTGACCTGTCTCGCTGAAGGGGAGCCAATCTCGGTCTATCCGAGCCATCGGAGTGCGTGTCTCAGTCAACCTTGGCCATCTGCTGTTCTGTCTCGCTCTTCCTGAGCCGCTGCCGAGCCTGGCTGTCTACGGTCGTCGTACATGGTCAGCACCGGGTGGGGGTGGCTGGTGGAGGCTGAGGACTTCTGGCTGGAGTACGTCGACGCCGGCGGCGACCCGCATGAGGGGCCGCTTGAGGTGATGTGGCCGACGCGTTTCGAGGCGGCCGGGCAGGTGCGGACGTTCCCGTCGTACCGGGGACAGCGCAATTTCGCCGGTTGGTACTGGGCTGCCACGGGTGCCGAGTTGGTGGGTTACGAGTCGTGGGTGGAGCTCGGTCAGCTGATGCGGCTGGACTGTGATCCGGATGTGGTCGCGATGGCGTCGCAGCCGTTCCGGCTCTCGTGGCGGTCCGGTGGCCGAGCTCGGCGGATCAGCCATACGCCGGACTACTTCGTGCGCCGTCGAGACGGCACCGGTGTGGTGCTGGACGTGCGTCCCGACGATCGGATCGAGCCCGAGGACGCGGGGAAGTTCCAGGTCACGGCAGCGGCCTGCGCACGGGTCGGCTGGGGTTTTGAGCGGGTGGGTGTGCTCGATCCGGTGCTGGCGGCGAATCTGCGCTGGTTGTCGGGCTACCGGCATCCGCGGGTGCGACGAGAGCCCGTGGCGGCGGAGTTACGGGCGGCATTCACCCGGCCTCGGGGTCTGTGGGCGGGGGTCCGGGCGGTGGGCGATCCGATCGCCGTACTCCCGGTGCTCTTCCATCTGATCTGGCGCCGGGAACTGGCGGTGGATCTGGAGGGCGGTCTGCTGTCGGCGGCAACGCAGGTTCGCCCGGTGCCCGTGGTCGCGAAGGAGGTGGGTGGGGATGCCGGCGCGTCCGCGGCTGTTGTCGCTGGGTGACAGGGTCCGTTACGACGGGCGGGAGCACACGGTTGCCGCCTTGCACGGCACTTCGGTGCGGCTGGTCGACGACGCCCAGGCCGCCAGCGTCGTGCTGCTGGGACACCTGCTGGCGTCGGAGGGTTTCACCGTGCTCAGCACCTCACTGAGCCGCCCGCCGCTGCCGGAGACCGGGGCGCTGGAGGGGCTGCCGGAGGAAGCGGCACAGCGGGCTGAGTGGTGGCGGCGGCATCTGACCGAACTGCTCACCGGCCGTCCGGACGGCAATACCAACGCCCCGATGCGGGCCGAGTACGACCCGACCGTGCACTCACTGCGCCAGCGGGAGCTGACCAAGCTGGCCGAACTGCGGGACTGCGGTGAGGAGCTGGGGCTGAGCACGCTGCGCCGGATGCGGTCCCGCTTCGAAAACGAAGGGGTGGCGGGCCTGGTGGACGGCAGGCTGCGCAAGCCCGCCACCGGCACGAGCCGGGCCGATCCCCGGGTGGTCGAAGCGATCGCGAAGGTCGCGGGCAGCCGGACGGACGAGCCGACCGTCTCCGCGCAGGTGCTGCGGCGCCGCGTCGAACGCTTCCTGGCCGCCGAGCACGGTGCCGGGGCGGTCCGGATGCCGTCCCGGGCGGCGTTCTACCGTCTGCTGGCAGCGGTCTCGACCGGGCAGCATCTGTTCGGTTCAGCTCGCACCCGCCGCTCGCTGGGCAAGCAGCCGAAGCGGATGTTCGGGCAGCTGACGGCGGCCCGGCCCGGCGAGGTGATGGAGATCGACTCCACGCCGCTGGACGTCATGGTCATCCACGATGACGGGACGGTGGACCGCTGCGAACTGACCGGGCTGATCGATCTGGCCACCCGGACGCTGGCCGCAGTGGTGCTGCGGCCGTCGACGAAGGCGGTCGATGCCGCGCTGCTGCTGGCACGCGCCATGACACCGGAACCGGTGCGGCCCGGCTGGTCCGACGCTCTGCGCATGTCGCGTTCCGTGCTGCCTTATGCCTCCTTGTTGTCGCTGGACGAGCGGCTGGACAAGGCCGCCGCGGTCCCGGTGATCGTTCCGGAGACGGTGGTCAGCGACCACGGCAAGGCGTTCATCTCGGACAACTTCCGCAACGCCTGCCGCCACTTGGGGATCTCGTTCCAGCCCGCGCACCCGGACACCCCGACCGACAGGCCGCACATCGAGCGGACGCTGGGCTCGGTGTCGACGATGTTCGCCCAGTACGTGGCCGGCTACACCGGACGCAGTGCCGAGATGCGGGGAAAGGACCCGGCCGCGCAGGCGGCCTGGTCCATCCACGAGCTCCAGGAACTTCTCCAGGAGTGGATCGTCGTCTGGCAGTCCAGGCCGCACGACGGGCTGCGCGATCCCTTGATGCCGGACCGGCCGCTGAGCCCGAACGAGAAGTACGCCGCGCTGGTGTCAGCAGCCGGATACGTCCCCGTTGCGCTCAGCCCGGAGGAGTACGTCCAGCTGATGCCCCGTGAGTGGCGGGTCATCGGCCGCAGCGGGGTGCGGATCAACAACCGCACTTACGACGCTCCCGGACTAGCTCCTTTCCGGCGTCAGCCCTCGGGCGCGGGTCCGGACGGCAAGCTCTGGGAGGTCCACTACGACCCCTACGACATCTCCTGTGTCTGGGTACGCAACCATCACGGCACGGGCTGGATCACCGCGACCTGGCGCCACCTGCGCACGTCTCCTATCCCGATGGGCGAGCTGGTCTTCGACCGGGCCCACCAGATCCTGACCGAACGCGGGCAGCGCAAGCCGGACGAGGATGCCGTCGCACAGGTTGCGGCAGAGCTGCTGGACCGGGCCTCGGACGGCCCCGATCACGAGCCTGGCCGCCGGGCGGTGCCGGGGGGCCAGCCGGCCCGGCGACGCAACCGCAAGGTCGCCGCCCGCACCCGGGCCACCAGCGAGCCCGCCTGGCCGCGGCCGGCGCCCGCGCCGGAGCCGGACCCGGCGGATGACGACGACGTCGTCCCGCTGGAGATCTTCGATGCGCGCAAGGAGGCAGAGAAGTGGTGGTGAACGCTGCGGAGCCGGGCGGGGATGAGACCGGTCTGCCTGATGACCGGACCGACCCCTCCACCCGGCTGGAGGGCTGGCGGCGGTTCATAGAGGCCGATCCGGCCCTCTTCGATCTGCTGCCCGATCAGCAGTGGCAGGATCTGTCTCCGCAGCTGCGGGAGACCTACGACGAGGCCCGCATCGCCTACCACTCAGAACTCCAGGTCGTGCGCACGTCCACAGTCAAGGAGATCGCCCATCAGGGACGGCTGCTGACCCTGCTCAACCAGCGTGAGCACGGCGCCCGCCGCGGCATGATCGTCTCCGGTCAGTGGACGACCGGGAAGACCACCGGGCTCAAGCAACTCGGCCGCACCCACGAACTCCGTATCCGCCAGCGCTACCCGGGCAGCGACCGCATCCCGGTCGTCTACATCACCGCCCCGCCCAAAGGCTCCCCGCGCAAACTCGCCATGGAGTTCGCCCGGTTCCTCGGCCTGCCCGTGATCGGCCCGCGGCACAACACCATCGACGTCACCAGCACCGTCTGCCAGGTGATGATCGAGGCCCGCACCGACTTGGTACTGGTCGACGAGATCCACCTGCTCAACCACGCCACCACCGCCGGCGAGGATCTCTCCGACCATCTGAAGTACTTCACCGAACACCTGCCCGCGACGTTTGTCTATGCCGGGATCAACGTCGAGAAGTCCGGCCTGTTCACCGGGGTTCGCGGCAAGCAACTCGGGGGCCGGTGCATCCTGGTGCGCACCGGCGCCTTCCCTCCCAGCGCGGAGTGGCAGGCACTGGTCGCCTCCCTGGAAACGACCCTCCGCCTGCACCGGCACGAGAACGGCGCCCTGGTCAAGCTCGCGAAGTACCTGCACCAGCGCACCGGCGGCATGATCGGAAGCCTGTCCCACCTGATCCGGGCCGCAGCCGTCTCCGCCATCCTCGACGGCAGCGAACGCATCACCAAAGCCGCCCTGCGTGACATCCGGATCGACCACAACAGCGAATCCGACTGCCCGCCCGAACCGCGCAGGGCGGCCGGATGAGCGCACGGTTCGAACCCATCGTCTTCCGACCGCTGCCGCGTCCCCTGAAGCCCTTCCCGCAGGAGACCGAGGCATCGTTCCTCGACCGGCTCGCGGCGGCGAACGCAATGCCCGTCCGGCGCCTTCAGCAGCCCTCCCTCTGGCTGACCTCCTGCCTGGACCCGACCGACCAGCTCAGCGTCCTCAGCGGGCAGCCCCGCACCAGCATCCGGCACGCGATCCCCCGCTGGGATAAACAGGCGTGGAACCTCCCGCAGGGCCCTTTCGCTGCGACCATCCGGTGGGCCTGCCGCCGCTGCGCCGCCCGCAGGACCGGCAACCCGGACCAGGACGTCATGGTCTGGATGTCGAAACACCACGACCAGGTCTGCGTCCCCCACCGCCTCTGGATCGGCCGGGCCGTCGAGTCCCCCGCCACCCAGTTCGACCTCGCCGACCTCCCCGAGATCGTCGCCGCCCAACAGCGCCACTACCGGCTCCTTCGCCGCCACGGCCCCCACGTGCTCAACCCGTGCTACGCGCAAATCTCTCTGTTCTGGCACGTCCTCATGCAGCACGGCTACAGGATCAGCGAGCGCTCCCAACGGCTCGTCCGACTCCAACCCCGCCCCGCCCGCAGCGTCCGGCCCTGGGACCCCAAACGCTATGCCGCGGTCTATCCGGAGATCGTCACGACCATGGCCCTCTACGCCTCTCCTCACTGGCGCCGCCTGGCCATGTCCAGCAACGAGGAAGACTTCCGGGCCTTCCACACGGAGCTCACACGCCGGCTCCCCAACGAGAACCCTCTGCGCACAACGGCCAAGCCCTGGTTTATGCACCAGCTCCGCGTCATCGCACACACCATCCAAAACGCCGCAGAACACCCCACCGGAGGCAACACGGCCCACGGCTCTTCGCCTTGTGGCTCAAGTTGAGGAAGGCATAGCCCCGAAAGGGGAGAATCCCGATGACGTCGAACGCGACGCTGGCTTAGCGTTCCGCCCATGACCTCCCTGGGCGCCGACCCCGACGACAAGGCCAGCGTGACCATCCGCTGCCAGGACAACACCTTCGTCGCCGTGACCTTCTGTGATCGGTTCAGCTTCGACGCGGACTCCGTGCACTATGCCGTCGAGCTGCGGGCCCCCGGCTTGACGGCTCGCGTCAACGAGGTCGTCGCCTGGATCTGGGACAGCGATCTCGCCGCGTTCCTGGAAGAACTGGCCGCGGACTACCGGGGATGGGACGGCGAACGGAGCTGGCAGACCAACGACCGAGACCTAACGGTGTCGGCCGTCTTCCGTTCCGGTGGCCACGTCGGACTGACCTGGACCTTGCGACCCTGGCCGAGGGCCGCTGGCGGCTGGAGCGCCTCGGCAACCACGTGGCTTGAGGCCGGCGAGCAGATGACTGCCCTGGCCGCCGACGTCCAGTGCTTCCTCGCCGAGGAGCACCAGTGACATCGGGCATGCGCATCACTTGGGTGCTGGCTACACACGGATGGGTCGACTGCACCCTTGAGGATCACTACGCGAAGGCCGAGCTCACCGCTTCGTACATCACAAGTGCGCCCGAGGAGTTCCTGACCGCGGTGGCCCGGCTCGTCGCGGGGGAGACGGAGACCCGTGTCCAGTTCGAGGCCGAACCGACCGCCTACCGGTGGATCTTCTATCGCGAAGGCGACGACGTCTGGATCCGCGTGCTGGAACTGCGCGACGGCAGCGATCACGACAACAGGGGAACCGAGATCTGGTCGAGTCAGCTGGGCATCAAGCAACTCGCCCGCGCTGTGATCCGCTGCTTCGACGAGGTCGCACAGGCCCATGGAGAGAGCGGCTACCGGGGCAAGTGGGGCGAGCACTTCCCCCGAACCGAACTCGAAGCCCTCAGACGCCTCTGGCGCACTCACCAGCACCCCCAAAAGACGTAGCCGGGACAACAGACTGCTCAGGTCGAGTGAGACAAGTCAGCAGGACAACTGTCACCGCTCAGCTCGGCGGACTCCCGTACAGGCGAGGACTGCGTCGGCGTCGTCGGAGAGGAAGAGTATGAAGGCCCACGTCCGGTCCGGTGAGAAGATGCAGCCGATCCTGACCTGAGCGGCTTCGAGCCGGGTGAGGATGTCGACGGTGGACGGCAGGGCGAGAGTCTCAGCACCTCGCTTCCTTGCCCGTCGGAGACGAGCCGCGTAGATGCTGGCAAGCTGCTGACTGGGAACGCGGCCGTCCCATACGACGAAGTCGCCTCCGGCGAAAAGCGCCTCCCTGGCGGCTTCGCAGGCCGTGGTCTGGTCGCCCAGCATCCCGGCGAGTTCCGCCCGGTCCATCTGTCCTCTTTCCGCCTACTGTCCCGCAGTCCGCTCAGTCGTCGAAGTGGAGGCCCGGCCGGGTCCAGAGTGTGAGGTCGCTGCTGGTGGCGACCGCCAGGGTCAGGCCGGAGGGAGAGAACCCGGCCGCGCGGAGTTCTGAGTACTCGGAGTGGAAGACGTGCCACCACGTCCCTCCCGCCGGTCCTTTGTGGGACCCGCCGTTGGCGGAGAGGATGACGCGATCGTGGGGCCACTCGGGGCTGACGACGTCCAGGGTCCAACCGTCCGGCGTGGTGCTGTGCAGGCCACCGCCGAAGAGTCCGGCTATGCGTACCGGGGCGCCCGCGATTGGGCCGAGCCCAGGGCAGGTGAGGTCCGGGTGGGCGTCGGGGGTGCTCGTTTCCGGAGCAGGGTCCCGGTCGCGAGCGATCTTCTCGCCGGTGACCGCGTCGAAGAGTCCATGGCCGTCGCTGGACACGACCATGATGAGGTCGTGTCCACTGTCGGGATGGACGGCGAATCCAATACCGAGTAGGCCCCCGATGGGAGTCCTGCGGTCCATCACCGGCTGCCATGGCTCGGGAGCCGGCATGACGGTAGCGGTGAGATAGCGCTCGCGCAGCTTCTGCTGGTACTCCGTGATCAAGTCGTCTCCTCGGTGCGATCCGCATCGAGGGTCTCTCGCACAGCGGCCCACGTCGACTCGAATTCTCGGCGGGTGATCTCGGCAGCGCCGTGCGCTTCCTGCCATCCGCGCAGTGCGCCTTCCGCGAGGACGCCGTACTGCCGCTCGTAGGCCGCCATGGCAGCGAGGTCGCCACGGTCACGGATCTCGATGACCTCCGCCAGCGAGGCTGCGGTCACGGGCTGGCGCTGAGGTCCTTGCAGGTCGACCTGGCGCAGGGCCCATTCCTCGCCGTCGAGCTCGAAGTACGACCAAACATCGCTCTCGCCGTCGTAGGCGCGGATCCACAGCAGCACGCTCACATGATCTCTTGGTGAGGAGAAGGCGCGTTCGGCGAGGCCCACGGGCCGACCGCTTCCCGTTGATGCACCTGCGACGCCGTCCGACTCGTTTAAGCGAACGCTCACAAGGAAACATCACGCTCAGTCTCGGCAGCTTGCGTGCTGCCTCGTCCTCGCGTCGCACGTCCCACCGCTGACCGAGCGGCCCTGAACTGGCCTCTCCATCACCCTGTTCGGCCTCGACAGCCGCATAAAACGCGGCCGCAGTCATCTTCTACACCGGTCAGGACCCCGTACGCCTCCATCGCGACATAGTCGAGAGACTCCCACCCGGGCCACTCGTCGTTCCACATCTCCGTCGGACGGCCCACCAGGCGCTGCACCTCCGGGGCGTCGGCCAGGGAGTCCGGATCAGCCACTGCCCGTGAGAAGGCATCCCTGCCAAGCCCCACCATCCACAGGCCGAAGTAGCAGAAGCCGTCATCGGAACACCATCCGCCGAAGATCCGGTCCGCCGCTGCCCACAGGTCCCAGGTGAACGCTTCGTGCGTCACCTCGTCCAAGCGCACCTGGAACTGCAGGACCTCAGCCAGCGACCTTCGCGACAGTTCGCCACGTAGCCACGCAAGCCGTTCGTCCGGGCCCTGCGCCTGACGCCGGCACTCCTCGATGAGCCCCCAGAAGGAATCAATGTCCACAGCGGCACTGTGCCAGGCACCTCTGACAATGCATGGTCGACGGACTATGTTCGAGCGGTGGAGAATCCGGAGATCATCATCAAGCTCACCCCGGATGAGGCGCTGGTCCTGTCGGGCTGGCTGGAGCAGGTGCAGATGACAGACCTCAGTCGTCTCGTCGACGATGCGGCGGTCTGGGCACCCCTCCACCGCATTGCCGGAACGCTCGACAAGTCGCTGCCGGAGATCTTTGCGGCGGACTACTCCGAACGTCTGGAGGCGGCCCGCAGCAGGCTTCGTCCAGACCTGGACGACAGCGCCAGTGACGAGGAGGGTGCGGACGCATGAAGCCCCTCTCGGGGATGACTGAACGCGAGTACTTCGCCAGCGTCGGCCGACGTCCCGGCATGTTCGTCGGCAAGACCTCCTTCCACATGCTGACCGCGTTCCTGACCGGTTATGACCAGCATGCTCTCCGGCACGGTGGGCCCGGGCTCACCGGCTGGCACGACTGGCTCGTCGCCCGTCGTGGACGCGACTGCAACCACGCCTGGCCCGGCCAGGTCCTCCACATAGCCCTCCCGAACGGCTGGGACGACTTCTGGGATCTTCCGCCTGAGGACGAACAGCACGCGATCAAGGTCCTTTTCGAGCTCCTCGACGAGTTCGCTGCCGAGCGCGAAGCAGCGCAGGACTGCAGACCTCAGATTGAGTGAGACGCCGCGCCGCACCGCGTCTCACTCAACACGATTCATCGCTGGTCACAGCCCCGACGTGGTTCACCTTCACTGAGACGGGACAGCTGCACGCGGAGGCCGGGCCGCCGTTCGACGAGACACATCAGTCGGAACTGCATCGGCGAAAGTTCGCTAGGGCAGCCGACAAGGCACGCCGGAAGAACGGCGACCGGCCGGCCATTGCTACAGCATCAACGCACCGCGCGGACACCCGTGCGGGGAGGGCTACTCGCACGGCGGGGACGCCCCGGACAGCTCCCGGAGCCGCCCATCCCGGGCCGAGCCCGCGGGAGTCCCTGAGCTCACCGGACGGGATCCGCCCCATGCGACGGCACGTGCATACGGCCGGTGGCGTACCAATCATGAAGGGTCTGACAATGGCGGGGCGGGGGCCGTCGAGGCAGGAACTGATTGGGAGACGGCGTTCCACCGGCTTCATCGGGCGGCAGGGAGAGGTCGGCGCGTTCCGCGATGTCCTCAGGAGTTCGCCCAGCAGGGCCAGGCGCTGAAAGGCTTCGACAAACTGCACCTATCGCCAGCGCCAGCACGAGACCAACGCGGGAGTGGCCGCAGCCGCGGCAGTGCCGGACTCGCCGGTGGGCGCCGCCCCGCCCGCGTCCCCCTCCCCGACCCGCATGATCGCCTCGCAGCTAGGTCTGGTCGGGCTCGGCATGATCCCCGGAGTCGGCGCCTTCACCGGAGCCGTGGACCCTAAACGGGTCGCCGTCGGCGGACCGCGTCAAGGCCTCCCCAGTGCCCGGCTGCGCAGCCACGGCGACGTAGAACTGGTCCTGTCCCCACTCGCGGGGAAGGCGGTAAAGCGCGACTTCAGCGGGGTCTATCACACGATCCCGCCAAGACCTCGCGGGCCAGCTGTGCGTAGCGGGCCCGGGCGGCCCCTATCTGCTCGCGGTCGGTCGAGCGCAGGTCCTCACGCTCGCGGGCCAGCTGCGCCCGTGCCGCGCGGGCGTCATCGAAGGTGCCGTCGCCGAGCAGGGCATTGCTCAGCTCGATGCGCTGCGGGTGTCTGTTCACCCGTCGGGTCATGGCCTCGCCGGTGGGCAGGGCGGTCTCGAACTGGATCGGCGCGCCGTCCGGGCCTACGGTGCGCAGCAGGGTGTAGCGACGAGACGTGCGGTTAGTCGGTGATCGGTAGAACGGCAGGCGGCGCCATGCGGGTCTAGCGAGTGCGATCACAGGGCGGCACTGAGGGCGCCGAGCATGTCGGTCACGGCAGCGATAAGCAGCGACAGCAACATGGGTGCCTCACTCCGGGATGCGAATGGAGCGGGCAGCGCCGCGGGCGCTGGACACAGGTGACCTCCATCAAGCTGGTGCGGCCCGCCAGTTGAACGAGCCGCGCCGACTATCACGGAGCGCAGGGTTAGCCCCCCAACCTCTGCCCGTCACTGGTCCTCGTCCTTGGTGGTGAGCAGCACGCGCGGTACGTCATCGAGCGAGCCCCAGCCCGGCGTGGGTGCAAGCGCGCTGGAGGGATCGCCTTACCGGGCACCGGCACTCTTGTCTCCACCCCTTTGCTCGGCGGCCTTCCGCGTGGTGGCTATGCGAGCGAGGGCCTCCCGGAAGACGGGCAGCACGGCCTCTCGGTCCATGTGGTAAGCGATGTTCTTGTGCCAGCTGGGGTTGTCTGGGTCGTACACCGCGGTGATGGGGGCGCGGGTGCCCTCCGGCCACCAGCCCTCGCGCACGCCGCGCGGGATGGCGCGGGACAGGGCGACGGTCGGACCGTTGAGCTTGCCCAGCACCTGGCGCAGTCGGTCGGCATCGATGTAGCCGTCGCCGTCGACGACGACCAGCTCGGCGAACCGGCGGGCGCCGGCGGGAAGCGAGCGCAGGTAGCGCTCGGCCCGCTCGACGCTCCAGTCGGTGTCCGCGGTGACGGTCAATTCGTGGCGGTGCTCGGTGAGAATGTCGAGCAGTTTCCGCTCGAATCCCTCTGAGGCGCCCTCTATCGTGATCTTCATGAGGCCTTCCGGCAGATTCTTGCCCGGTTCTCCGGGTTCTACATGCCGAGTATGCCGCGCCGAAACTACCTCGTGTAGACCCAGGAGAACCGGGGCAGACATCCGCATTCGATCGAGTGAATAGATGGCACGGCCGTAACGCGGCCCAGCACCGGCGTGCCAGGCGGACGGCACCACTCGAGCTTGCGGTGCCCGTGCAGCCGGAAGGCTCCCGCGCGCTGACCTTCCGCCAGGCGAGCGCCGTCGTCGCCGCCTTCGAGGAGGCGCTGGGATGAGGTTCATCCACTGCACCCTGTCCAGGGGCCTCAAGGAACCGTTCGTCAGCAACACCGGCGTCTCCACGGAGGTGCACCAGAGCGTCGTCGGGCTGACCTGGAAGGACCTGTGGGGGTACAGCACCGCGCGCGGCGCCGACTCGGCCGAGCTGGCAGCCGCGTGCGCCCCGCTGCTGGCGGACGCCGGGGCGCCGTACGAACTGCGTCGCGTGCTGGGCCGGCTCCCTATGGCGCTGCACGACCTGCTCGGCAAGGCCGGCGCGCAGCCCCTGTACCGGCTGTGGGGCCCGGCCGGCCTGCCGCTCGCGCGCCGACGGCCCAGTCCATCGGCGCCCGCCCGGACGAGGAACACCTCGTACGAGCGGGCACTGGCCGGCTGGCCAGTGCTGAAGCTCAAACTCATTCCCCAGGACGACGGCAGCGGGGCCGGGCTGCTGCGCTCGGTCTACGGCGGGCGCATTCGGGCCGACGGCAGCAGATCCCGGAGCCCCGGGCAGGCGGTGCGGGTCGCCCGAACCCTGCACAAGACGCCATTTGGGGCCCCCGGCATTCGGGTGCTCACCGCGTGATCGGCGTGGCATCGCCGCCAGCGCGGAGCGCCGGATGGGTGCGCAACGTGGAGAAGGCCACCCCGAGTGCGAAAACCTGCAACACGGCACACACCGCCACCACGTGGCCGAGGGAGGCCGGGGGAGTCAGAGCCACCACGAGCCCGGCCAGGGGGAAGGGCAACAGCAGGAGCAGGATGGTCACGGAGAGCGTGGCCCCGAAGACGGCTGCAGGAATGAGGTGGGAGCGCACCGTGCGGAGCACGATGGCCAGGCCCCCGTCAGCGGCCATGAACAGCGCCATGAGCGCGACGTAGGCGGCGTAGGTGGGCGCTTCGGCGAGGGCGAGACAGGCAGCGGACGCGACGCAGGAACATATCGCTCCCACTCCCCACAGACTCAGCCGGTTGAGGGCGATCCTGCAGACGGCGATCGCGACAAGCGTGGAGGCCGCAGCAACGGACCAGAGGGTGCCAGCAGCCGCGGAGGACAACCCAAAGCGCTCGACAACGATGATCGGACTGGCGGACTGCAGCAGGGCCAGAGCCAGGTTCGAGACCGCCAATCCCGCCACCAGTCGACAGAGAGGGCGGATCGCCAGCAAGGTGCGCCATCCAACCGCCAGTCCCGTCTGCGACCGCGCGCCGTCGCGCCGTGAGGCGCGGAGAGGGGTGGGCGGGGTCTGCAGCGCAAGTACGGCCGCCAGAAGAGACAAAAGGCTCAAGGCCGCGAGCATGCGGCTCGGACCGGCCACGAGAAGGATCCCTCCCAGCGCCGGCCCGACGAGGGTGGCCGTCTGATCGATGCCTATCAACACGGCCTGAACCCTGTGCGCCTGCGTGTTCTCCCGTCGGCTCACGATCCCGCCCAGGGCTTCGTTCGCGATGAAGCTGAACTGGGTCAGAGCACCGGTCGCTGCGGCCAATACCATCACGGTGACGGTTTCCGCCGTGCCCGGGTCCACCAGGGCGAGTGCGACGCCGGCAGCTGCGACCAGCACTCCCCGCCCCAGAGAGGCGAAGAAGAACACGATGGCTGCGCCGCGTCGGTCCACGACATCACCGGCCACCCCGAAGGCCGCAACCCGTGGAATCCATTCCAGCGCGAAGGCCAGTCCTGTCAGCCGGGTCGACCCGGTCGTGGCGAGCACCAGAAGTGGCATGGCATAGGTAGACATGGAGAAGGCGAGCGCGTCGCAGGCGCGTGGCGCGTAGATCCTGCGGAAGAGAGTTCCAGGAGGAACAGCAGCATGCCGACCGGCCGGTCGGTCGCTGTCAAGAGAGGTGACCACTGGCTACGAGTGCTTTCTACGTGCGGAGGGGGGAGTGCGGTGACGCAAGCCGAACGGGTAGCCGGCGCGGACGACGCTGAAAAGGCCTGTCATCACCGCTGAAGAGAGGAGCGTCAGCTACTTCGGGCATCGAGGCGGACTGCGGACAGAGGTGATTCACCTCTGCGGGGCCGCAGCCCTCGCCCACCGCCGCGCATCACGTTCCGCCTTCCAGGCGAGCACCGCGTGGGGGCGCGATCCGGGTTGGATGCGTGCCACTTTGCGCACCGCAGCCCGCCTGGCCAGCAGTGGCACTCGTCCGAGGCAGGAGGTGATGGCCGGTCACACGAACTCCGCTCAAGTGTGGGGGTGGCGAAGGCTCTCACGCCGGTCGACTCGATATCCCGCGAACGCGAACGCTGATCCGAGATAGGGGAGTTCACCTTGTTGCGGCGCAAACAACAGCGCGCACAAGATAGCCCACGTTGCGGATTAAGTCCTATAGGGGACGCGCCCTGTTGCCCGCGCCCCGGAAAGGCCGGGGGAGGAGAGGTGGCCTCCGGGCGGGCGCAGCTGATCCCGTTGCGCCGGGACCGCATCGGGTTCGTCTTCGAGCCGTTCAACCTGTTGCTCATCCTGAAGGACCTGGAGAACATCACAGCGGAGCCGGTGCAACTACAAAGAGGAAACCGCTGTTGGCCGCGTTGCCTACTCCTGTCGGCGTCACGTCATGAAGTACCCAGGTAGGTACACGCAAACGTACTCACTGCATCGCCCGCGACGCCTCTCCCTGGCCCTGCCTTCGTGGCTGGGGTGGCGGTTCCGGCCGTCCTACGACTCTGGTGGGACGGCCGGACCGGGCAGGTCGAGAACGCGGGCGAGAGCCGTTGTGACGGGAGCGCAGTAGTCAGGCAAGTGCCCGAATGCCCAGTCGGCTGCCAGCGCGAGGAAGTCAGCCAAGTCGCGCTCGGCGCCGGCGAGTAGGTGGTGGAGCTCGGTGATGGGCAGTGTGATCACCGGACTGTCGCGCTGCTCTGCGTTGACAGTGAGTCTGACGATGCCGCCGAAGCGCTCCGCAAGCGGTGACACGGGAGAGTGGCCAAATCCGAGCGGGTTACCGTCGTCGGCGAACCGATGCCAGTCGCGCCAGCTCTCCAGCCCGTCACAGCAGCCAGGCAGGAAGGTGACGCTCGTGGAGGTGTCGATGACTCGCAGACCGCCCGGCGCGACGATGTCGTTCTCAAGCGTGAGCAGTCCGCGCAAGAAAGAGCCGAAAGCGTTGGCTAGCCGTGGTATGTGATCGTCATCCGAGTCGACCCCGTTGTAGTCGGCGATGCGCATCACGACCGCCCCTACTTCGGCGGGTGAGAGCTCACCGCTGAGGCGCAGGAAGCTGAACGGCTCGAAGTCAGCGACAGGCCAAAGATCGAAGCCGTCAGGTGCGTCCATCTCCAGGACGGGCTGCATCGTGATCACTCTGGGAAGTGTTCCGTACCCGCCGCCCGTATCGCCTCCCGATTACGCCGAGCTTCCTCGTCACGGTCGACCGGGCTGAGCACCTTCGGCTGTACTGCCCTGCGCAAAAAGAGGTGTACGCCGACAACTCCCACGTCACAGGCGGTCCACGGCCTGCCCAGAAGCAGGGCACCGGATACCGCGAGAAGCAAGAGCCACCGCCGCCCCGAGACCCCCATGCAACTGTCAACTCCCCACATGCCCCCGTTCGCCGTCCGTTGCGGGCAGCACCGGATCCGCACCGCTCATCACTGCCGCATCCACGCGGTTCCTCGGCACTGACCAACAGGGAACGGACACCCCTGGACCCTGGGAATCACATGATCCGCCGGACAGTGCCCAGCTCGCTTGCGTCGGACGATACGGTCCTTCTCCCTATCTGCGAGTCGCGGCGGCATCTTCGGTGTGCGCCATGCTTCTGGGCTGCGAGCCTGCCTCGTGGCGCGCAGGGATGAGGTGCGCTACGCCATGATGTCTCGGACACGCGCCGACGGCGGACAAGCAGCCCCCGCCTACTGCCTCTACCGGCACTACCTGTCGCTCGGCGAGCGGGACACCTCCAACTCCCGACTGGGCGGTCATCGACCTGGCCGATCCCCGCCCGGCCCGTCACCAGATGCTCAGCCGCAGCAGCCGAGCCACCGGCGACTGCAAGCCGTTGGTGAGGCTTGTCCATCCTCCCGCCCGATTGACTGGAATCGGCCATCAACGTGCGGTATCCGCTCGCCTATGCCCGAAACAGAGCAAATCACTATGCGATCTTTGCGTCTCCTGTGCTTGTATGGCGTCAACGCGCGGCGGGGGCAAACGAGTTGACCAACGGTGGCCCCTGTCGCATGCGACAACACCGGGGGTACAACTTGAAACTGATCAACCTGTTCGCCACGGGGGCCGCGGGACTGGGGTTGCTGGTAACGGCGGCTGCCCCGTCAGCCACGGCCAGCGAACCCGACGGCAGCCGGCTGCGCGTCACCGTCACCTCACCCGCCACCGGCTCGCCCACGGCCCAGGCCCGCGCGGTCGCCGGTCCGGCAGCCGCCGCGACCTGCACGATCAACCGCATCACGATCAACCGCTTCAGCGAGTGCGAGTGGGTCACCGTCCACGTCGACGTCATCCAGGTCGTCAACGGACGCCCCGTCATCAAGGGCACCGCGGACTTCAGCGTCAAGCACCAGATGACGCTGAAGACCAACTCCGCCAACTGGAGCGAGAAGTTCACGGTCTCCAAGGCCACGACCACCGGCCAGGGCAGGGGCGTCCACGTCAACGCCGCCGCCAAGTCCGGCGGCGGCACCAAGGCGACCGTGTCCTTCCCACAGGGTCACACCCTCGACAGCGCGGCGAGCGGCTCGGTCGCCTACAAGACCACCATCGCCCCCAAGAAGATCCTCGCCAAGGCGAAGACCACCTACACCTACACCTTCACCAAGGCCGGCTACAGCCCTGGCAAGGTCTCCTACGCCTCGGCCGTCTACCGCTGCGACAACTACTACGGCAGCACCCGCACCAACCGCTCCGGCTGCGCCATCCCCGAGGTGCCCACCGGGGTGAGCATGGTCGGCCTGGCCCGCATCGACGAAGGCATCCGCAACCTGCGCGCCCGCGGCGGCCACTACGGCGACCCCAACGGCGGCAAGCCCCTGCACTGGATGATCAACAAGACCAAGGAGGCCCAGCACCGCACCGCGGTGTGCCCGCGCACCGCCCCGGCCGACATGCGCCGCGCCGGACGCACCTCCTGCGACGAATACCCCTTCGCCTCCACCTACGAGGGCGGCACCACACTCGCCGCCGGACAGCGCGAGATCACCTGGGTCAAAGTGCAGGAAAACAAGTCCCAGGGCGGACGCATCACCGCGTGGCGCGGCCAGATGCATGTCATGGACCACGATCCCTTCTACGTGATCGCCTGACCGACCGCCGATACACTCCCCTGAGCCAGGGTGCCCCGTTCCCGCGTCACCCGGGAACGGGGCACCGACCGTGTCCAAGGAGGCTTGTCATGCTGGTGCGCGCGTCCTCGTTCACCGTCGACCTGGGGGAGAACGGCTACCTCATCGGCTTCACCGACGACTACGCATACCCCGCCGACATGCCCTTCGGATGGCGCTGCGGCCCGGCCACCGGTGACGCCAACGCCGTCGTCCTGACCACCACCGACACCGGCCCTCTCCACCTGACCGTCCAAATCCACGACGGCCCGCCGCCACCGGAGACCGGCGGCGACTGGGAGCCGGCGGAGGAGATGAGCCTGCGCATCGAAGCGCCCGCACTCTGCCTCGCGACCCTGGAGCAGGGAGACATCCTGGACGCATGGCCCCAGGACCAGGACCCCCTCGATGCCCCACCCTCGGACAGCGGAGACTGGGTGCGCATGCGTCTGTACTGCCACGCCGACGATCCCGAACCCGGCATCGGCGACCACGGGGAACGGCACTTGGCCCAGTTCTGGCCCGCACCCCACACGCCCCCCGTCCACCCCGACATCACCGAGGCCGACCGGCAGGCCCGTGCCGAGTACGCCGCGGACCAGGCCCTGCCCGTGGACGACTACACCATCACCTACCCCGACGTTCATTAGCCGCGGGCGGTGGAGGGCGGCCGGTGCGGTCGCTGCACTGCCTTGCCGGCACCGTACCCCTTCACCGCATGACAGGGGTGCCTCCACCCGCTGCCCTTCGACCTCGTAAAAGGAGCGGCGTTCCGGGCAGGCATACGGCACCGGAACCGGGGACCTCGGGGCCGCCTGCACGGGTCCTAGGCGGCTTCAGCGGGCCATCCCGAACACGCCCCGGGCGCGTAGTTCAGGCGGAAGACTCGATGACATGCGTGCGCCCTCCTCCCGGCTGGCCGGGGGAGGGCGGGGTGCTGTTCGGCGGGTGTCAGCCGTGGTAGTTGATGTAGCCGTTGCCGTCGGTGTCGTTGGCGCGCTTGGTGTAGGAGTGGACGTCGGCCTTGGCGCCGCTGGGCTTGAGCAGGTAGATGGTGTCCTTGTCGTTGTTCCAGATGAAGTTGCAGTTCTGGCGGTAGACGACGTTGCCGGCGTCGGAGTTGGCGCCCTTGCCGCCGCGGAGCTTGACGTAGTCGCCGGGCTCGAGGGTGTGGCTGGCGGTGAAGGTGTACTTGTTGCCGGCGGCGTCCTTGACGACGTAGCCCTTGAGGTTGACCTTCGCGGTACGCGAGTAGTTCTTGATGGTCAGGTACTCGTTCTTGGTGTTGCCGCCCGAGCACCGGTTGGAGTCAGAACCGGGAGCGTCGTACTGGACGCCCTTCACCTTCAGTGCGGACGAGTATTCGGCGGCCTGAGCCGGACCGGCAGTGACAGCGGCGGCCGAGATAGCCGCAGCAACGGCGGCCAGCGCGTGGCTGATACGCATGAGGAATCCCCCCTCAGTGGTGCGAACAGAGCCCACGGAGCATACCGAACGTGATCATCAAGTGTGCTAGATGTGCGCAGAAGGCAAAGACTGGTCCGCACTCGACAAGAAGGGACCAACCCCGCGCGCGCGGGGCCGGTCCCTTCTTGTCGAGTGCGTGGACCGCGACGGGCTGTCCCACTGCTCCCCGCGCCCGCGCGGATGGTCCCGTACGCGCAGGCCCGATGGCGGCGAGGGCATCCGCCATCGCCGGGGCGACGTCCTTGTGCTGCTTCAACGCCGCGAGGAACGCGCGGTCGTCCAGGTCCTTGGTGACGCCGAGGTCGGCGAAGGTGTCCACGTAGGCGGCCTTGGCTGATCGTGCTACGGGGCCAGGTATGTGCCAGTCTCGCGGTGCAGATACCCATCGAGGGGCTGGACGTTGGAGCCGAGCTTTTGGGTGTAGGCGACGGTGTACCTCTGGTACCCGCTTCAGCGCTGTGCCGCCCGACGGTTTGGGAGGACGTGTTCGGTGGCCGTGCAGCCCTTCTGACTCATCTCGCCGACACACCCCCATCCCGTGGCCGGGACGTACTCGAAGTACTGGAGGGGCCGCTGCGGGACGGCCTCGGTGGTGAAGGTCCGGGAACTGCCTGGGATGCGCTGCCGGTGGGAGCCGGTCGTGTCGGTGTAAGAGGCGACGATATGCCACTCGCACGTGTGCGTGGACACCTCGGGTTGGATACGAAAGGCCATGTTTGCCTGCCCGTTGCCCAGGTCAACGACCGTGTGGCGGAAGTACAGCTCACCCTGCGAAGCGCCCTCGTCCAGGACGTACGGTCCATTCGGATTGTCCTCAGCCCCGCCGGTCAGGTCCCACAACAGGCCCTGCCGAGGCTCGGACCCGGCGGGCGGTAGGTTGACGACGGTCTGCGCGCTGGGTGCTCGGCACGAGTCCTTGACGGCCGTCATACCGTTGATCGTGAGTCCGGCGCTGCGGTCGCTGTTCAGGTTCAGGTTGAACGACTGGGCCTGCCCGCGCCGCCGGTTGCCGTCCTCGAAGGGCCTCACATACGACGGATGCTCCACGATCCGGCCGCCCAGTTGCTTCAGGAACGCCCAGACTCGCGACGCGTCCCCTGTCGTGGCGGTGAGGGCGGCCTGCTCAGGTGCGGTCAGCGGCCGGTCAAGCAGCACGACGATGGCCTCGGGCATGTACTGGTCGTAGTCGTGGGGCGTGACGGTGGAGACGAAGGCTGGCTGCTCCCGGTCGACTGTCTTCTCTGCTCGCTTGTCCGAGCGCGCGCGGTCGGTGACCGTCGAGCGGTCCAGAACGAAGGTGACGTAGTAGGCGAGGAGGAGCCCCGCCAGAGCCAGGGCTGCCGTAACGGCCACGTACACCGCGCGATGTCTGGGCGGAAGTCCGCGAAGTCCCGGCAGGCGCTCATCGGCCCAGGCGCCCAAGCCGGTCCGCCCGGATGACTCGGAGCCTGGCGGTCCGGGCCATGGGCTCTCAGGGGCGCCGTCGAGCACCCGGCCGTTCCGCGCGGCGGGTGTCGGCGCCGCGGTGCGCTCTCCCTCCTCCGGTACGTCCGGGCCGGAGGAGGAAGGGGAGGCTGGGGTCGTAGCCATGGAATCTCCGAACTGTGCCCAGGGCAGAGGGCAGCAGAGGGCCGTCAACGGGTGGGGGAGGCCGGGCACACGGGATCATCCGGCAGGTCGGTGAGGTAGCGTGCGCGTTCCTGCGCCGTGAAGTCCCGGCGGAGCGCCCGGCAGATCCGGGTCATTGCCCCGTCCGCGTCGGGAAGCGCGGTGTCCCACAGCCGTATGGCGCTGGCGGTGTCGCCCACAGTGGCGAGAGTGGTGCCGTCCGGACTGAACGCCATCTGCTCCTGCGCCTCGTCGGGGGAGAGGACGAAGCGGTGGCGCTGCTCGCCGGTGGCCACGTCCCACAACAGCACCGAGCCGTCGCTCCCAGCGGCGGCGAGGGTGGTGCCGTCGGGATTGAACACCACGGCCTGCACCTGGACCCGGCCCGTACTCTCCTCGAAGGCGAGGGCGTGGCGCTGCTTGCCAGTGGTCACGTCCCACAACCGCGCCGTGCCGTCGTCGCCACCGGTGGCAAGGGTCGTGCCGTTCGGGCTGAACGCCAGGTTCTCCAGTCGCGCCCTGGCCAGTCCGGGTCCGTCAACGGCCAGGGTGCGCAGCTTCTTCCCGCTCTTGGTGTCCCAGAGCCGCACGGTTCCCACGGTGTCGGCGGTGGCGAGGGTGGTGTTGTCCGGACTGAGGGTGACCGAGGCCACTTCGCTCCCTCCGACAGTGAGGGTCTGGCGCTTCTCGCCGGTGGCCACGTTCCACAGCCGCACGACACCCTCATCGTCGCCCTTGATAGCGGTGGTGACGAGAACGGTGCCGTCCGGGCTGAACACCTCGTCATGCACGAAGCTCTCGTGACCGGTGAAGACCTGAAGCTGGTCGCCGGTGGCCAGATCCCACAGCCGCACGACGCCCTCATCACTGTCGGTGGCGCTCGCCGCGACCATGGTCGTGCCGTTCGGACTCAGCTCCCAGACGCTGTCCCAGCGGTCGGTCCCTGGGAAGGGGCGTTCTTCTCCCGTGGCGTGGTCCCACAGCCGCACGACGGCCTTTCCATCACCTCCATCACCGCTGACGGTGGTGAGAGAGGTACCCCAGGCGTTGAAAGCCATGTGGTACACCTCTGTGGCCTTACCGTGATCGAGCACATGGCGCTCCTGGCCGGTGGTCGTGTCCCACAATCGGGCCGTGCCGCCCTCGACGCTGCCGGTGGCGAGGGAGCGGCCGTCGGGGCTGAAGGAGATGTCGGACACCTCGCCCCGGTGGCCGGTGAGCCTGCGGGGCACCTTGCCGAACTTCCCGCCGGTGGCCGCCTCCCACAAGTACAGCCCGCCATTGTCCAGGCCGTAGGCGAGCGTACGGCTGTCGGGACCGAACGCCAGCGCGTTGATCACGCCGTCCTTGACGGGGAGGGCGTCGATTTTCCCGCCCGTCGCCGCCTTCCACACCGACAGGGCGGTGGCCGTGTTGGTGGCGAGGAGGGTGCCGTCCGGACTGAACGCCACATCGTAGACCTGGGCGGTCCTGGCGGGATTGATGGTGCGGCGTTCCGCGCCGCCGGCCGGGTCCCACACCCGGACCGTACCGTCGGCGCCACCGGTGGCGAGGGTGCCGCCTTCCGGGTCGAAGGAGAGGTCGAGCACCGCGCCCTGGTGCCCGGTGAGGGCGCGGCGCTGCTTGCCGGTGGCCACGTCCCACAGCCGGACGGTGCCGTCGTTGCCACCGGTAGCAAGGGTCGTGCCGTCCGGGCCGAAGGCCACGGCATTAATCCAGCTTTTGTGGCCGGTGAGGGTGCGGCGCTTCTCGCCGGTGGCGACGTCCCACACGTGCGCTAGGCCGTCGGCGCCGCCGGTGGCGATCAGCGCGCCGTCTGGGCTGAACGCCACGGAGAACACCCCGCCGAGGATGTGGTCGAGGGTGTGCAGCTCCCGGCCTGTGGCAATGTCCCACAGCTGTGCCCTGGGGTCGGCTCCGCCGGTGGCGAGGAGGGCGCCGTCTGGGCTGAACGCCACGGAGGCCACCGCCTTCGCATCGGTGCGAAAGCTGCCCGTCAGGCCAGCGTCGGCGGCGTGGTAGAGGCTGGCGACGGCTTCCTTGGTGGGGCTGGTCCGGTACGCCTTGACAGCCAGCAGCGAGGCCAGTTCGAGATTTGAGTCGAACAGCATTTCGGACTGGGTGGCCAATTGCTTGGATTGGGCCCGGCGTTCTGCGGCGACGGCGTCCCGTACGGCGGATTCGGCGGTCTGTGCAGACTGGTATTGCCAGAAGGCCAGGCCGACGGCGATCAGGGTGAGGGCGAGCAGGCTGGCCAGGACGAGGGGGGACCTGCTGCTGCGTGGCGGGCCGAGCAACATCACCAGCCGGTTGCGGCGCGATGCCTCCGGCGCCCCGTCCACCGCGGCGGCCCGCCAGCGGTAGAACCACCTGGCGCCCCGCGCGGTTGACGGCTTCGGTTTCTGGGAGACAGCAGCCTCCCGCACAGCCCACTCGTCCTCGTCTTCTCCGGTCACCACCATGGCGCCCGCCACCCCCGCTCGCTCTCCGCCATCATGCCGTCACGGTTTGTTCGGCATTCGGGTCAGCATGTTGGAGCGATAAGGGAGTTGTCCACCGCACGGCGTCCGGTGAGTCGTCACGAGTGAGCCATCCCGCACCGCCGCAATTCCACTCCGGTGGTGCCAACCCGGCTCGGCGGCGCGCTCAGCTGTGAGGGAGGGTAGGCAAGGCTGGCGGAGGCGTTGTCGTCCCATCCGTCGTCGCGCTGCATGGAGCGCAAGGGGCTGGCCCAGGCACCCTGTTGGCGATGCCCATGCCGTCGTGTTCCTTGCGGCGGGCACCGAGGCGGGCTCAAACAGTGCCTAGGCCTCTCCGAGGGGGTGATGGCGGGTGGGAGGGGGAGGATGCGTTGTCCGTAGGCCCTGGGTGAGAGGTGGGGAGTCGGCGGCGTTGGGAGTCCTGTGTGGGTGTTTTCTTGGCGAGTTTGTGCAGGAGGCGGGGCTGTCTTCGACGGTGTGGTCTTCGGTGAGGGTCTTGCTGAAGGTTTACATGACGGCGTCGGGGCCGGTAGGGCGGTTGGGGTCAAAGGCGGGCTGCCGGCGTCCGGGACGGAGGGGGTGAAGGTGTCAAATCAAGGGCGGGGACGCCGTCCTGGACGAAGGGGAGTAGAGCGGTGGGGGAGATCGAGGACGCCATCGAGCGCGCCGACCGCGAAGCGTTCACCCGCGAGCCGTCCAAGACGCTGAAGGGCCGGATCGCCACCTGATCCGACAACTGGGCAGTGCCAAGGCCGTCGCACGCGAGATGGGGGTCACCGCCGACTCCGTCAACCGCTACCGGCGCGGCGCCTGCAAGCACGCCCGCCCGGACGTCGCCGCGGAGCCCCCCGCACACGCACCTGCCACCCGCTGTGCGCGGCTCGGCCGGCGTTTCATAGCTCGCATGCGACAGCGCCTGGCCATCGACTGGTTGCAGTACATCCGGCGCCGCCCGCGTCACACGGCGAGGCGTTCTCGGGCGTACTCGCGTAGCTCGACCATCGGCTGCTCGGTGCGGTCGCCGGTACGGCGGATGAAGGCGTGGACCAGATCGACGCAGCGGGCAGCGTCTGAGTCGAGGGCGGTGTCGAGGGCGGCGCGGGCGTCGGCGGCGGCTGCCGAGGTATCCCGGCGGTGCAGTGAGCTTTCAGCCCGGTAGGTCAGGAACACCGCCTTCGTGCGGGCGCGCCGTGGCTGTAGCTCGTCGAGGCCTGCGTCGATCGCGGTGGCGGCGCGTTGCGGGTCGCCGAGGTCGAGCCAGCACCGTCCGGCGTCGGCGTTGACATCTGCCATCGACATCCACGAAATGATCGGGGGCGTGTGCTGGGGGTGTATCCGCTGAAGCTCGGTCTCGGCGGATGCCAGTGCGCGCTGAGTTGCCTGCCGGTCTTGCAGTACCGCGCAGGCCCGGGCGCGGCGTACGTCCAGCAGGGAGCGGGTGGCCGACGTTCGGGTGCGGGAGCGGGCGTGCTCGAGGACCTTCACGGCGTCGTCGGGCCTGGACAGCCAGGTGGCCTGGTAGGCGAGGTCGGACAGGGCGACGGCGGCCAGATCGCGGTCCCCGGCCTGGTGCGCGGCGTGGACGGCGGCCTGCCAGTGGCGCTGGGCGTCGGCGTGGCGGTCGGCGTCGAAGCGCAGCCACGCGGCGCAGTGCGCGAGTTCGGCGGCCACAGCGTGCAGGCGGCGGCCGACAGCCTCGGTGTACCGGTCCTGTGCGATGAGACCGATGACAGTGCTCAGGTGCGCGTCGATCAGGCCGGACACCTGCCGGTGCGGCCCGGACGTGAGAGCGCGCAGCTCACCGGATCGCTGCTCCAGCCACCGCAGCAGCTCCTGGTCGACCATCTGCCCGTCGAGGGCCTGGGAGAGGTGGCGCGGCTCGATGCGAGCCCAGTCGGCGGCGATGTCGACCAGGGCGCTGCTGCTGAGCACCAGGAAGGATCGTCGGTCCATGCGGGTGACCTGCACCTCTCTCAGGGCGGCTCGGCTGCCCGACGGGCTGAACGGGGCGGGTTCCTCGAACGCGGGCAGCCAGGTGGGCCAGGCAAGACGGCCGACCGTGGCGGCGGGAACCTCGAAGACGGCGGCCAGCAGCAGCTGGCTTTCCTCGCTCGGCTTGGTGCCGCCTGCCTCCCACAGCCAGATCCGGTTGCGGTCGACGCCGCTGCGCAGACCGCGCCGCCGGGCCTCGGCCCGTATCAGGCGGGCGAGGTCGTTCATGGACCAGTGGTGCCGGCGGCGCAGGTGCGTCAGTGGATGCTGGTCGAGGTCCATACCGCCCCCGCGATATCGCCTTCCGTCGTGTCACCACCACCATGCCCCAGCGGAAAGGGAGTTGCGCTGGTTTCGGCACGGCGGGCACACACCGGCCACACAGCCATCCCCTGGAGCGCGGCACACGGGCGGTGGTGTCCTCGATATCTCCACGCCACGCACCCCGCGTGGCGGTGTCAAGAAGGGTGACCCTAGCCGTGAACGCAACCGATCGCCTCGCTGTTCTGTCCGGCGCCACCGTGGCGGTGACCGGCGGTTTCGGACTGGTCGGCAGCCGTATCGTGCACAAGCTCCGCGCGATCGGCGCCAAGCCGCTGGCCGTGGGGCGGCTGGACGCCTACGGCTTACCGGTCTGCTCCTCCGTGTTCCACATCTCCCCGAGCGACTCCGACGTCATCTCCGGTGACATCACCGACTCGGCGCTGATGGATCACGTCGTGGGACGCGCCGACTACGTGATCCATGCCGCCGCCCTGGCCGACGTCGCCGAATGCACCCGCAACCCGACCGCGGCGCTGCAGGCCAACGTCCACGGCACCCAGACCGTGCTGGACGCCGCCGCCCGGCACCACGGCACATTGAAACGCCTGGTGTTCGTGTCCTCGGCCAGCGTGTACGGCATCGGGGCCGGCTCCACCACCGCAGGCGCCCGCTTCAGCGAGGAGGACCCACTGCGGCCCGCGTCGGTGTACGCCAACACCAAACTGTGGGGCGAACACCAGACCGCCCTGACCCTGGGCGGCGCCGACCACTCCTACACCGTCGTGCGCTACTTCTCGGTCTACGGCGAACCACAGGTGGTCAAGGAGAACTCCCACAGCTGGGTCGTGGCGTGGTTCGCGATGCGGGCCGCGCTCGGGCTGCCGCTGCACCTCAACGGCGGCGGCCGCCAGGTCCGCGACTTCGTCCACGTCGACGACATCGCCGACGCGACCCTGCTGGCGGCCGTCACCGACCGCGCCCACCAAGCAACCGTCAACGTCGGCACCGGCCGTGCCACCTCCATCCGGCAGGTCGCCGACCTGGTGCGCCACCACCATCCCGCAGCCCAGATCCTTGACACTCCCCGGCCACAAGGTGACCCGCTCGGGGCGTGCGCCGACATCACCCGCATGCGTGAGGTGCTGAACTGGGCGCCCCTAGTGGACATCGAGGCGGGCGTGCGCCGCTACCTTCAGTGGCTGGAGCGGACCCCCGAAGCGATCCCGGCGTGGCTGCGCGCCCAGGCCCGCGCGGCCGCGTGAGCCGCTCAGATCACGGGAGGCCGGCCAAGACGGGTAAGCCGCACGACGGTGCGCCAGCGCATCGGACGGCGGCGCCCGCACGAGGTGCGCCACCCTTCAGCGAACCCGCTGAACCAGGCCCGCAGCCCGGCGAGGCTGCGGGTGCGGGCCAGCGTCACCGTCACCCACACCAACAGATACACCGGCACCAGGACGGCCGGCAAGTGCCGGCGTGCCAGGTAGACCCGATTGCGGGCGTTCACCCGGTAGAAGAAGGAGTGCCGGGCCGGGGAGGTCCGCGGGTGCTGCAGCAGCAGCCGCGGGTCGTACAGGACCCGCCATCCGGCGTCGATCGCCCGCCAGGCCATGTCGGTCTCCTCATGGGCGAAGAAGAACGCATCGGGCCAGTGCCCGACCTGCTTCAGCATCTCCGTGGACAGCACGTGCGCGCCGCCCAGAAAGCCGGTCACCAGGCCGCCGCGCATCGGATCGCCAGCCCGCAGCCGGGGCACGTGGCGACGCTGCGTCACCCCGCTCTCATCAGCAATGCGAAAGCCCACGATGCCAAGCCGGGGATCGGCCTCGAACAGCGCAGTGATTCGAGCGAACACGTCATCGGAGACGAGCAACCCGTCATCGTCCAGATCCAGGACCAAGTCGACGTCCCGCAGGTGCTCCAGGGCGGCGTTGCGGCCGCCGGTCACTCCCAGGTTCTCGGGCAGCTGCACCGTCTCCACCCACGGAGGCAGGTCCGCCACCGAGCACCCGTTGCCGACCACCACGACCCGCGCCGCAGGCGCTGTCTGCGCATGGACCGAGGCCAGCAGCTCCGCCAGCTCCTTGGGCCGCGTGCCCATGGTCACGATCGCCACGCCCAGCTTCACGCCTGCCCTGACCCATCTGCTCGAAGGACGCCATGTCCGACAAAACCCACCACCATGCCTGCCTGCGGGACCTCGCCCAGCAGCGTCGACTGCCCGATCACCAGCCGATAAACCAAATGACACTGGAGTGGATCGCGCGTAGCCGTCCAGTGAACTTCCCTGCCGCGCCCAGCTTGCCACGCCCGGGGCTGATGCTCGTACCCGAGCAATCCTGGTTCGCGGGCCCGCGCCTGGCGGACACTCCAACCACGGCATCCGCCACAACGCCCGGGTCAGCCTGCTAGCCGCGCTCCTCGCCGAGCACCTGGGCCTCGACGACGATGACATCGCCGCGGTGTGCGCGGCCGGAGCGGTCCATGACTGCCGGCGGCTCGACGACCGGGATGATCCCGGCCACGGGCAGCGGGCGGCAGCGTGGTTCCGACAGCACGCGGCCGCGGTCACCACGACCCCGGGCCGCGAGGTACCAGCGGCCGCACTGGAGCGGACCACGCAAGCAATCGCCGTCCACGACGTGCCCTACAGCCGTTTCACCGCCCACCAGGAGCACACCTACCGGCAGGCCCCGCACCTGACGGACATCCTCAAGGCGGCCGACTGCATGGACCGCTACCGCCTGCCGCTGAAGCGGTGGTGGCCCGACACGACCCGGCAGCGCATCGCGGTGCCCGCCTGGCTGCTCCCGACCGCGTTCACCCTCGTCCTGCACAGCGAGCAGGCCGCTCTCGACGGCGCCACCCACCACCAGGCCCTCGCCGCCGCCCACCACGTGCTTATCGCCCGATAGGAGACCACCCCGTGGACACCGACCTCGATGACGCCCACACCGACTACACCAGCCCTCACGCCCGGCCCGTCCCGCGCGGGTGCACCGAAACCGACGCCGACTGGCGCCACTACCTGCAACACGACACCCCGGGCGGATGGCTGCTCGCACACAACGCCATGACCCGCACCCTCACCAGCGGCCGCCCCATCCACCTGATGCACACCACCGTGGCGCTGGACGCCATCCGCGCAAGCGGCCAGCTGTACGCCTCCTCCGGCTGCCTGCTCGCCGCGCTGTACTGCGCGCCGCTGACCCCGACGTCGGCAGGGTTACGCCCTCACAATCTCGGCGCCTACCTGCTGCAGACCAAGCCGCACACCCGCACCCTGGTCATCGAGATCACCCCCACCAGCCCGGCCCCGGCGAAGGGCATCGACTACCTCCGGCTCGGCCGGCTCCACCTGCGCACCTACCTGGAGCACCGCACCCTGCTCACCAGCTCCGAGAACGCCCAGCTACGAGGCCGGGCACTGCAGCAGATCGACGCGACCGCCCCGTTCCTGGACATGCTGCTGGCCAACGCCACCGGCCGCCGGACGCAGCCAGCGACGTTCGTCGATCAACTCGCCACCGCCGTCCCGAACCTTCCCTTCCTCGGCTACCTGTACTTCGAGGTGCTGTCGGAATACCTGATGCTGCACTCCACCAGCCCGCAGACCAAGACGTACGCGGCCATCGGCGAGATGAACAACTGCCTCTACAAGCGCCTGGCGTTCACCGCGGTGGACGGCATGGACAAGCTGTTCGACCTGTCCCGATTCCGCCCGGACCATCAGCGCCTGTGCGACCTGATCGCCGGCATCGAGCCCGTGCTCGCTCCCGAAGCCGCGCAGTACACCAGGGACCGTCTCTCGCACCTGTTCACCGGCCTGGCCCTGGATCCTGGCGAAGACGCGACCTCCTACACCTTCCGCGAGCAGGACTTCGACGGCCTCGTCCGGACCGCGCCGTCACTGCTGGGGCAGGCCATCTTCCGCCAGACGCGGACCCTCGCACGGTATCCGCAGCTCTATCTCGCCTTCGAGCAGGCCAAAGCCCTGCACGCGTGGAACTACTGGAACGGCGAGGGGATCGCGGCCCCCTTCAACGGATTTCTCCCCAAAGGAGAGATCGGCGTCAACCCCGCCTATCCGTCAGCGGGTTGCACGGTGTGGACAGCGGACACCTGCGAACGGGGCCTGCTCCACCCGGTCGACCGGCTCGACGTCACGTTCATGCCCCGGCTGGCGGACCTGTCCATGACCGCGATGCGCCGCGACAACACCGGCAGAGCCGCCGGGCATCCGGCCACCCCGCGGCACCGCCACGAACCAGTCCCGTAACTGGACCGCACCCGCCGACTCATAGGCCAGTGGCGGCCCTCGTCTGCATCGGCCTGGCCATAGGCGCGGTGAACACCCGCTCCCAGGTCCCGTCCACGGCCACATCCGCAGCCGCATATAGACGCCCGCCAGTTGCCGTACCTTCCGGCAGATGCACCCATTGGGTGCCGGTTTTGGAACTTGAAACGCGCGCGGAGGAGCACTGGAGAGGACGTACTCGTCCCGCCGACGGCGTCTGCGAGCGGCGGCTCACCTCCGCTCGCGCGGAAAGCACGACTTCAGGGTGTCGCCCCCGTTGGCTCACCTCCGCTCGCGCGGAGAGAACGCGTGCACCAGGGCTTTGCCGCGCCCCTTCCACGGCTCACCTCCGCTCGCGCGGAGAGGACAGCGGTACGCGGCGCCGTTCCCGATCGAGTGGCGGCTCACCTCCGCTCGCGCGGAGAGGACGATTCGTCATGGCGGGACCGTACGCGGCGCCTCGGCTCACCTCCGCTCGCGCGGAGAGGACAGGCGCTCGTAGACCTCGGCGCGGGCGAGGTGCGGCTCACCTCCGCTCGCGCGGAGAGGACATCGCAGGGTCACCCGTTGTCAGTGGCGACTGCGGCTCACCTCCGCTCGCGCGGAGAGGACGAGTCGAAAAGCGCACGCTGTTCTGGCGTCAGCGGCTCACCTCCGCTCGCGCGGAGAGGACCGTGGTCACGGCTGGTCGGCGAACGGGATCAGCGGCTCACCTCCGCTCATGCGGAGAGGACTGCGCCAGCATCAGCGCGGCGTAGGCGTCGACCGGCTCACCTCCGCTTGTGCGGAGAGGACCCGATCACAATGAGAGCGATCAGCAGGTAGAACGGCTCACCTCCGCTCGCGCGGAAAGGACCAGCACGGCCCTGCCGTCCGGTCATTCTTCCGCGGTTCACCACCGCTCGCGCGAAGAGGACACAATCCACACCATCGCCGTCACGGCGGCGTGCGGCTCACCTCTGTGCGCTTGGAGAGCACCGACCAGACTTCCCTGCTGTCCACGAGAGTCCCGGTTCACCTCTGCTCGCGCGGAGAGGACCGGCAATTCCTCGAGCAGTACTCGCGCGGCCGCGATCACCTCCGCTCGCGCGGAGGGGGCTCCGGCGGGTACAGGGCGAGTTCACCGTGCGTAGGCTCATCTCCGCTCGCGCGGAGAGGACCAGATGGTCCAGGGCGACGGCACCGGCGAGAACGGCTCACCTCCGCTCGCGCGGAGAGGACACGCGCGACGACCTGAACAACATCCTCGGCGACGGCTCACCTCCGCTCGCGCGGAGAGGACCGAACCCATACCGGGCGCGGTGCCCCGAACTTCGGCTCACCTCCGCTCGCGCGGAGAGGACGACGACCTTGGCGTAGTCGTCGCCGGACAGGGCGGCTCACCTCCGCTCGCGCGGAGAGGACCCGAGAAGCCCGAATAAAGGGAACCGAGCGCCCGGCTCACCTCCGCTCGCGCGGAGAGGACAGGGGGACGATCGTGTCCGACCACAGGGCCGTCGGCTCACCTCCGCTCGCGCGGAGAGGACTCCTCACCGGTCTGTCCTCGCAGCAGGCAGCGCGGCTCACCTCCGCTCGCGCGGAGAGGACGCGGTGAAGGCCGCGTCCAGGCCATCGATGAACGGCTCACCTCCGCTCGCGCGGAGAGGACGTAGCCGGGGCCGTCCTTCTGCTCCACCCATGAGGCTCACCTCCGCTCGCGCGGAGAGGACCGCACTGGCACTACCGGATGATCGCCTGGCTGCGGCTCACCTCCGCTCGCGCGGAGAGGACCTCCTGGATCGGACCGCTGGAGCCGACGCCGCCGGCTCACCTCCGCTCGCGCGGAGAGGACATGGCAAGGACACGGCCGGGCGACCGGTCAACCGGCTCACCTCCGCTCGCGCGGAGAGGACGCCCCGGCCCCCGCCCCGCGCCCGTTCCCGCGCGGCTCACCTCCGCTCGCGCGGAGAGGACCATCACGGCGGTCAACCAGGGTGCCGCGTCGGCGGCTCACCTCCGCTCGCGCGGAGAGGACATCCCGCAACGCTACCGGCGCGCTATGACGTACGGCTCACCTCCGCTCGCGCGGAGAGGACGTCGTCGATGAGACCGCGCTGGTAGGGGCTGCCGGCTCACCTCCGCTCGCGCGGAGAGGACATGACCTGGCCGGTGGTCAGGTACCAGTTCTGCGGCTCACCTCCGCTCGCGCGGAGAGGACAGCGGCTGCAACGGCTCATCGAGCTGTCCAGCCGGCTCACCTCCGCTCGCGCGGAGAGGACGTCGCGGTGTCGCCGGTCAGATCCCATACCGACGGCTCACCTCCGCTCGCGCGGAGAGGACGCGTTCTGCAAGCGGTTCAAGCGGGCCTGGGGCGGCTCACCTCCGCTCGCGCGGAGAGGACGTGCTCTTGGCACCCTTCGGCCGGTACGACTCGGCTCACCTCCGCTCGCGCGGAGAGGACGAAGGTGACACAGCTCCCATAGCGTCAGTTTCCGGCTCACCTCCGCTCGCGCGGAGAGGACCGCCGCCACCAGCTCGCGGGAACGGGCGTCGACGGCTCACCTCCGCTCGCGCGGAGAGGACGTCTTGGCACCCGATCCGATTGCCGCCCAGACCGGCTCACCTCCGCTCGCGCGGAGAGGACGGCGGGGCCCGGAGGACGAAGGAGGAGACGTGGGGCTCACCTCCGCTCGCGCGGAGAGGACACCTGACCCTCGTGGCCTGCGACTTTGATCACCGGCTCACCTCCGCTCGCGCGGAGAGGACTGCTGCTTCATGCCGCCGCGGGCTTCCCACTGCGGCTCACCTCCGCTCGCGCGGAGAGGACTGAACCAGTGCATCAATCCAGTGCCTCAGCGGCGGCTCACCTCCGCTCGCGCGGAGAGGACGCCTGGGTGGCTCGCCTGACGACATGGAGAACCGGCTCACCTCCGCTCGCGCGGAGAGGACCCGGTCAGGCAAGCCGCGGCGGACGCCCGGTGCGGCTCACCTCCGCTCGCGCGGAGAGGACGCCACCACCGTCCTCGGCCCCATCCGTGAGCGCGGCTCACCTCCGCTCGCGCGGAGAGGACTACGACAAGGACCGCGACGGCGCCGTCGAATCCGGCTCACCTCCGCTCGCGCGGAGAGGACGCGCAACGAGGAGTTAACGAGGCAACAAAAAAGGGCTCACCTCCGCTCGCGCGGAGAGGACTCGCCGACGATGTGCTCGGTCGCGGCCTCGACCGGCTCACCTCCGCTCGCGCGGAGAGGACCGCTCGATACAGGCGGCCAGGGCGCTCGCCTGCGGCTCACCTCCGCTCGCGCGGAGAGGACAAAAAGCCCCCGTCCGGATTGGACGGGGGCCGCGGCTCACCTCCGCTCGCGCGGAGAGGACCTGGGGCGGGTGGCTGACGACGCCCACGCCCACGGCTCACCTCCGCTCGCGCGGAGAGGACGACGCACAGCAGCCGCGGAAGGTCGCGGCCCGCTGGCTCACCTCCGCTCGCGCGGAGAGGACGGCTCAGGAGAGACACTTTCTGGCTGATGAGAGGGCTCACCTCCGCTCGCGCGGAGAGGACGCCCTCGGAGGCAGGGTCATCGAGGCCGGCGCCGGCTCACCTCCGCTCGCGCGGAGAGGACGCGGCGGGTCGGGCCGCCTCGCCCCGCCGGCACGGCTCACCTCCGCTCGCGCGGAGAGGACTCACCCCGCGCCTGCTGGCCTCCAACCCGACCCGGCTCACCTCCGCTCGCGCGGAGAGGACTTCGCCGTGCCGGCGTCCTGGGTCCCCGAGGACGGCTCACCTCCGCTCGCGCGGAGAGGACGTGTACTGCGCCGTGTACGTGTAGCTGAAGGACGGCTCACCTCCGCTCGCGCGGAGAGGACGTGTACTGCGCCGTGTACGTGTAGCTGAAGTACGGCTCACCTCCGCTCGCGCGGAGAGGACGCCGACTCTTCGGCTACTCGCTGCTGCTGCATCGGCTCACCTCCGCTCGCGCGGAGAGGACGCCACCGCCAACGCCCGCATCCGCGAGACGTCCGGCTCACCTCCGCTCGCGCGGAGAGGACAGCCCCGTGCTGGAGGCTCTGGAGCGTGAAGGCGGCTCACCTCCGCTCGCGCGGAGAGGACGACCGAGATCCCTACCGCCCCTGTCCCGTCCTCGGCTCACCTCCGCTCGCGCGGAGAGGACGACGCCTGCGCCAGGGGTGGAGCGCTGGGTGACGGCTCACCTCCGCTCGCGCGGAGAGGACGCCGACATCCTCAAAGACGTCATCAACGCCTGCGGCTCACCTCCGCTCGCGCGGAGAGGACGTGCCGCCGCGGAAGCCACCACCGCCGGGATGCGGCTCACCTCCGCTCGCGCGGAGAGGACGGTCCTGCACTGCCAGTGCTCGGTTCCGTCGCCGGCTCACCTCCGCTCGCGCGGAGAGGACTCGACCAGTGGGCGCAGATCTGCCCCACCGAACGGCTCACCTCCGCTCGCGCGGAGAGGACTACCTACGAGGCCGCCCTGGCCCGCGAGTGTGCGGCTCACCTCCGCTCGCGCGGAGAGGACCCGGGCATCCTTGGCGCTGCGCTGCTTGTGGGCGGCTCACCTCCGCTCGCGCGGAGAGGACGTGAGGCCGGCGGTGAGGCGGCGGATGGGGTGCGGCTCACCTCCGCTCGCGCGGAGAGGACGTGCTGGTCCGCGCAGAACCGTTCCCACACGCGGGCTCACCTCCGCTCGCGCGGAGAGGACCTCGTATTCGGGGCCGGCTGGGTTGGTGCAGGCGGCTCACCTCCGCTCGCGCGGAGAGGACCCGTTCAGCGCCGACGCCGCGAAGGCAGCCGCCGGCTCACCTCCGCTCGCGCGGAGAGGACCCGGCCGTCGCCACCATCGAGCGATGCCCCGGCGGCTCACCTCCGCTCGCGCGGAGAGGACAGCTGCTTGGCGACTGCGCCGGCGGGGATGGGCGGCTCACCTCCGCTCGCGCGGAGAGGACGAGGAGGACCCGACGATCCGGCGTTGCCTGTCCGGCTCACCTCCGCTCGCGCGGAGAGGACAGCACCCGACGCCACACACCCCGCCGGGCGGCCGGCTCACCTCCGCTCGCGCGGAGAGGACACGGCAACAGAGGGCACCGTCCGCTGGCGCCCCGGCTCACCTCCGCTCGCGCGGAGAGGACGCGGCCTGATGCCGTTGCACGGCCACGGACAGCGGCTCACCTCCGCTCGCGCGGAGAGGACAGCACGACGTCGATCAGGACCCGATCCCCAAACGGCTCACCTCCGCTCGCGCGGAGAGGACTCCAGTTCGCTGGGGTAGGCCGCGTCGTCGGGCGGCTCACCTCCGCTCGCGCGGAGAGGACGTCTCCTATGAGGTTGATCAGATGGTGTAGGGCGGCTCACCTCCGCTCGCGCGGAGAGGACGTCCAGTCGGGGCTGGGTCCGGTCTTGTAGTGCGGCTCACCTCCGCTCGCGCGGAGAGGACTACTGCTGACGCCCCTGCCCCGACCCGCCCGCCGGCTCACCTCCGCTCGCGCGGAGAGGACTGAGACGTGGATAACGAACAGCCGGACTGGAACGGCTCACCTCCGCTCGCGCGGAGAGGACTCCACCTGGCTACCCCCAGGCCTCTACAACGACGGCTCACCTCCGCTCGCGCGGAGAGGACGCTTGCGGGGGGCGTAGTCAGGCGCTGCGGGGCGGCTCACCTCCGCTCGCGCGGAGAGGACTTGCTCTTCCCCACCCGGATCGGACCACCAGCCGGCTCACCTCCGCTCGCGCGGAGAGGACTCTACCCACCGCGGCCGCGTAAAGTTTCGCCGCGGCTCACCTCCGCTCGCGCGGAGAGGACCTCGCTGGAGTCGGGAGTGGTGCTGGTCGGTGCGGCTCACCTCCGCTCGCGCGGAGAGGACGGGCCCGAGGGCTGGCGGAGTACCTGCTCAGTCGGCTCACCTCCGCTCGCGCGGAGAGGACGTTCCCCGACAGGACCGGGACCACGACCACGCTGGCTCACCTCCGCTCGCGCGGAGAGGACGTCGTCGCGTTTGCGTTCGATGTAGGCGCTGTCGGCTCACCTCCGCTCGCGCGGAGAGGACCCTTTTTGGCCTGCGGTGTTAGGAGTGGTTTGCGGTTTCTTGACCTTCGCTCCTGAACGTGATGAGGGTCAAGCCGTCGAAGTCGATGGGATTACGGCGTTGTTCTCCGGCTGTGCGGAGTTCGAAGCCTTGCTCGTTGTCGCTGGGGTAGGCGAGGACTGCGGTGCCGTTGCCGACGCAGGCGGTGACGGAGGCCCAGAGTTCGTCGCGTACGCGGGCGGAGACGGTGCCGATGTACAGCTCTGGGGTGACTTCGAGGAGCCAGCGGGTGAGGGCGCCGCGGAGGTGGTCGGGGACGGCGGTGGTGGCCAGGACGGTCATAGTGGCCATGTGCGCCGTGCCTTGTGGTGGAGGGGGTTCACAGGGCGGCTCCGTGGTTGGTGCCGCCGGGCAGGGCGCCGGCCACAGGGTCCCACAGGTCGACGAGTTCTTCTTCCGGGTCGGGTTCTTCGCGGTCGCTGTCGGGGTCCAGAAGGCTCTGGATGTCGTGGACGATGCTCGGCAGGAGCCGGAAGAGGCGCAGGCCGTCGCGGAAGGAGCGGCGGGCCTCGGCCTCGGGGTTGGGGGAGGCGTTGAGGGAGAAGGCCAGCGGGATGGTGAGTTCGGCCTTGTAGAGGTCGGCTACGTCGTAGACGAAAGCCTGCTGGTTTCCGTTGTGGACGTATCCCAGGGCGGGTGAGCAGCCGAGGGCGATGATGGCTGCGTGGACTATGCCGTAGAGGCAGGTGTTCGCTGAGGACAGGGCGAGGTTGACGGGGTCCTGGGTGTCCCACTGCGCGGGGTCGTAGGTGCGGCGGAAGCGGCCGATCTTGTACTGCTGGGCGAGGAGCCGGTACTGGGCCTTGACGCGCTGTCCTTCCATGCCGCGCAGCTGCGCCAGGGAGGTACCGGGCGGTACCGAGCCTTTGCCGAAGCGTCGCTCGTACATGGCGGTGGCGACGGCGAGCCGTCGGTCGTTGTCGGCCCAGGAGCGGGCCTGGCGCTCGAGCCAGACGGTGGTGAGGGAGGCCGGCTGGGTTGCGGCGTAGCAGCGGACACCGCCCGATCCGGTGACGACCACGGTGGTGCCGTGGCGGGCGAGGGTGGCCAGGGCGCGGGCGGTGATGGAGGTGCCGGGGCCGAGGAGGACGCAGCTGAGGGCGGCGGTCGGCAGGTAGACGGTCTCCCTGCCTCGCCGGTCGCTGCTCACCTCGGCCAGGACGCCGGTGTCGTCCTGGAGGACGCGGACGACGTCCAGGTAGAGGAACGACAGGGAGTCGGCGAAGCGGGGCAGCATGGCCACCGTGGGGGCGGCGAGTCTGCGGCGGCCGGTATGGGGGACAGGCGCGGTCATGGGGTGCTGGTGCTTTCCCGGGTGGGGGCGAGGGTGAGGAGGCCGCAGCCGTAGGCCTTGCCGCGGCCGATTCCGTCGGTGAGTTTCGCCCGGAGCTGGTCGGGGTCGATGACGGTGGCGGTGCCGTCGAAGCGGGTGCGGGCGTGCCGTATCCGCTGCTGGCCGGTGCCGGGTTTACCGCGGACGCCGGTGGCGCTGTCGAGGGGCTGGGAGTGCAGGGTCAGTACTTTCAGGCCGGCGGTGTCGGCCTGCCGCATCCACCACTCGTCGGCGTGGGCGCCGGTGAGGGGAACGACGGCGGGCAGGTTGTACAGAGAGCGCGTGGTGGCGCCGGGTTTGCGGACGGGGCTGGCCACGCAGCGGAAGTGGACGTTGATCCCGGGGCGCAGTGCGGCCAGGAGGGGGCCGAGGTCGCGGGTGATGGCGGTGGCGTAGGGCTGGGGCAGGCGGCTCAGGTCGGGCTGGTGGGTGGACTGCATGAGGATGCAGGGGCCGGTGGGGGAGTCGTCTGTGCGGTGGAGGACTCCCAGGGCGGCGCGGGGGTCGGGCCCAACTTCGTCGGGGAAGAGCGACATGAGCCGGCGGTGCAGGTGGACGGCGTCGCCGAGGTCGCGGCGGGCGTCGCGGGAGGCGGGGTGGGGGGTGATCCGGGTCAGCCAGACATTGTTCATGGACGGCTTCCCTCGTAGGTGTCGAAGTGGTGGCGGCTGTAGGTGGTGAGGGCGTGGAGGTAGTCGGTGCCCAGGCCGCTCCACTGCTGGGCGGGCGGGGTGACGGTGCGCCGGTACAGGGGGCGGGCCCGGTAGGTGCGCCGGTCGGGGTGGTAGGTGACGGGCTGGTCGTTGAGGCGGGTGGTGGGGTGGGTGGCCTCGGCCGGGTCGGAGCTGGGGGTGTCCTGGGGCAGCGGCAGCTGGTTGAGGGGGTGGTCGGAGAGGAAGTCGACGGTGCGGGCAGCGTTGCCGGGGTGGGGGGCCGGGGCGGCGATCGGCAGGCGCACCAGGTGGTGCAGGGCGCCTTCGGTGAGGGCGAGGAACAGCGGTCCGGTGGGCGGGCAGGCCCGTCGGCCCAGGAACAGCGGCCACCTGGGGGTGCGCAGTGCTTGTGCGCATGCGGTGAGCAGGGGTGTCTGGGTGGGGTTGGTCACGGCGACGGTGAAGGCGGCGTCGGCGAGGTAGTAGCGGTGGGAGAGCAAGGTGGTGGTGTCCCCGGAGCGTTTTTTGCCCTGGGCGGTGGTGACGGTGGCGGCGGCGGGCAGGCCGCCGCCGACGGTGTGCAGGTCGCGCAGGAGGACGCCGGGCCGGTCCACGCGGACGGTGATGCCGAGCTGGGCGAGGTCGTCGATGGGCTCTTCGCGGCTGCGGCCCAGGGCTGCGGCGAGGAGTCCGAGGATGCCGGAGCGGGTGGGGAACGCGGCGGTGTCGCGCTGGTTGAAGTGGCTGTGGTGGCCCCAGGACTGCAGGGGGCCGGCGCAGTGCAGCAGCAGCCCCGCCGCCGGGGCGCCCGCCCCGGAGGCGGCGTCCGGGGCGGGCGTGGGGTGGGTGGTCGTGCTCACGCGGCGGCTCCGGGCGCGGTGGTGGTGAACGCGCTCTGGACGGCGGAGGCGATCAGGTGGTTCAGGCTGGTGTGGCGCTCGCCCAGGCCGTGGTGGCCCTTGGGGTCGAGGCCGGCCCAGCCGGTGTGCAGGATGGCGGAGGTGCCCATGAAGGAGTTCACGGCCTCGGCGTATGCGGACAGGGTGTCGCGGGAGGCGGCCGCGTAGCCGCCGTCGCCGGCCGCCTGCACCGGCTTTTCGAAGGCCGCGGCGAGGGAGAGGGGCCGGTCGCCGCGGACGGTGAGGTGGACCAGGTCCGGCACGGTGTGCGGGGCGGTGGAGTTCTTCTTCGCCTGCGGCAGGGAGGTGACGAACGCGTGCAGGAACGCCTCGGCCAGCTCGCGGGCGGCCGCCAGGTCGCCGCCGAGGTTGTCGGCGAGCTCGGCCAGGTCCACGGTGGCGTAGCGGTAGAAGGTGCCGGCGCTGAACTCGGCGTGGCCCATGTGGGCGCTGCCGGTGGTGTCGTTCCAGGCGGCGGTGACGTCGTCGACGGCGGAGAAGTAGTCGATCTCGACGTCGGTCTGGTGGGTCGTCATGGCGTGGGCGACCTGGACGGCGCCGTCGACGCCGGCGTCGTCGACCTCGGCGAGCATCCGGCCGAAGAGGTTGATGACGCCATTGCGGGACCGCAGGATCGCCGTCACCTCCTCCTTGGGCAGGATGCTCTTGTCGGTGGCCTTCTTGATGTCCTTCGCGCGCTCCAGCTCGTCCCGCCTGGCCTCAGCCAGGTCGGCGAGCGCGGCAACGGCGCTCTGCGGGACGTAGACCATCGCGTTGCCGACCACCTTGTTGGCCTGGACCTGCTTGTCCTTCTCCTCCACCTCGAACTTGATGCCGCTGGCGGCCGCCAGGTGGGCGCCAGCCCGCGCGGCCAGGTCCTCGGGCCAGCCGCGCTCTTCGGCCAGCAGGCGGCTGACGCGCTCCCCGATCCGGCGGGTGCGCAGCGCCGCCTGGCCGACGCGCTGCTCGAAGTCGAGACGGACGGCCCGCTTCCAGCACTGGCTGGACACGCGGGTGCGCAGCACACCCCCGTACTGGACGGTTTTGACCGAGTTGGTGTCGTCCCGGTTGAGGTTGGCGAACGGCACGGTCTGCAGGACGTGGACGCAGATGAAGCGGGCGGACGGCTTCACGGACATGGGAACTCCTCGAGGCACAGCGATGGATGGTGAACTGCGGTCTGACGACCGGTACCGGCCGGTGTGGGCCGGCGTGGTGGATCATCTGCCGTCGGCGTTCTCGGGCTCCCGGCTGTCGGCCTGATCGCGCAGGCGGCGCTCTTCCTCCTGCAGGCGGCGGTAGAAGTCCTGCAGCCAGCGGCGGGTGATCCGGCCGGAGTGCCGCTGCCAGTCGACGAGGTCCTGCAGCAGCCGTGCCCAGTCCACGGGCACGTCGAGGGACCGCAGGTAGCGGACCGAGGCCGGCAGGTGCCGGTGCACACCCGGCACGCCCTGCTTGCACAGCAGGTTCAGGCGGCTCTCCGCGGTCCCGCGTCGCATCTTGCGCTCGTGGCCGGGGCTGCGGATGATGGCCAGCGCGAAGGACGCGCCGAGACTGGTGCCGTAGTCCCTTTCCCCACCCGGGGCCTTGTCCTTGGGGACGGGATCCGGCTCGGCCTCGGCTGCCGGCCCGGCGCTCTCCTCGCCGGACACCACGCCCCTAGTGCCGGTGCCGGTGCCGGTGGGTGGGGTGGTGGGTTCGCGGCGTGCCTGCTCGGCGATCATCGCGGCGACGGCGTAGTACGCCCGCTGGGTGTCCTCGGACACGTTGTGCGGCACCAGGTGGGCGATGACGCGGTGCATCCGCGGAACCGAGTCCAGGTCCTTGCGGATACCGGACCGCAGGGCACTGCGCGCGCCCGGGTCGCCCGCGCACTTGGCCTGCACGGCCTGGGTGAAGGTGCGGTAGCGGTCCAGACGGGTGGGTTCCTCGCCGGGGCGCGGGGCCGGGACCGCCACGGCGGGCGGGGCTTGTGTGGTCACCAGGATCTCCTTCGGATCTGAGGGCTGGTTCATGCGGCGGAACTCGCGCCGGGCTTGCGGGGGCGGGGGTCGCCGAACAGTTCGACACGGGCCTCCTCCACGGCCCGGGCGCCGCGCTGGGTGCGTGTCACCGGCGCGGTGACCTCGTCGTAGGCACGGACCGCGAGATTCAGGAACGCCTTGCGCGCCGCTTTGGCGTCGAGGCCCCCGTCGAGGGAGGTCCCGGTGCGGTCCAGCAGACGGAAGCGGGTCCAGAACTCGGCTTCGGCCGCCGGCCAGTACCGGGCGGCTCCTTGGTGGGCCCAGGCCTCGGCGCTGTCTTTCTGGTCGTTGACGTAGGCCCGCCAGGCCCGGCGCAAGGCGCGCTCCAGGCGCCTGCCGAACTGCTCTCCCATCGCCCGCAGCCGTCCGACGGCAGGCCGGGTGCGGGCCGAGCGCCGTTCGGTGAAGGCGAGGACCGGCGGGGTCACCGAGTCGACGAACTGGGTGTCCTTGGCCTGCCCGTCCTGCTCGAAGCCCAGAGCGTGCACCCGCAGGTCCACGTCCATCTCGATGGCCCACTCGAAGACCTTGGGCCGCCGTGGCTGTGCGACGCCGGGCGGGTCGATGAGCAGCAGCGCGTCCAGGTCCCGCCACAGTGCACGCTGCGAGTCTGCGGGCCGCGGGTAGACGTTGGCCTGCTTGCTGATCTGCCAGATCAGGTAGTCGTCCTGCGGCCGCATGCCGCGGCCCGTGCGGTAGGCCCAGGTGATGTAGGCGTCCCGCACCCGGGAAGCGTCGTCTTCGTCGGGCACCAGGAGCAGGGCGTGCATCGAGGCGGCGGTCAAGCGCGAGCACGGCCCCGTCAGGGCGGCCGGCGGGCCGTCCGGGTCGGGAAGCTCCTCCCACTCCCACGGGCAGCGGTCCTGCTCCCGCTTGACGGCTTTGTCCGGCGGGACGAGCCCGGCCAGCAGCGTCTCGAAAAGGGTGGCCCCTTCGGGGTGGTAGGACAGGGCCGAACGCAGCGGGCCGGCCGTCGCGCTGGCGCTCTTTTGCCCGTTCACCTCCCGGGACGAGCAGCGGCCGGACGGGCCGTAGTAATGCCAGGTCAGCAGGTTGAGCAGTGCCTCTGACGCGGACACAGGGCCGGGGCGGGCATCCAGGCTGTGGTGCCACCAGGCGTGGTTGTTGCCGGACGGGCGCGTCACGACCAGCTTGTTCACCCCGGCCGTGCTGGCCGCGTCGCACTGCTGCACCAGGCGCGGGTCCTGCATCCATGGGCGGCCGTCCTCGCCCGGGTCGAAGAGGAAGAAGCGGCTGCCGTAAGCGGCGGCGTACTCCTCGATGCCCGCCGCCGGGAGCTCACCTTCCTCCAGCAGCTCTTCCCGCCGCTCCAGCCACTCCTCGGGCCCCTCCCGCGCTTCGTCCAGCCCGGTGACGCGGGCGGTGAGCGTGTACAGGGGCCGCAGTAGCGCCGAGTGCGCCGGCGCGTCGGCGACGGCCAGGCTCTCGATGTCGTGACTGCGCAGCAGCAGGTTGCGAAAGCCGACCCTGGGCGGCAGTTCCTCCGCATCCTGCAGGCTGGCGTGCGGCGCCCAGCGCACGGGGATGAGGGGTTCGTACCAGATGTTCGTTGTCGCAGGCATGAGACTCCCGGGGCGATACACAATGAGGCTGGGGTCCCTGCGGGAGCGGGGGTGAGCCGACTGCCGCTCTCAGACGCGGACGCGTCACATCCCCCTGCCTGCGCAAGCAGGTGCTCTCCAAGTCCCCCCGGACTGCGTGGAGTTGAACCGTAGCGAAGACTGCGGCTCTCAGTAGAGCTTTCGTGCGGTTCGGTCATATCTGCTCAAGACCGACCTCTGAAATGGCGATCGTTCGATCACCGCGACGGCACATCCACCGGCCGTCGGAAGTTCTGGTCACCGGCAGCAGGACGACGTCCCGCAGTGTCGAGACCTTCCTCCACCGGGCAGGGTGGTCCTTCGCCGCGTCGCCGCCCCCACGCAACCACATGCCGGGCACCGGGGCGGTGTGGGCGACGACGGCGGCCACGTCGTCCCGGCTCAGGGCCTTCGCGCCCAGGCCGGGCACCGCGCCGCCCGAACCGTCAGGGCTGAGAGAAACAGACCCGTCTCCCTGCACGTATCCACACAGCACCCGGCCCGTGTCCGCCCCCAGCCGAGTGGTGAGCAACTCCTGCGTGACCCCTTCGAGCCGTCGGCTGATGAGGTGCAGCTGGCCCTCGATGTCCCCGGGACCCTTGATACCCACCAGGGCGGCCAGATCGGTCTCCGCCATCTCGGACGCCATACGCCCCACGTCCAAGGACTCGAGCTCGCGCGCGACCGCCGCCTCGAGGCCCTCGACGAAGTCCGGCGCATAGACGGCGTCCACCAACCCCTGCACACCGTCAGGCACCACAATCCCTCCCGCGGCCCGTTCGGCCAGCAGCAAGGAGGTACGCAGGAGCAGACTCACGTCGTAGACCGAACCCCAGGTCACCGGCTTGTCCGCCTTCTGCGCACGGCGGAAGGGGTCAAGGACGACCAGCTTCGGCCGGTCCTCCGCCTGCGCCCACCGCGGCCGTCCGCCAGGCCCCCGGTGGTGGCGGCGTCCACGGCCCGCACGCTGCAGCAACTGCGCCAAGGGGGCCAGGTCGCTGACGACCAGATCGAAGTCGAGATCCAACGACTGCTCCACCACCTGCGTCGCCACCAGGATCGACGCCGGCCGCACCGCCGGCGCCTCGCCGGCCTGCGGCTTGCCGTACGCCGACTCGCAGTGGGAGGTGATCTGCTGGCGGACGTTCGCCGGATACCGCGAATGCAGCAGCCGGATACCGCCCTCCCGCCGCGCCAGATCAGGGAAGGCGACGCACAGGTCCCGGTAGGTGGACTGGGCCTCCGCGACCGTCGTACAGCATACGAGAGCCGCTCCGCCCTCCTCCACGACCGGCCGCAGCTCCTCCCGCAGCGCCTCCCGCCGGCCACCGGACTGCGGCGGCACAACCGCCCCGTCGCCAACGTCCCAGGCCACCCGCCGCACCGTCACCTCGAGAGTGCGCGGGCGGCCACTGCTGGTCACCCGAGCAGCCGGCACCTCACCGGTGACCGCACTCGCGTACAGCCACCCCGGGTAGCGCGCAGCGACAGCGACCGGCTCCAGAAAACCCGCACCCCGGCGATAGGCGTTGACCAGCGATGCCGCGGTACTGCCGGTCAGCGTGGCCGACAGCAGCACCACCGGCGAGCGCAGCGCACCGAGCCACTCCAGCAGCGTGAGCAGCAGCTTGTGCATCCAAGGCCCGTAAGCGTGGGCCTCGTCGACGATGACGACCTTCTCGTGCAGACCGAACAACGGCAGCGCGTTGTACCGCAGAGGCAGCACCCCGCGCAGCACCTGGTCGACGGTCCCCACCGACAAAGGAGCAAGGAACCCTCGCCCCGGCCCGCGCAGCCAGGCGTCCGCCACCACCGCCGTCCCCTCATCCGCGCTGACCTCACCCGCCCGCCCCCGGCCGACCGCCACGCCTGCCGCATCCTGGGCCGCCTGCCCGTACAACGGGTTCAGCCACGCCATGGAGTGCAGCAAGGTGAGCGCCTGCTCCCCGCCAAGCGAAGCCTCGGCGAACTTCCGCACCCGCCGGTACATCGCATCGGCCGTCGCCATGGTCGGCAGCGCCACATACATCCCCCGAGCCCCCGCCGCCCGGCCGAGAACGGAGGCGGCGTACAACGCCGCCTCCGTCTTCCCGTCACCGGTGGGCGCGGTCACCAGCACCAGCCCCGCACTATGCGCTGCGACTAGCCGCGGCAAGCGCTCGACAAGATCCTCCTGCAGCGGGTTAGGGGAGAACGCAAACATCTCGCCGAAGGACTCCGCCTCGAACGTGGCCCGCCCCAACTGCGCCTGAGCCACCAGCCCCGGCGCGGCAGCGCACGCCCGCCGCCAATGCGCATCGACCTCTGCCGGCGTCCCCTGCCAGGCCCCGGCAGCCGGCTGGACGGCCTTGATGGCGCCGATCTGGCTCGCCAGCCAGTCCGCGGTGACCACCAGACCCGTCAGCACCACCGCCATGTCCGCCGAAAGCACACCCCCCGGCACCGCCTCCCCACCGCTCACCCGCCGCAGCTCCTCGAAGTGCAGCCGCCGCTGCTGTGCCCAGCCCGCCTCCCCAAGCCCCGGCTGGTACTGACTCGGCACCCGCAACTGCGCCACAGACAGCTTGGCCCCGAAGACCCCATGGTGTCCCCCCAGCAGCTGGCCCACCCAGTGAGCCACCGGTGCCTTCGCTCCCCCCACCCCGGAAGTAGCCCGCCGGACCGGATAGCCCTCTTCCGCCAGCAGCGTGGCAAGAGACCAATGCGTCGCCATCTCGTGCCGAAACCCCCGGTCCCGCTCGGCACCCGGCGCGAAAAGATAGGCTGCATCGGCACGCACCTTCTCGAACAGCGACGCCACCTGCGCCTGAAAGACCGGCGTGATCTTCCCCAGATCGTGAAGACCCGCCCACAACGACAGCACCGCCCGGCAGTCCTCCACCTCCAGAGCCAGCTGCTCGGTGAACCGCTGCCGCGCATGGGTGGACAGCAACACGTCCCACAGCACACCGAAGACCGCGGCGACGTCCAGCAGGTGGCACATCACCGGGTACGCATACTCGAGACCGTGCTCCTTGCCCCAGAGCCTGGGATCAGGACAGGCACAGACCCGCGAGACTTCCTGATAGTTCGTCACAAAGGCACTGCTATCAGGGCTCACTGACAACAGGCTCTGACCAGCCAGAACACCGACCACGCGAGGGCGCCCAAGCCAAGCAGCAACCTGGAGACCTGCACCGCCGAAAGAACGACCTGGCCGACGAGGTCCTCGTCGTCAACCGGGGCGCCTACATCGGCGACAGCACCCGTAACGAGATCGACTACGAGGTCGCGGTTGGACGTCGGAGTGGCATCGGCTGAGGCGGGTCCATGTCACGTGCCATGCCTTCCACCGCGGACGTGCCGTCGCCCCCGGCCTGAGGTCCCGCGATGGCCCTTTGGGTGAGGCGGTACCACGGGGGTTTCCTGCGGGGTGCGGGGCGGGGGGCTGCGCAGGCCGCAGCGGCTGATGCCCTGCGAGATGGTGCCCTCGACGCCGGCGCGGGTGTTGTAGCGGGTCTTCCAGGTGTCGGTGTGTGGGTAGATCGGTAGACGTCGCGGGTGCGGACGACGCCACCGCTTTGGCTTTCCAGGAGGTGCTTGCCGGACGCTGGACGAAAGCGACAGATGGCCAGGACGCCAGGCAAGCCGGGCGTACGGCTGCGCTGCCACCTCGATCTGCGCCAGAAGCCCCCGCCGTGGTCGGCCCAAACACGGCGTAGCGATCACGGCGAGGCAGGGTCCTTGCCGAACAGCGGTACCTGGCTAGGCCAACGTCCGTGAGGAGCGTGCTCTCGAGGGTGGCGAGCCGTGCGGAACCGTGCCAGTGGTCTGTTCGGGTTGTCGGCGTACAGGCAGGTCTTCGTACACACCGACTTCCCCCAGATTTTGTTGACACGGTTGTGGATCTTGAGAGCGCGGGTGGGGGGGCGCACGAGGGGTGTACAAGGGGACGCGGAGGTCTGCGCGGGCGTACTCGAATTCGTCGATTCATCCGGCATGCCCTGTTTGGGTGACCGTTTATGATCATTTACAGCCGTTTGTGGGCGGGGTCTTCTGACGGCGACCGTCTGCGGGGTGATGGGCACCCGTACCCACGACACTACTTTCCGGCATCACAGCGCTGCACAAGGTAGTAGCGTCCTGCTCCCGGCATCTTCTGCCGGACGGCAAAGACCCCGGCACCGTTGGTTGGTCGCCTCGCGCCGGGGTCTTGTCGCTCTCAGCGCCAGCCCCGAGACAAGGGAGGTCTCCGATGTCGCTGTGCCGACGCCGAATTCGTTTTCCCGCAGGCACGTGTGCACTTGCGGTGAAAACGAGTCGTGACCGTATCATCCCGCCGCCACCCCCGGCCCAAACCCTGGTGTGGCATGTCAAGGCTGTCATGCTCCGCGGAAGCCTGCCCATTGCTGCGATCTGTCTCTCCATGCTCGCGGTTCCGGACGCTCTGCCGCCGCGTGTACTGCCTCTGATGGCCCTCTTTCTGACAACTGCTCACGGATCTGTGCTGGTCCGCCAGCGGATTTACCGCCGCTGACCCGAGGGCCGCCCGGGGTGCGAGCAGACGCTCGCACCCCGGGCTGTCTCAGGCCCTTCGGCCGCTCCTGGCCGCAGGGCCGGTACAGATACCCGCCCAGCACCCCCGAAAGAGGTCCCTGGTGTCCACCCGTTCCCGCCTCCAGACGGCTGACAACGCGCCACACCCCACCCGTTCCGCCCCTGCGGCCGACTTGCCCCGTGGCCGTCCTTCTCCTACAGCCGACCCGGCCCGTTCCCGCCGCTGCACCGAGGCCCTGCGCGACATCGCCGAGGACTGCACCGTGGTCTCCGAGTCCCTGCTGCTCAATGCCTACAGCGCTGCCACACCGAACACCGAACTCCTCCAGCTCCTAATCGATCTCCGGGATCTGGTGGACGAGGCGATCGGAGTCGTCGTCGTCCGCCAGCGTGCCCAGGGGGAGCCGCTCGCCGACCTCGCCCCGATCGCCAAGCGCACTCAGGACCGGCTGCGTAAGAAGTACAACCCGACCTCCGTCGACCGTGCCCTGGCCACCCGCAGCCGTCCCAGCCCCGCAACCCCCGCCTACAGCACCGGAACTGCCCCGGACGCGCCCACCCTGCGCCACCCGCGTCAGCGTCTGGCCACTGCCCTGACCCGGATGAAGGAAGGTTCCGGCCGCCGCCAGCGCGAACTCGCCGCGAAGATGGGCATCGACGAGTCCTATGCCTCACGCATGCTCTCCGGCCACCGCGCCACCCACTGGAAATACGTCAAAATCATCTGCGAGGCGTGCGACATCGACCCCGAGCTGATGAAACCGCTGTGGGAAGTGGCTGCCGGCATCCAACCTTCGGACACCGAGAACCCAGTCACCTACCTGCGTACCTACCTCCAGGGTTTGCATTACGCATTCGGCTCACCCGAGCCCGAAATCATTCTCGCGGCTGTCCAGCACGCCCTGAGCGCCGACGACCTAGCCCGCGCCCTCAACGGGCCCGGCGTCCCCGACTGGCCAGTGATCGATCGGCTCACCTTCGCCCTGCAGAGCCTGCCCACCGTCGCCCGGCCCCTGTGGCGCCGCGCCCAGTCGGCCGCCGAGAACGACCCCACCGACACCCACAGCTGAACCGCCTACCCATCGGGGGAAAGGACCATGAAGCCCACAGCGCCCACCGCGTCCGTGCTCACGACCGCCTTCTACGCCTTCTACGACCTGCACCGCGAGGCCTACCACGCCTATGCCGCCGCGCGCCTCTCCCAAGAAGAAGCCCAGCTCAGCGTCACCCAGATCTTCGACCTCATCGCCAATAACTGGACCTGGCTCATGACTAATCAGCGCCCCTCCGCCTGGGCGTGGGAAAAGCACATTTGGGCCGTCGCCCGCCGCGCCGGCCGTACTCCCACCCCAGCCGAGGACACCGCGCTCCTGCACGACGGCCTGCGCCTGAGTATCGACCGCATCGCCACCATCACCGGAACCGACCCCGCCCGGGTCACCACGCTCTTGGCCGCCGCCCGCCGGCCCAACCGCCCTCCCCAGTCGCGCTCCACGCCCACGGGATGAACGAGCGCCCTCGGAGCGCTCGCTACCGGTAGCCGGTAGCGAGGTGCAGCTGACGCGATTGGAACCCAACTACCAGTCAGGCTGAAGGGGCGGGCCGTCAGGACGAGCCACTGGTGCGCTGCCGGGTCTCCCAGAGCCGGGGGTGTTGTGTGTCACAGGCTTCTGAGCCGGCTGTGCCCGTCAGGCGTTGGAACCGGCACGACGGCCGGCGCTTCGGTGCGTGGAGTGCTCGTCGATCGACGACTTGCTCCGAGAATCCGCCGACGACAAGGCGGCGGGAATCCTCCGCTGTCGGTGTCTTGTCGGCCGCGCCGGTAATCCAGCAGGGCGTCGGGGAGGACGGCCTCGCCGCCCTCGATGGGGTGGTGGACCTCAGGGAGGAAGTCCGGCTACTGGCCGCCTCCGGTTGATGTGACGAGGGCGATGAGCACGAGAAGGCAGGTGGCCAGGGCGATGACGTCCGTTGAGCTCCACCCCTGTTGGAGGGCCAGCACGAGCGCGGCGGCAACGACGTACGGCCACGACTGGCGCTGTCGCTGCGGTGAGTTGGGCGTGAGCACGGTGGGCCTCCGAAGATTGACTGGTCTGTTGGAGACCTACGTTCATCCATGGTTTCGTTGTCCGGCGTAGCGGCATGCGATTGCTGCAGGTGAAGGCTCATAAATCGCGGACAACCCGGGATTGTCCCGGGACAAGGCGGAGCGGGGGAGCGGATGGGGCGGCCGCTGGGGGACCTGAAGGGGCTGACGGAACAGGCTGACGAGTTCGCCCGCTGGTTACGCAAGATCACCCATGGGGTGACGGTGCGGACCTTGGAGAAGGAATTCCCCCATGGCAAGACCTCGTGGAGCAGGTTCCGCGATGGCAGCCGACTGCCGCCTGCGACCTTGGTGGAGGAGGTGACCACTCGCTTCGTACGCGAGCCTGAGATGCGCAAGCGCCAACTGGAGCACGGACTGCGCCTGCTTGCTGCTGCTGAGCGGGCTGCCAGAGACCTGTCTGAACAGGCTGAGCCATCCGGCACTGACCTACCGGCGACCCGGGCAGCCCAGCGACATACTGATGTCGCCGCGCTTGCTCTGCGTCTGGACGACGCTCGCCTGCTGCAGTTCGAGGCGACGCGGAAGTATGAAGCCTCCGAGCGGCGCCGCGAGGAGCTGGAGACGATGGTCTCGGTCCTGGAACAGCGCATCACCATCTTGGAAAGCGAACGCGATCGGGCCAGGGAAGACGTCCGCGCGGAACTGCAGCGTGAACTGCAGATGTCGCGGGAGTACCGGCGGCAGGCAGGCGAGAGGCTGCGAGAGGCCGGCCGAGCCGTGGAGCGGGCCCGGGAACTGCGGCTTGCGGCTGACAAGCAAGTAGCTCGTAAGCAGCACGAGCTGCGACGCGTCGACGGCCACGTCGCGGAGGGATCTCCGCGGCTCACACCAGGCACGACCATGGCTGAAGATCTACAACTACCACCCCTGGACCGCATCCAGGAGTTCTTCGACGCCAACAAGCAACAGATGGACGCCTTGGACAAGGAGCTGAACGACCTCGGTAGGGAGCTCGGCGTCCACGACTCCCAGGACTTGCCCGGCGACCCTGCCACGCATCACGTCATCTGGGGGCAGGTCGTCGAGCCGACAGGGCAAGACGAGTATGTCCCCAGACAGACGACGGACAACGCGCGAAAACCGCTGACCAGCGCAAATACCGTGCAGGCGGCCAGGGAAATCGGATCCGAGGCGTCCCCGACGGACGTCTACGCTGCGGCCGAGCGTCCTCGACCCGCCATGTCGACAGCGTTGGTCATTGGCTTGCGCACAGCAAGCACTCCGGACGCGCTGGCGACGGCGCTCTCCCAGTTACGGCGCCGCGCTGGAGCTCAGCCGATCCGAGAACTGGCCGCCGCGTTGCCCGACGACATGAGAGACGACGTGCTCGGCGCCGCAGTCGGGCGCTGGATCGACGGCGACGTCCTCCCCGACACATGGCCTCACCTCGAGGCCCTGGTACGCCAGATGGGCGCCACGGATGACGAAGCATCGGCGTTCGAACAGGCCTACCGGAGGATCGCCTCCAGCGGCGGCCCCTCCTCGTGGAGCGCCCGTAATTACGACCTAGCCGACCTGTCTCCCTTCGCCCGCGGCCTACGCCACATCCTTGGCGCACCTGCCACGCAGCCCCGGAAGTTTGAGTGGGGCATAGCTGTCTTTGCGCCGACCGCTGTCTTCGGAATGACGACCGCCTACACGGCCGGCCTTCAGGCATCCCCCCGCCCCGCCCCGGCCACGCTGAGCGTCTACGGGGCCCTCCTGCTGGCCGGATGCCTCTTCGTCCTGCTCCTCACTGCGCGGGTCGCGGTCCTGTGCGCACGAGAGGAGCACTCGCCGTTGAACAAACGGTTCGGCGCCGCCTGCCTCGCGGCCAGCGTGCTCGCCGCTCCAGCAGGGCTCGCACTTCCCTGGCTTTTGGACTCAAACATCCCAGGCCGGTGGCTTGCCCGCCTCATGGGGCTCTTATAGGACTGGGCTTCTGGCCAGAACCGCCGCAACTACGTGTGGGACAACGGCTCCGGCACCGCTACCTCCCGCAACGACCACCGCCGCTTCATTGATGACCAGCCCTGGTGCCACCACCGCCACGGCGGCCGTCCACTGGGCACCGATCCCACCGCTTTTTTGCTTTCCAGATGTTCGTTCCGGCGCGGTTGTTGCCGGTCGAGCGCGCCAGCGTCGACGACTAGGAGCACGACGTCTCCTGCGCGCCGGGGACGGGGGAGTCGGTGCGCAGACGCCGTCTTTCGAACGCTTGAAAGAAGTAGCCCGCCGCGTGGTCGGGGTCGCGCTGGGCGTTGCGGCACGGGTTGCGCCGGCTGTTGCCCGGTCCGGATTCCGTCAGCTGTCGCTTCCGCAGGCCAGGTGCCGTAGGGGGTGTTCCGGATCCGGTGACACCCCCCCTATGACACCCCACCGCCCCGACCACAGGAAGGAAGACAGGAAGGTGGGGCGGGACGGACGGCTGACAGACGAGGGGATCGAGCCGTAGCTCGTATGTTCCGCGCGGCGGGCGCCGCACAGTTCGGCTGACACAGGGGTGCCGGGCCGGGGGAACGGTGGCACCCGGGCGGTGGCTGACGCGCTCGGCGTCTCGCAGCGCACCGTAGGGCGCTACGTGAAGGACCAGATCCGCCGGCCTCGCCCAGCGCCTAGCCGACGCCGTGCGCGAGCGGTGGCAGCCCCGCATCCGCGCCCAAGCCCGCCGCCAGGCCGCCACCAGCACCGGCCTGGTCGTCGACACCCGCGCCCGCTTCGGCTTCACCGCGGCACCCGGTACCACCGACGACGCCCGCATCCGCCACCTGACCATCGCCCTGGCCCCCCAGCACGCGGCCCGACTCTTCGACGCCCACGATGCCGGCGCCAGCGAGCAGCGGCTGCGCGACATCACCGCCGAAGGCCTCGGCGAGATGTACTACCGGGATCGCGACCGCGCTGCGGGCCGGCGCGCTGACTGCCGACGCGGTCGCCCTGGAGGCTCGCAAGTGGGGCGAGGCCGACCAGGGCGCCGAACAGCCGGCCGACCAGGACACCCAGCGCCGCCGGGTGGACGGCGGGGCGACGGTGACCTCGCTGATCGAGCGGCGCCTGGCCGCGCTGCCGCCCGATCCCAGGTCGCTGCCGTCGGTGGCCGTCTACGACCAGCTGCTGCGATTCCGTCGGCGTCCGGCCGACGGCCAGGCATACCAGGAAGAGGCACCGTGACCGCCAAGCGCAACCGCGGACTGACCGAACAGGCCGCCGACACCGCCGTGGACCAGGCGTGCCGGATGCTCCGGCTGCCCACCATCCGCTCCCAGTACCCGAGCTGGCCGAAGCCGCCGGCCGCGACCAGATGACGTATCGCGGGTTCCTGGCAGAAGTGCTGCTGTCCGAATGCGACGACCGGGCACGGCGCCGCTCGGAGCGACGGATCAAGGCAGCCGGCTTTCCGCGCGAGAAGTCGATCCGGCAGTTCGACTTCGACGCCAACCCGGTTATCGACGCGGCTGCCATCCACACCCTCGCCAAGTGCGACTGGGTCAAGAAGGGCTTGCCGCTGTGCCTGATCGGCGACAGCGGAACCCGGCAAGTCGCACCTGCTTATCGCGCTGGGCACCGAGGAGGCGATGCACGAGTGCCGGGTGAAGTACGTGCTGGCCACCAAGCTCGTCAACGAGCTGGTGGAGGCGGCCGACGAGAAGCTGCTGGCCAAGACCATCGCCCCGCTACGGCCGCGTCGATCTTTTGTGCATTGATGAACTCGGCTATATGGAGCTTGATCGTCGCGGGGTGGAGCTGCTGTTCCAGTATTGACGGAGCGTGAGGAAAAGAATTCTGTGGCGATCGCCTCCAACGAATCCTTCGGAGGCTGGACCAAAACCTTCACGGATCCAAGGCACTGTGCGGCCATTGGACCGATTGACGTTCGGCGGCAACATCATCGAAACCGGCACCGACCCCTACCGGCTGGCCGCCACCCGCGCCCCGCGCCGAACAGCAGGCCGCCTGGGCCGCCGCGGTCGCCGCGGGCTGACGAAGACGGCGCCGTCCTACGGGCCGGGCACGGTGGCGCCCTTTTGCCCGGCCGGAGAGGCGTTGACGCGAGGCCCCCTTCATCGAGGTGTCCGTATCTGTGGGCCGGGCGACACTGACCCCAGTCAAACGGCAAGGTCGAACGATTCAACCGAACTCGACAACTCAAGAACAAGTTTTCAGGCGTTGCGCGAGCAGTGGCGTGGCTTCGGCGGGATCGATGTCGCAGACCAACAGCCCGGGCTTTCCGTAAGGCTGATGGCTAAGCAGCGTGCCGTCCGGCCGCACTACGGCGGATGTCGTGGGCGATCCCGCGCTCGCGCAGTTGACGGCGGCGACGTAACAATTGTTCTCGGCGGCGCGACAGAGAAATGCCTTCTCGTGGAAGGAATTTCTCGGGTCGGCGAATTCAGTTGGCTGAAACGCGCCGGGCTCTGCTTCGCTATAGTGGGGGTGGAACACCAACTGGGCGCCGTTGCGCACGGCCCAGCGTACCGTCTCCGGATAGCGAAAGCCCTCGTGGCAAATCACGATGCCGAAGCGGAAGCTGTCGACTTCGAATATCCGGCGATCGCTGCCCGCCTCGTATGTGGAATCTTCTGCTGGGTCGAGCTGCACCTTGTCCTGATAACCCGCTCGATCGCCGTCGGGTCGAAGTACGAGCGTGGTCAGACGTGGCTTGTCGGAAACGTACCGCTCCGTACCGAGCACCACGTAGATGTGGCTCTCCCGCGCGGCCTGGGCGATGCGCTCGTGCGCAGCTTCCAAGAAGTTGGCGCTCGTGGCCTTACGCGATTGCGGCGGCCATGGGTAGCCCGGCACGTACGCTTCCGGGAAGCACACGATATGCGCGTCGGCAGCAGCAGCGGCTCTGACCGCGCGCTCGGCTCGCACCACGGAGTCTTCTGGATTCTCGGGTATTTCGAGGTTGGCGAGCGCGATGCGAAGTCTTGTCATGCGACTCATTGTGCTGCACAGCACGACACCCTCAACCGCTTCGAGACGGTCTTCAAGAAACTCACGGCCTGAACCTGGAGACAGCACGAGACCCCGGGCGCGGCCATGGCAGCCCGGGGTTTCGTGCGCGTTCGACAGGTTCAACACCCGCCGACGGCTGACGTCACGCCCAGGCAGTCTTGACCGAGGTCCCGGGGTTGATCGGCATGGTTTCGGCCACTGCGGGCAAGGACGGGATCGCCCCTGCTCCCTCGTGTGTCACACCGGGAGCAGCTGCCACTGCCGGCCGCGGTGGTCACCCTCCGACCCGTACTGCTTGATCACCGTGCGGGCATTGGTGTCGACTTGCAGGAGCAGGCCGCTGTTGCGGTTCGCGATCTCGTACACCCGGGGGGTGTCGGTCAGCGAGCCCACGGGGATCAGCCGCCATTGCTGGTGATGTGCGTCGTCACCCCCGTAGGCGCGCTGCGCGACCACCGCCCCGGCCGTCTCCTGCGCTCCGGCGATCTCCAGGACCTTGCCGCTGCGCACGTTCTCGATCGTGTACAGGACGTCGCCGTTGTTTTGGCCTGACACGACCAGGCGCCACCGCTGGTGGTCCCTGGGGGCGGTCAGGGACTGGTGGATCTCGGCTCCGTCCTTGGTGGACTCACGCGCGGCCGCCATCCGCAACTTGCTCCGGACGTTGGCCCAGGAAACCACCGCGCCCGAGGCGGGGAGCCCGGCCATGGGTGCTGCCGCGATCTTCCGAACCCGGTGGTTGCAGTGGTCGGCGATATAGAGGGCGTCGACGCAGTTCACAGCGAGCCCCAACGGGTTGCGCAGCTGGGCCAAGGCGGCCGTATCACCGTCACCGCCGAAGTCCGCGGTGCCCGTGCCGGCGACCGTGCTGATCTTCCCGTCAGTTGTGACCTTCCGAACCCGGTGGCCGTTGTATTCGGAGATGTAGAGGGTGCCGGTGCTGTCCACCACCAGCCCCGCCGGGTTGTGTAGCTGGGCCGAGATTGCCGGGCCGCCGTCACCGTCAGAACCCTCGGTGCCCGTGCCGGCGACCGTGCTGATTTTCCCGTCAGCCGTGACCTTCCGGACCCGGTGGTTGAGGTGGTCGGTGATGTAGAGGTTGCCTACGTTGTCCACCGCCGCCCCACGCGGGCCATTGAGATGGGCGTCGGTGGCGGAACCGCCGTCACCGCCGAAGTCCGGGGTGCCCGTGCCGGCGACCGTGCTGATCTTCCCGTCAGCCGTGACCTTCCGAACCCGGTGATTGTCGGAATCGGCGATGTAGAGGATGCCCGCACCATCCACCGCCACCCCACGCGGGGTATTGAGGTGGGCGTCGGTGGCGGAACCGCCGTCACCGCCGAAGTCCGGGGTGCCCGTGCCGGCGACCGTGCTGATCTTCCCGTCAGCCGTGACCTTCCGAACC
>NZ_JBVIQK010000019.1:0-32478 GCF_055577115.1 Streptomyces sp. NPDC033216 | reverse complement strand
GCCGGTGATTGTTGCCATCGGCGATGTACAGATTGCCGACGCTGTCCACAACCACGTCGCGCGGGCCATTGAGATGGGCGTCGGTGGCAGAACCGCCGTCACCGCCGAAGTCCGCGGTGCCCGTGCCGGCGACTGTGCTGATCTTCCCGTCGGTCGTAATCTTCCGAACGCGGTGCCCCTTGTATTCGGAGATGTAGATGGTCCCAGAGCTGTCCACCGCCATCCCATACGGAAGGTTGAGCCGAGCCGAAACAGCAGGCTCGTTGTCCCCTTTGGACTCGGCGTCCCCGGTCCCCGCGACCGTACTAATCCGAGGGGCGGCGTTCCCGTCATCTGTGGCTGCCGCGTGGGCAGTGCTCATCGTCATTCCTTCACCGTTCACTGACCGTCGGCGCGTTCACACACGCAGCAGCCGAACTGCTGGAGGCGCGCTGCTTCCATGCTGGAGGCCAGCAGTCCCCCGCCTGGGGTCTGCATCGGGCAAACCCATCCATCAAGTGATCTGGAAGCACCACTCACCAGTCCGGTGAGCTGCGCCCCGGCGTGCGCACCAGGGTGCGCCACGGAGAGCGCCTCGACAGCACTCCCCGCCCCTCGCCCCCCTACCCTGGGACCAGCACTGCAGGGCCCGGTCATGGCCTCAATGACGCCGGGCCACGACGGCACCGGGCTGCCGGGCGAAGACTGCTTTCACCGGTGCGTTCGCACAACCCCTGGCACCTTCAGCGTCACCGGCGGCGAGCTGGCAGCGCAACTACGTTGCCACCCAGTCCGCCAGGAACGGCGAGCCGATCGGGCCGCGTGACCGGGACGCCCCGGACGACCAGGAGCACCAGGTTGGGACAGGGGTTGCGCCTACTATTGCGCACCCCAGGACACCCTTACGTCCGTCTCAGCCGCGCGTCGGCTGGACGCCGGGACGGAAATCGCCGGCACCCCGATGCTGTCTTTCCCCAACCAAGGAATGAGGCGAGAAGGTTTTGCCGGATGGAGGTACTGCTGTGATCGTCCGCTGTTGAGGCGCTCTCCGCGCCCGTGCGCACGCCGGGCACACGCTCGCCGGTGGATGAGCGGTGCTCCCGGTTCACTTGATGGATGGGTTTGCCCGCTGCAGACCCGGGCGGGGAAGCGGGTGGCCTCCAGCATGGAAGCGGCGCGCCTCCGGCGGCACGGCTGCTTCGTGTGTGAACGCGCCGACGGTCAGCGAACGGTGAAAGGATGACGATGAGCACTGCCCATGTGGCAGCCACAGGTGGTGAGCACTCCGTCCCTCGGATCAGTACGGTGGCAGGGACCGGAGTCGAAGGGTGCGAAGGGGACAATGAGCCTGCCGGTTCAGCTCGGCTGAACCTTCCGTATGGGGTGGCGGTGGACAGCGTCGGCAATGTCTACGTCGCCGACCACGCAAACCACCGGGTCCGGAAGGTCTCGTCTGACGGGAAGATCAGCACGGTCGCTGGCACGGGCGTCGCGGACTTCGACGGTGACGGCGGCCCGGCCGCCTCGGCTCTGTTGAGCTCGCCGCACGGGCTCGCTGTGGATTGCGCCGACGCCCTCTATATCGCCGACCACCTCAACCACCGGGTTCGGAAAGTCGCGTTGGCGGAGGTGGCCGGGTTGCCCGAGTCGGGCACGGTGGTCTGGTGGGCCAACGTCCGCAGCCGGCTGCGGATGGGGGGCGTGCGTGAGTCCACCAAGGACGGTGCCGAGATCCAGCAGGCTCTCCCCGTTTCCCGGAGGCATCAGCGGTGGCGGCTGGTCGTGATCGGTCAGGACGACGGTGAGGCCCTGTGCCGGATCGAGAACGTGCGCAGCGGCAAGGCGTTGGAGGTCGTCGGTGGGCGGGAGTGGCCCGGCGCGGTGGTCGCGCAACGCGCCTATGAGGGGGATGACGCGCATCACCAGCAGTGGAGGCTGATCCGGTGGGTTCGGCGGCGGACGCTCCGCGTGTGTACGAGATCGAAAACCGCAACAGCGGACTGTACCTGCGAGCGGACACCAACGCCCGCGCGGCGATCAGGCAGGACGGGGTGGAGGGCGACCGCCAGGGCCGGCAGTGGCAGCTGCTGCCCGCGTGATGCCGAAGGGGGCAGAGGCGGTCTCGCCTCTGCCCCCTTTTCGGCCAGGGTGTCACTGGGAGCCGGGCGGCTTGTCGGCGGTCGCCTTGGGTGCCTTGCCGGCCTCCGGCGCCTCGGGCTTCGCCGGCGTCTCGGGCATGCCGGTGTACTTGCCCTTGTCCGGCTTGTTCTGCAGGTCCTCGTTCTTCTTCAGGTTCTTCTTCAGGTCGGGGTTGTTCGCCATCTTCGCATTCGACTGCTCCATGCCTTCGGACGCTGCCGTGGACACCGCGCCGAGATCCTGGGTGTACCCCGTCGGGCCGGCCGCCTCCTGGGTCTTTCGGACGAAGGAGCCGAGGAAGCCCATGATGAGGCGCGCTTCGGGCGACTGCTCCTGTACGACCCTCGCGCGCGAGGAAGCCCCGTGGATCGCATCGGCGGACAGGCTCGTGCTCTTGTCGTCGTACGTGGTGTCGGTGGCGTCCTCGAAGTCGACGTGGGGGTCCGCGGTCGGCTGCGTTCGGTCGCCGTGGGCCACGGAGAAGAACCCCGCGCTCTGGCCGGCGAAGCCGAAGATGCTGTTGAACACCATGGTGGTCACCTCTACTCGTCGTGCTCGTCGCGGGGGTGCTTGTGCAGCGAGCGGTCGCTGTCGGTCAGGCTCTGGCAGTCGAACATCGTGTGGTGGACGTCCAGGACGGAGACGACCTCGGCCAGCCCGTGCAGGTGGAAGCCGCCACCGGCCAGGTCGAGGATGCTGATGGGGCGGGCGACCAGCTGGTCGAGGCCGGGTTTGTCGTCGGACTGCGGGGGAGACAGGACCGCCACCGGCACGGCGTAGTACACCGCGATGAGCCCGGAGAAGGTCACCGGGATCTCGTAGCAGTAGTGCTTGTGGCAGCGCCGTTGGGTGACGACGGTTTCCACGCGGCCGCCTGGGGGGACCTCGCCGGAGATCTGCGATTTCGATGCCCAGCTGGTGCTCAGCGAACCGCTCACGGATCCTTGGATGCCCAGCGCCAGCGAAGCATTGAGCCCGGCGGTGCCGGTGGCACTGCCCGTGGTCGTGAAGCCCACCGAATCCGTCACCGTGTTCGACACGGAGTTCGTCGCCGCGTTCCGCACCGCGTTCTCGGTGGCGTTCGCGTTGTCCGCTCCGACGCTGTCCTTGCTGTTCTTGTTCGTCAAGGTGTTCGCGTTCTTGTTCGACACCTCGTTCTGGCACTGTGCCTGCATCTGCGCCTGGAGGTCCATCCGCAGCTGGTTCTGCAGCTGCAACTGCAGTTGCGCGCTGATGCTGCCCCCGAAGGTGAGCTTGGCATCCCCTTGGAGCGACCACTTGATGTCGTTCGACACACTGAAGTCGACCGAGTCGGTGAAGGTCATCTTGGACGTCTGACTGCGATTGACGTAGACGCGCGAGGAGCACATGTCGGGCGGGGGCTGCCTGATGTCGCACCGCTCCTCGATAAGCGGCTCCCCGAGGTGCATGTAGGCGACCCAGCCCAGCTGGAACGCGGTCACGGTGTCGGGCAAGGTGCCGTAACGCTGCTTGTTCACGGAGAGCCCGATGGGTTTGTGCCGCACACCTGAGCCGTCGACATAGACCAGGTTGGGGTGGTTCAGCAGGGCCGGCCAGTTGATGTGGAGTTCCTTGAGGTTCTTCTTCGTCAGCGGCTGGCGCTTGGTCCGTCCCAGGTTGTACGCGGTGGAAGACATTCCCCATCCTCGACTAGCGTGGCCGAATACCGCTCGGTAAATGTGAACGAAGTGCGCGCGCTCTGGCATTCGAAGCTAGCACGGCCTGTAACTCCCTGAAAGGTGTCACCGTCCATCACCCTCAATCGGGTGATTAAAGCTCCCTGCCTTCTCAACTTGCCTCGTTCAACGGTAAGTTCGAGAAGTGTCGATCGCGCGGTCGGACACCTCCGATAGCTCTTCCTGGGAAGCCGGCCTCGGATTTCCGCCTTCGAAGAAGGTGCTTTCTCCGGTCATGTGCTTGCTTTAGTGTTGCCGGGCCGGCGATTGGTTGTTCAGTAAATGTGGTGTCGACCGCAGTGGTTTATCGGTCATATCGCTGAGCGTCCGACGCGTTGTTCTCCACATCTACAACAGGTGAGGTTTTTCGCGATGTACACACAAGAACGCACCACGATGTCGAACCTGGTGGTCGGCGGCCCGGTAGCGGTCAACAGCTACGACAACGCGATCGTGGCGGCACTGGTTGAGAACCGGCCCGTCATGCTCGTCCACGCCTTCAACGGCGGCTACTTGCGGCCCGCCGAACTGACGGACTCGGTCCACGACAAGGGCGTCGAACTGGCCACCACACTGAACCCGGCCACCAAGGAGGCAAAGGGCCACCTCTGGTACATCACTCCCGCCGGCTTCTTCGGGCAGCGCCCCCTGTACTTCCTCGAGAGCGCCGCGGGCCAGGTGCCGCCCACCCCCGCCGCCGGACCGGTACCGTCCGCACCCGCCGGCGCGGGGCAGACCGCTGCCGGGCGCGGTGACGACGGCACCCCGAAGCCGCAGCGCCGGCGTATCACCGTCCACCAGGACGCCCCCGCGAGCACGACCGACACCGTCCAGGTGGGACTGCCGGACAAGGTCGACGCCAAGTGGCGCGGGAAGAACGGCGCGCCCGAGGACACCCAGCTCTGGGTCGTCACGGTGACGCCATGGGGCGGGATCACGTTCGTGCCGATCACCCACCCCGACACCATCCTCGGGTTCAAGGACCACGCGGTGGCCGCCGACAGCGAGGTGCGCCTCACCTACAACTGGGGCGGGGACTTCACGGGCACGGTCATCAACACCTTCTACCCGCGGCTGCCCAACGAGTGGAGCGTCCCCTACCACCACGTCTTCACGTGATCCGCGGTCACCGCCGCACCGCACCCGTCCCGAGCCGACGCCCGCACCGCCTGGAAGAGGCACCACGATGCCCGTGCCCACGAAAGAACTGAAATTTCAGATCGTCCACGCCGCCACGGGGCAGACCCTCGGCGCCAAGACCGCACCTGGCGCGGACGGGGCGCTCGTCGTCCGCGACTTCCCCGACGGCGTCCCGAGCCCCGTGCAGTGGCAGCTCACCCCCGCACAGGCCGCGCAGGACGAGCAGGCGTATGTGATCTGCAACGCGGTCAGCGGCAAGGTCCTCGACGACCCCGCCGCCGCGGACCGCTCCGTCCGCCAGTGGGACGCCACCACCGGCCAGAAGAGCCAGCAGTGGCACCTCGTCCCCGTCGAGGGCGAAGCGGGCCTCTACGTCATCGAGGGCGCCACCGACGGCGCCGTCCTCGACCTCGCCGACCCCGCTGGCCCCGACGAGGACGAGACCGGGGTCGTTCTGAACGAGTACGACGACAGCGCGGAAAGCCAGCGCTGGCGCCTCGTTCCGGCCGAGCCCGAGCGCACCAGCGACCCCGTGCTGCACTACGCACCTCTGAGCCACTGGAACGGCCGCCAGTCCTGGCGGCTGGCCCGCTCGGCCGCGCTGCGCCCGGCACCCGGTGCGACGCCTTGCTTCAGCGACATGCTGTTGGTCCTCAAGCAGTTCGGGAGCGAGCAGGACGCCAGCGGATGGAAGAGCGTCGGAGCTACCCACTCGCCCAGTGGGCCACCGGGTGGGTGGGCCGGGCTCGGTGACCGGCTGCTCGCCGACACCACGGGAGCGGGCCGAGCGGACATCGTGGGGCTCAAACCAGCGGTGGGTGCTGTGACGGTCTCCAGCCAGGGTGACGGCACGTTCGAGGACGACGAGCGCGTCCTGCACCAGCCCGTACCCTCCCCGAGTCCCAAGGACTTGTGGACCCTCGCGGACACGACGGGCATCGGCAGGCCCGACGCCGTCGTGCTCGCCGCCGACGGTGTCCGGGTGTTCCTGCAGGACGAGGCCGGGACGTTCGCGTCTGCGGGCAACGAGCCGGTCATCAAGGCGTTCGGCCACGGACAGCAGGCCGGCGGGTGGCTTGCCGACAAGCATCCCCGCTTCCTCGTCGACACGACCGGCGACGGCAGGCTCGACATCGTCGGCTTCCACGACGACGGCGTCTGGGTCTCCCTTCAAGACGAAGAAGGAAACTTCGCACCGCTCGCCGACGAACCGGCCCTGAAGGCGTTCGGTCACGGACAGCAGGCCGGCGGGTGGCTTGCCGACAAGCATCCCCGCTTCCTCGTCGACACCACCGGCGACGGCAGGCTCGACATCGTCGGCTTCCACGACGACGGCGTCTGGGTCTCCCTCCAGGACGAAGAAGGGAACTTCACCGAACCTTTGTACGTCCTCGACCACTTCGGCGTAGCGCAGGGATGGAGCTCGGCCGAGGAGTACCCCCGGTTCCTGCTCAGGACCACCGATGGCGAGGCGGCAGACCTCGTCGGCTTCGGCCCGCAGGGCGTCGTCGTCGCGCGCGGACGCGGGGACGGCACGTTCGAGCCCGCGAAACTCGTGCTCAACGACTTCGGGACCGCCCAGGGGTGGACGAGCGGCAAGCACCTCAGGTTCCTCGCCGACGTCACCGGCGACGGCAAGCCGGACATCGTCGGCTTCGGCAACGAAGGCGTCTGGGTGTCGCACAACGACGGCGACGGCCAGTTCGAGCAGGCCCAGCTGGTATGCCGCGGCTTCGGCTACCACGACGACGCCGGCGCCTGGCGGGTCGACCGCCACCCCCGCTTCCTCGCCGACATCACCGGCGACGGACGCGTCGACATCGTCGGCTTCGGAGGACCGGGCGTGTACGTGGCCCGCAACCTGTACCGCCGCTTCCGAACCCGATAAGCCCCGAGTTGAAACAGCAAATAACAGCACTTGGGTCACCAGGCTGCAGTCCTGCATACGGCGCCTGGATGCGGCCCCCGGTGCGGAACCGGCCACCCCGGCCGCTCCAGTGCTACGGCACCGGTTCGTCAGCCAGAGCGTCTCGCTGCCCGCACACGGGCCGAGGACCACATCCTTGCCCCTGGGGGCGAGACGCAGCGCTCCGGCCCGGTCACCGGTTGCCCACCGCTGGGAGCCAGAACCACTGCCCGAACACTGCACGCACCACTCCTGCTCGGGGTCTCGCTGTCGCACTGCACTGGCGCACTCCAGGATGTCCGCCATGGAGGCGCCTACATCTTCTGTTCGATCAACTGGGAGAATTCATGCGTAGGTCCACGACGGCATGCACGGTGCTCGCGCTGGGAGCGAGCTTGTTGCTCGGAGGACTGGCGCCCGGAGCCACTGCTGCGGCCGCTCCTGGTGCGGTCACGGCGCTCCGTGCGCCGACGCCTCCGTCGTCTGTCCCTGATCTCGATGCCCCGGGGCCGGCCAGGACGGTCGAGTTCCCGCCGGACGGGCGGGTCCGCTCAAGTCCGGGGCACGTGCAGATCCAGGCTCCGCAGTACACGCGCATCGTCCGGGTGGACCCCTGGTGCAGCGGCATGAGCTGCCCTGTGTCCATCGCTCCCGACGGCTCGTCCGCCAGCTTCTCCGTGCAGAGCAACAACTACGTGTGGAGCCGGCCCTGGAAGATTGACGTTGTCGCCACGGATGACGCGCCCATGGCAGGTGGCCGGTTCACCGGCACTCTCACCTTTGAAGGTGTGGCGGTGGACTGGACCGTCAACATCACCCAGGGCACTCCCGGGGCCTTCGGCGGCTACGTCAGCAGCGTCCCCGGGGGGGGAGGTGCCCGGGTTCGTTTCGTCGACCCCGAGCTGAATGCCGCCGCTGCAGGGTTCAGGGACAAGGACATCATCACGTCCGTCGACGGTCAGCCCGTCACGTCGGCGGCATCCCTCAGCTCCGTCCTCGCCGGCAAGCGAGCCGGAATCGCGGTGCCCGTGGGCATCACGCGCAACGGTACCCAGGTGACCTTGCAGTACACGGTCGACGAGTGATCGACACGACGTCCACGCGCGGGCGTGCTTGCCGCCTGCCGCTCCTTCGGTCTTCGGACACGATCGGCAAGACCTCAGTCCTGGCCGCCCGAGACGCGGTGAGGGGATGACGATGAGCAAGGCCCAGACAGCAGCAACGGAGGGTGAAGACTCCGCCCCCCAGATCACTACGGTCGCCGGTACCGGAGATGCCGGGGCCGCAGGAGACGACGGGCCCGCTGTCGCGGCCCGGCTTGACCGTCCCTACGGCCTCACGCTGGACAGCACGGGCACCCTCTACTTCTCCGACCACAACAACCACCAAGTCCGGAAAGTCACCACGGACGGCAGGATCCGCACGGTGGCAGGGACCGGCACTCCTGGATCCGGGGGAGATCCGGGCCCTGCTGCCTCAGCCCAGCTGGACAGCCCGCGTGAGGTAGCGGTGGACGGTGCCGGAAACCTCTACATCGCCGATTCCGAGAACCACCGGATCCGCAAGGTCACGGCCGACGGACAGATCGGCACCGTCGCCGGCACAGGCACTGCCGGGTTCAGCGGTGACAACGGCCTCGCCACTGCCGCCGAGTTGAATTGTCCGTACGGCGTCGCAGTGGACAGCACCGGCAACCTCTACATCGCCGATACCGACAACCACCGGGTCAGGCAGGTCACACCAGACGGGCAGATCCGCACAATCGCCGGGACCGGAACCCCGGGATTCTCCGGCGACGGCGAGCCTGCCGCCACAGCTCAGCTGAACAGCCCGTACGGCGTCGCGGTGGACGGCGCCGGCGACCTCTACATCACCGATGCCGAGAACCACAGGGTCCGCAGGGTCGCCGGGGACGGCACGATCAGCACGGTCGCGGGCACGGGCACCGACGGCTTCAGCGGTGACGGCGGCCCCGCCACCTCCGCCCAGCTGGACTTCCCCCTGGGCGTGGTAGCCGACACCACCGGCACCCTCTACGTCTCCGACCACAACAACCACAGGGTCCGCAGGGTCGCCGGGGACGGCACGATCAGCACGATCGCGGGCACGGGCACCGACGGCTTCAGCGGTGACGGCGGCCCCGCCACCTCCGCCCAGCTGAACTACCCATTCGGGCTCGCGATCGACTGCGTCGGCGCCCTCTACATCGCCGACTACGTCAACAACCGCGTCCGCAAGGTCGCGGCGCCCGCCATGGCAGGACTGCCCGAATCAGGCACGGTGGTTTCCTGGGCGAGCGTCCGCAGCCGGCTGCGGATCGGGGTCACGCGCGAGTCGCTCAAGGACGGGGCCAAAATCCAGCAGTCGCTCGCCGCTCCCCGCCAGTCGCAGCGGTGGCGGCTGGTCGTAGCCGGGAAGAGCGACAGCGGCGACGTGGTGTACAGGATGGAGAACGTGCGCAGCGGGAAGGTTCTGGAGGTCGACGAAGCCCGGGGGACGCCCGGGGCGGTGGTCGCGCAGCGCGCCTACGAAGGCGACGAGGCACACCATCAGCACTGGCGGCTGATCCCAGTGGGCATCGTAGCCGACGACCCCCGGGTCTACGAGATTGCGAACCGGAGCAGCGGTCTGCTTCTGGGCGTCGAAACCAACGCGCCTGTGGTGATCACGCAGCGCTGGGCGGAGGGCGACCACTGGGGCAGGCAGTGGCAGTTGCTGCCGGTGTAACGCACGGGCTGGGGCAGGAGCGGCGAGGCCGCTCCTGCCCCCAGTGCACGACGCACGGAACAGTCCTTCCCTTGGGTGGGCCTCTTGACGATGGTCACCGTTTCACCAGCGGACGGCGCGCCACTCGCCGGTCGTTCACCCAACCGGGGCGGGGCGCACGGGAGCAAAGAGTGTCTCCACTGCGCTTCAAGGCACCTGGAGCGCAGGCTCTGCCTCTCAGGTGAAGGGAGCGCCGGATGCGCAAGCGCGGGGGCCGAACCCACGGTGCGCCCCGACTGGTTGGCTGGTCTCCGCCTCGGCCATCTCCGGGCCGGGTCGCCGGAGCACTACACGATCACCGGCCAGAATCGTGCTGGGGGACGTGGCCGGGCGCACGGTCGCCCCAGTCACCGTCTGAGGGGGTGCCGTGTCCCATGAGGGGAGGGTCGCTTTGCCGGCCTCCTGTTGTCCGTGGACGGGCGGCGGGAGCTGCCGCAGCGGGTCGGGGGCCTTGATGCGTTCATGGGGCGGGGGTGTAGGTGACGGTGTCGCCGGTGCAGTCGGCGGCGATGTCCTGCAGCCGGTTGCGTTCGACTTCGTCGGCTGCCAGGTTCCAGCGGAGTTTGGTGGCTGTCCACTCCGAGGCGTACCGGCACAGGGCCCCGCTGGCGGGCGGGAGCCACTGGGCGGGGTCCTGGTCGGCTTTGGACCGGTTGGAGCGGGCGGTGACGGCGACCAGGCTGGCGTTCTGGCCGAGGTCGTTGGCGTAGGCCTCGCGGCGCTGTGCGGTCCAGGCGGAGGCGCCGGAGTCCCAGGCTTCGGCGAGGGGGACCATGTGGTCGATGTCCAGGCCGGATGCGGCGGTCACGGTCTGTTCGTCGTAGTACGACCACCAACTGCCCCCACTGAGCGCGCACCGGGTGCCGATGGTGGGCGCGGTGACGGCTTCGGCGATGAGGACCTCGTTGCGGGTGTTGCAGCCGTCAGCGGGATTGGCTCCGGTGTTCCAGTGGCGGAAGGCATCACGGGTGTAGCCGTCACGGGACTCGGTGGCCAGCGGCAGGGAGGACACTGCCACCGTGATGGGCAGGACGGTCGGTTCAGCCGCCCGGGCGGCGTGGGCCGGGGCGCCGGAGGTGAGTGGAATCAGGGCGAGACAGAGCGCTGCCAGGCCGCGTCCGAAATGCTGGGTCATGGGCACCTGGATAGTGCCCATGCTTTGCGCGGCCGGCCGGGATCGAAGGCAAACCCCCCGTGGGGGTGAAGGATTCAGCACACCGGGTGCCTTTGAGCTGCCCCGACCGTGGCCGGGCAGAGCATGGATCGTGTCGTCCCATGCCTGGCAGGTGCGGAGTGCGTTGCAGGCAGGACTGCCCAGCCCGCGGTCGGCGCCGGTGCCGGAACACCCGCCTCGGTGCGGACGGGCGGCCCTGTGCGGTTGTTCAGGTGGCGGTCAGCAGATGCAGCAGATGAGTGCAGGCGTCTGCTTCGCTGGTGTGTTCGGTGACGGCCTGCCAGGTGCCGCGTTCATAAGCGCCGGTTTCCCACCTGCCGGGGTGGGCGGGGGAGCGGCGCAGGTAGAGGAAGTCGGTCGGCAGGGGAGCGGGCTCGTGGACGCCTTCGATGTAGTAGTAAGCCGTCCTGCACTCCTTTGGAGCGCAGGACGGTGTGCAGGGTGTGGCAGTCCACGAGGCTGGTCGGGATCAGCCCGCGGCGGGGGCGAGGTAGCCGTGGTCGAGGAGCCACTTGACGTTCAGGCACTGGTCGTCGCCGGGGGCAGCAGGGCGGGGTCGAGTACCGCACCCCTGAGACTGCGCCGCTGGTTCGCCCTGCACGCATCCCTGCGCCCCAAGCGGCGCGCCCATCCTCTCAGCGCCCTCGCCGGGGCCGCACCCTACGAGAGCCGTTGCCGGGTCAGAGTTGGCGCGGAGTCCTTAGACCGTGGCGACCGACCGGTTTTTGAACGGGCGAACAAGTGAGTGCCACGGTGGCTCGCTGGTGGCTTGGCCCATGCTCTCTGGTGAGGGCTGGCTTCGGCGTGTAGCGTCGCTGCCGGATGTCGTGGTTCGCAATGTCTGCCCGCGCTGTTGGCGCGGGCGCTTTGCTGTGCAGGGCCGGACCAGGGCGATCACCTCCAGGGCCGCGCGGTGCGGCTCCTGACAGCGACTGAGAGGCACCAGCATGGCCAGCGGAACCGTCAAGTGGTTCAACGCCGAAAAGGGCTTCGGTTTCATCCAGCAGGACGGCGGCGGGCCGGACGTCTTCGCGCACTACTCCAATATCAATGCCTCAGGCTTCCGCGAGCTCCAGGAAGGCCAAGCGGTCACCTTTGACATCACCCAGGGGCAGAAGGGCCCGCAGGCGGAGAACATCACGCCTGCCTGACCTCCCCGCACGTCATCAGGGCTCGGAGCAGATGCTTCCGGGCCCTGATCCGTACGGATGACCCGATCAGAGCGCAGCTCACCAGCCAGGCCCCTGACCCGCCCCCAGGCGAGCGCCGTCAGAGGTGAGGGCCGAGGCCGCGCCGTTGGTACAGCGGGTTCGGCACGGGCCACAACCGTCTTGCGTTCGTGTGGGGTGTTCAAGGAGGCCGGACCGTTGGCGGTCACCTGCGCGGCCTCTACGGGGAGGTTAGCGGGATTCGTCGTAGGGGTCGCGGCTGCCGGACTTGGCCAGGCCCCGGCTGATCATGTAGCCGACGGTGAGGATCACGATGTACAGCCATGCCTTGTCGGCGCGGAAGTAGTCGGCGTGGCCCTCGTCGTCTCCCACGACCATGGAGGCGATCAGCACCGCGACGACCGCGGCGATGTAGGCGAAGAACTCCGTGGTCTTGAAGGCGGCCTTCGTCTCGGTCGACAGCCGGCGCGGCCGGTGCGCAGCCGCGTCCGGGCCCGTGTGCTGGCCTGCGTTACCGACCGGGTTCACAGCGCTCATGAGAAGGCACCTTTCTTGCGTGGGACGGCACCTGGTGTCCCGCCGCCGTTGGAGAACGCGCCAAGATCGACGCGGCATCTACCGAGTGCCCGCACTCAGCAACCTAAACAGCGCATCAACCCATGGACATGACACAAGTGTGGTGTTCGAGGCCGCCGACGCCACCCTGCGCATCGCCGGTAACACCGGCGATGCTGCTCTCGGCCGTGTCATACGCGCGGCCCCCACCCAGCTGTCGCGCCGCCCGGGGCCGGTACGTGCCTTGACGACGATGCCTCGACACCCACGCGGCCCCACTCTCCTGCCGATCTCCGCCGTCACGGGTACTGCGCAACTTCCCGTTCGAGACGGCCAAGTCCGGGCATCTCGCGGTGGCGGCTGATCGTTTGCACCTGCTGGCTGCCGACGAGCTCCCGTGTCGTGCCCCTCGCGCATGCTGGTCTCGATGGACCGTGCACGGACATCGTTCGGCGTTGCACTGGGCCGCCTCCGGGTACCCGGGCGGGCGTAGCGATCCAGGTGGCCCGGCAAGTGTCACGGGCCCGGCTGCGGAGCACGCAGGGGAGCGGTCATGCCGAAGACCATCAAGGACCAGACCGTCGAGCAGCTCGGTGGAGACAGCAGCATCCTGGTGCGGCAACGCCGCGAGCACGAGGAGATGGACCGGCTGATGGGCCAGTACCTGACCCTCGACGACCTTCACCAGCGGGAAAAGGTTCTGAAGCAGGTGGTGCAGCTGGTCTTCAGCCATGCCTTCGCGGAGGAGACGGTGCTGTGGCCCGTCGTCAGGGCCTCGGTGCCGGAGGGCGAGGAACTGACGGCCTGCGTCGAGGAGGAACATCAGCAGATCAACGATCTTGTCGCCGACATCGAACGCCTTCCTGCCGGCGATCGCGGGCGGGAGGACAAGGTTCAGCGGGCCTTCGCGCTGATACGGCAGGACATCAGGGACGAGGAAGACCTCCTCCTCCCCCAACTGCGGGACGCGATGGACATGTCCCGGCTACGCCATCTCGGCACCGCATGGGCAGCGGTACGACAGACCGCTCCGACGCATCCGCACCCCGTCATTCCCCGGCGGCCTCCCGGGAACGCACTGCTGGGTATACCGCTGAGCGTCTACGACCGCGTGCGAGACGTCCTCGGCATGGGCAGCTCCGCCTCACGACGAGGAAGGTGACCTCGTCGTCAGTGAGCTGGCCCTTCGTTGCCCGTGGTGTGGTCGACATCGAGCCCGTCTCCGGCCACCATGCGGGACCGGTCCCGAAGTCACCGCACCACCGGGCGGGACGGACGGGACCATCCGACGGCACCAGCCCACCACAGGCCCTCCACAGGCCTCATGAGACGCAGCCGAGAAGAGACCGCACCCCAGGATCTGCCGGGCGACCTGTGGCACGCCCTGTCCGAGCTCCAGCACCGCCATCCGCCCCCGTGGGCCGCCTCGGGCCGCTCGACCGCCCGGTCGGATGGCTGTTCTTCCATGCGGCCACCGACACCGTCCTCGCAGGTGGTGCAGCGTCCCTGTCCGGGTTCGCGCTCAGGTTGACCAGGAGGCCGCGGTCGACGAACCGCCGCACCACGAACGCCGTCAGTTTCGCCTTTCCGTGATCACTGCGCCGGGTTGCGGTGTTTCCGCGAAGCTCGTCGTCGGGTCGGGTGCGCCGGCCGTGTTCGGTAGGGTTCCGGAGTGCTGGCTGTCTGGTCGGTGCCTTCCTGGGGGGATGACCGAGACGAGGGACATGCCGGAACAAGCGAGTCCGCCTGCGATATCACCGAGCGGGCCTGTGGCCGCGTCGGCCGAGGCGGCGCGGATGGCGGCGGTGCGCCGTTACGACATTCTCGACACTCCGCCGGACGGCGCCTACGATCGAGTCGCGGCGCTGGCGGCGCGTCTGTTCGAGGTGCCGGTGGCGACGGTGACGATCGTGGACGAGGACCGGATCTGGTTCAAGGCCACGCACGGACTGGAGGGTGTCAGCGAGATCGGCCGGGATCCGGGGCTGTGCGCCTCGGCGGTCCTGACGCATGACACCACTGTCATCCCCGACACCCTGCTGGACCCGGTCGCCTGTTCCAACCCGCTGGTCGCCGGCCCGATGGGGGTGCGGTTCTACGCCGCCGCTCCGATCATCACCGCCGACGGGTACCGGCTGGGCACGGTCAACGTCCTCGACACCCGCCCCCGCGAGATCAGCGAGACGGATTCGGCCACGCTCGCGGACCTGGCGGCGGTGGTGCGTGACCAGCTGGAGCTGCGGCTGTCGGCGTTGCGCGTGGTGCGCGCCGAGCAGGAGCGCCGCAAAGTCGAGCAGGAGAAGCGCCAGGCGGAGGAAGAGGCTCGGCAGCGCGCGGAGCGGGACAAGGCGGCCATCGCCGCGTTCGCCTCCACCCTGCAGCGGACCCTGGTGCCTCCCGTCCTGCCCGCGGTACCGGGCCTGGAGCTGGCCTGCCACTACAAGACCGCCTCCCCGCAGGAAGTGGGCGGCGACTTCTACGACGTCTTCCCCGTCGGCGGGGACCGGTGGGCGTTCTTCCTGGGCGATGTGTGCGGCAAGGGCGCCGAAGCAGCCTCGGTCACCTCACTGACCCGCTACACGCTGCGGGCCGCAGCCCTCGTCGACGCGGACCCGACGGCCGCGCTGAATGCCCTGAACACGGCGCTGCTGCTGGACGCGGCGGTGGGGACACGCTTCTGCACCGCCATCTTCGGCGTGCTCGATCCCGCCCGGGACGGCGGTTTCACGGTCACGCTGGCCACCGGCGGCCATCCGCCCGCCTACCACCTGAGCTCCACCGAGGAAGGCGGTGTACGGGTGGAGGCGGCCCGTGCCAAGGGCGGCATGCTGGTCGGCGCCTTCGCCGAGGCTGCCTTCGCCTCACGCACCCTGCACCTGGCGCCGGGCGAGGGACTGCTGCTGTACACCGACGGGCTGACCGAGGCCCGCACCGCCGATGGCCACATGCTCGACGACACGGGCCTTGCCGACTTCCTCGCCCAGCGACCGGCACCGGTCCGCGCCGGCGCCCTGATCGACGACACCGTCGCGCTCCTGGACACCCTCCCCGACACCGAACGCGACGACGTGGCGCTGCTTGCCCTGTCCGTCCCCACTGCTGATGCCGCTCCGGCCGGCATCAGCACCACCGTCCACAGCGCCGCCGCCCCGACCGCCGACGTCTCCGTCGCGCTGGAGAACCGACGCCCATGACCGACGCATTCCACATCGATGTCCCGCACACCGACGGAACCCTGGCCGTGATCGCACTGTCCGGCGATTTCGACATCGCCGCCGCACCCGCCGTCCGGGGCCGCGCCCTGGACCTCATCTCCGACGGACACCCCGACCTGGTCGCCGACCTGGCGGGCGTCACCTTCTGCGACTCCTCAGGGCTGGGCGCCCTCGTCGGCATCTGGCGCTGCGCCAAGGACGCCGACGGCTCGCTGACCCTGGCGGCCATCCCCGACCGGCTGGGCCGCCTGCTCAGCGTCACCGGGATGGACACCTTCCTGCCCGCCTACCCCAGCGCCCAGGCCGCGCTCGCCGCACGCCAAGGCAACCGCACCACCGCCTGAAACGCCTCGCGCGCCAGGGCGGCGCCAACAGCCGGCTAGCACTACACAGCCCGGCCTTTCCTCCCGCAGGGACTGCATGCACCGTGGGCAGGCGACAAATTCGACAAACTCCTGCTCCCACGCGGTCAGTTCCCGCCCCAGACTGGCGCGCTCCAACGTGTGCAGCCACAGCCCCGTGCCCAGCCGCATCTCCCTGTTCCGCAGCCCCCGTGCCTGCCGCTGGCCGTCCCCGGGCGCCCCGGACAACCACCTGTCGAACCGCTCCATCTGCTGCTCGCGGGTGAGGCGGACCTTCCCCCCAGCCGTGCTCTGCATGTCCTCTTGCCTGTCCACCGCCACCAGCTCTCATTTCGTGTTCACCTGAGTGCGGAAAGTAACGATCCCGGCAAGTAGTCGTCGATCTTCTATGGCGAAATGACCGAAAAGCGAGGTGTGAGTGCCCGGACGGGGCCACCGCGCGCCAGCGGCGTCGCGGCATCCGGGAAAACCAGGGCCGGTCCCGGCACCCCCAGGTACGCCAAGGGCCAGGCGTTCACCTCTTACAGCTCCACAAACGGCCTGCAACGCCCCGCCGACACCCTCTCGCAACGCAGGGAGCGCGACAGGGGAGCGGGCTGCCGTTTTGCAGGTGTTTCGCCCGCCTCGCCGACAGCTGGCCCCGAGGCTCAAGAGGTCCGGGGTCGGGTCCAGGGCTGGGAGCGGTCAGAGGTTCGGCGCGGTGCGGCTCCCGCCCAGTCGATGCCCAGCTCCGCGAGCGCGGCGAGCTGATCGGCGTCCAGCCGGTTCTCCTCGATTTCGTGTTCGAAATCCATACGGCCACCCCGCTGGTGCCGTCGTAGCGCCAGGGCGGCCCGCCGTCAGTGACCTGGGTGTGGGCGCCGGTGGGGGTGTAGAAGGCGGGGGAATGTCACAGCCGCCGGCGCGCAGCTGTTCGGCCAGCGTCCCCTGCGGGATGAGTTCGAGCTCTATCTTCCCGCCGAGGTGCTGCCAGGGTGATCACGGGTGATCCGCACCTGGCCCGCTACCGGCAGCGGGCCGTAGGCGTTCCCAGGCCGTCCGCCGGTGACCTGGATCAGCGGGTCAGGTGTCTTGGTGGGCCTTGAGTTTGCGCCATACCGCGCTGAGGGCTTGGAGGTCCTGCTGGTCGAGGACGTCCGTGAAGACGGGGCCCAGGCAGGCGCGCCGCGTTGCGTCGGCCTCGTCGAAGAGACGGCGGCCTTCCGGGGTGAGGGTGACCTCGACGGACCGGGCGTCCCTGGCGGACGGCGTACGGGTGACTACGCCCCGTGCATGGAGCGTGTCCAGGACACGGGAAACCTGGCTGCGGCTGAGCATTGTGCTGTTGCCGAGGACGGACGCAGGGACCGGCTCGGGGCTGTGGGCGAGCCAGAGCAGCACCTCGAACCAGGAGACGGGCAGGTCATGGGCCTTGAGCAGCGCGCGGTCCACGCGTTCGGTGAGCACGGTGCCTGCCCATACCAGGCCGTAGAAGGCGTAATCCGCTTCGGGCATCTCCACCGGGGTGAGCTTCCTCGTCGCCATGCGGGAATCATAGCCGCTTGCGTGTGTGCACACGCAATGTGTAGTGTGTGTACACGCACTTAATTTTCAAGGAGCTGGAGCCCCTCATGTCATCCAAGGTTGTTCTGATCACCGGCACGTCCTCCGGCATCGGCCTCGCTGCTGCCGTCGCCGCCGCCGAAGCGGGTTGGCGCACGGTCGCCACCCTGCGCAACCCCGGCCGTGCCGACGCCCTGCGCAAGGCCGCTATGGAGGCCGGGGTCGAAATCGACATCCGGCAACTCGACGTCACCGACGAGACCTCCGTTGCCGCGGCGATTGAGGGTGTGACGGCCGACTACGGCCGGCTCGACGCCGTGATCAACAATGCGGGAGCTGGACACCTCGGCACGCTCGAGAACGAATCGGTCGCGGACGTCCGTCAGGTGATGGAGGTCAACTTCTTCGGTGTTCTCAACGTCTCCAAGGCCGCCTTCCCTCACCTGCGCGCCTCCGGCGGTCGGCTGATCACCGTCAGCAGTGTGGGCGGCGTTGTCGGCCAGCCTTTCAACGAGGCCTACTGTGCGGCGAAGTTCGCCGTCGAGGGCTACATGGAGAGCCTGGCACCGGTAGCTGCCTCCGTCGGTGTGACCGTGTCCGTGGTCGAACCCGGGGGTGTGGCCACCGAGTTTGTCAGCAACATCGGTCTCGACCTGGAGGCCGAGATCGCCGCCGCCGGCGTGTACGCCCCAGCCCTCCTGACGTACATCCACACCGCCGTCCCCCGCCTTTCCACCGGTGCGCAGACCGCGGCCGAGGCCGCCGAGTCCGTGGTGGAGGCGCTCACCGCCGACCGCCCGGCCTTCCGCATCCAGACGTCCCAGTGGGCCCGTGACTTCACCGGCACCAAGCTCGCCGACCGCGACGGCTCGGCCGTCCTCGCCCTGACCGGCGGCTGGATCGCCTGACCTCCTTTCACGCAGGGCCTGACCTCCCTTCGGCGGGCTGCGGAGTTCCTCGGACCAGTTCCGGAGGCCGGCGTGTCCGGGCAGCGGGAAGACGGCGATCTCCCCGAGTTCGGCCCGGACGGTGCGCCGGGCCGGCCCGAGCGGCCCCAGCGCTGCGAGGTGAGGACGGAACGGTCGCTGCTCGCGCGGGGACAGGATGGCACCGGCGGCCGAGTGAGGTAGCAAGGTCGGCAGTGCTGCGCTTGGCTGGTAACCGTGGTTTGCCCGCACGTTTTCAGGAGCTGTCCGGGGGGACGTCTGTGGTGCGCACGGACCGGTATCTGCTTCAACTGGCGAAAAAAAAGGGGGCCCACGCGTGGGACGTGTAGCTGTGTCGGAGTCTGGCGGCCTGGCGTGGTGCTGCCTGGTTGTAGGCGGCGGGAATGGCTGAGGATGCGGCGTCTTCGCTGGTGCGGCTGATGCAAGCCAGCCACACTGTCACGCTTGAGCAGCTTCCACGGTTGATTGCCGAGCACGCCGCTGTAGTCGGCATGTATGACACGGCTGTGTTCGTCGTGGACATCCGGGAGACGGTGCTGCGTCAGCTGACGGGTCAGGGGCTGGACGCTGGAGATGGCGGGCAGGAGTTCTCCATCCAGGGCAGCCTGCCAGGCCATGCGTATCAGCGCGTGACCCTCCTCGCCGAACCGGGCAAGAGCGGCGGTGCTGCCGGCCGGCGGCGGTGGTGGGTGGCCATCACCGACGGCGTGGAGCGCCTGGGCGTGCTGCGGGCCGACACCGACACGGACGACGAACCCCTTCGTCAGGCATTGCGCGACCTGGCATCGATGATCGCCCTCCTGCTGCTCAGCAAGCGCTCCTTCAGCGACTCCTACGCCCGTCTGGTGCGCACCGAGGCGATGAATGTGGCTGCGGAGATGCAGTGGAACCTCACTCCACCACCCGCCTACGCCGGACAGGAAGCCACCGTGGGCGCGGTGATGGAGCCCGCCTACCGTGTCGGTGGTGACAGCTTCGACTACGCCGTGGCCGGCAGCACCCTGCACCTGGGCGTCTTCGACGCCATGGGTCATGACACCACTGCCGGGATTACCGCGAACGTCGCGGTGGCCGCCTGCCGCAACGCCCGCCGCCAGGGCGCCTCGCTGACCGAGACCAGTCGGCACATGGAGACCACTCTGATCGAGCAGTTCGGCACCAGCCGTTACGTCACCGGCATCCTCGCCGACCTCGACATGGAAACCGGACGGCTAACCTGGGTCAACCGGGGCCACCACCTACCGATCCTGCTGCGCGACAACCGCTGGACCACCGAACTGGCCTGCCCCCCGGCCGGCCCCATGGGCGCCGACCTCGGACTGCCCGTGACCGAGGCCACCGAGCAGCTGCAGCCCGGGGACCGCCTGCTGCTCTACACCGACGGCGTCATCGAAGCCCGCGACGCCCAGGGCCAAGAGTTCGGACGGGACCGGTTCATCGACTTCTTCCTGCGCCACCACTCCGGCGAGCACACCCTGCACGAAACGCTGCGCCGGCTGATGGCAGCGGTGCTGGGCCATCACGACGGCAAGCTCGACGACGACGCCACCGTGCTGCTTACCGAGTGGCGCGGCGGCCACCAGCAGGAGCTGACCCCGTGATCCGGGGCCCGCACAGAAGGATGTGGTCATGAGCAGAAGACCCGCCTCCTCCGACCGGCAGGCCACCCTGGAGCTGCAGGTGCGCTCACTGAACGCCGACCGCCTTCTCGTGAGGGTTCTCGGCGATCTCGACCTGCACACCGCCTCGCGCCTCGCCGACGTCCTGCAGCCGCTTCTGGGCAGCAGCAGCCACAGCGTGCTCGTGGACCTGTCGGGCGTCACGTTCTTGGACTCCACCGGGCTGACCTGCCTGATAGCGGCCTACCGCACGGCCCGGCACACCGGCGCCGGCCTGGTGCTGATCGCACCCAGCGAACGCGTACGGCACATGCTGGCCCTGACCGGCACCGATCAGGTACTGCACAGCTATCCCACCGTGGACGCCGTCCCCGACGGACTGCCTGAGCACTTCTGACGAGGCTGAAGTGACGTCGGTGGGTGGTGCGACGCCAGCGTGGTCCTGGGAAAGGGGGCGCAGTCACCGGCAACTGGACTGGCGGAGTGGAACTCGTCGGTGGCATTGCTGCTGATGTTGTTGCGACCGTGCCGTTCGCCGTCGCCTGAATACACGACGAGTCGGCTGGGTTGGTCAGCGTGACGGTGAGTTTCGAGTAGGCGTGTGTATAGAGGAGCGTTCTAACGCGGAGACATGTGTCAGCGTCGGCTGCTGCTGGAACTGCGGCGAGGATGCGTTGCCAGGTGCCGTCCACGCCACCTTGTGCCGGTCGACGGTGCCCGGTGTCCGGGCAGCCCCGGTGGCGGACCCGATCAGTCGTCCCCGGTGGTCCGGCTCACCAGTGCGCCGTACGCCAGTTGCAGCGCGTCCGCGCCAGCCAGTGCCGCGAGCGCGCCCATGGCGGTCCGGGTTGCCCGCGGCCACAGCAACTGGCCGGCGGTCAGGGTGGACACCACCCAGACGCTCGTGCAGAAGGGGCAGGTCACCAGCTCGCCGACGGTGTCCCTGCCGGACTGCGCCTCCTCGTGCAGCTCGGCGGGGCCTTGAGGGCCGACGTACCGCGTGAAGGGCGCGCGCAGCGGACTGGTGACCGACGCCTTGCTCAGGAGTCTGCTGAGCCGGAAGGCAGCGACCGAGGTCAGGATTACGTCCCCGGGCTGGGGCCGGTCGGGCAGGGCGCACCCGCGCAGCCGTACCGCCGTGGCCCAGGCCGCCGTGTACGCCCCGAATCCCGTCATGGCCGTGAGATAGCCGCCCAGCGGCCGGTCGTGCCCTGCGGAGTACCGTTGCCCGGTGCGCCGGGCGAGCTCGCGCAGGCGTGGTGCGAGGCGGTTGTCAGCCGTCCTGTCAGCTGCGGAGTCCCCTGTGGTGTCAGCCCTGTTGTCAGGCGTATCCATGGGTCACACCCTCCTCCGCGGCGCCCGGTTCCCGCTCCGTCTCCCGGCTGTTGTCCGCGTGCTCCGCCCGGTCGTCCTGGCGCAGGCGTATCTCGACGTGGCCGTCCGTGATCCGAGTGTCGAAGGCGGGCTGGGGAGCGGTGGCGGGGCCGCGTACGTTCCAGCCGTCGGAGAGGCGGAAGACGCTTCCGTGCCAGGGGCACTGGACGCATCCGTCAGAAATCGTGCCCTCCGACAGCGGTCCGGCGAGGTGGCTGCACCGGTCGGCCAACGCGTGGAGGGTGCCGCCGGTCTCGCGCACGACCAAGACCGGTACGTCCTCCACACTGCGCCGCACGGGTCGGCCGGCCGGGAACTCCTCCACGGTCCCGATCCGGTGCCAGCTCTCTGTGACCACGTGCGGCACTTCTTCGGCGTGGTTGGCGCCGGATGCCTGACGGTAGGCGAGGTGGCCGCCCAGCATGCCTCCGACTCCGACCGCCGTCAGTCCCAGCAGGCCGTAGGCTCGGCCGGCCGCGTGGCGTCCCCTGAGGCGGCAGGTGAGTGAGGTCGCGTAGAGCGCGACGGCTGTCACGTTGCTCAGAGCGTGCACCAGGCCCACGCGTTGTTGCTGGCGGTGCAGTGCCGCCCAGTCCACCCAGCCTGCCAGGGCCGCGGGGGCGGCGGCGGTCAGACCGACGCCGATGAACACGTCCGCTTCACGGGAGCGGCCGGGCCGTAGATCGAGCAGGGCCGCGGACAGCCAGCTGCCGATCGGCACCTGCACCATCAGCGGATGGACGGGGTGGCCCAGCCACCTTCCGTGCAGCGCGTCACGGCCGCGACCGAGCGGCAGGGCACGCACACCCCGGCCGATCGCGTCGATCACCGCATCGGCCCGGGGGTCTCGTTCTATGCGGTCCAGCAGCGCCAGGACCCGGTTCTGCCGCATCCGACGGCGGGGCGTCGTGGTCATGAGCAGCCGGGTCCCCACCTGTGCATACCGCAAACGGCCGACCAGGCCGGATGAACCCCTGCAATAGCCCTACGTCAAGGGCAGGCGGGCGAGGACGCGCCGCGGCAGGGCGGCATGGACTGCCTGTCCCTGAGGGACGGCCACCGGGCTCGCACAGTGGGTCCGGTGGATGCTGATGAAGGCCGTACGGCTGAAGCGCACGCACCCGGCCTCAGCCAGGTGCGGTGGCAGACCGCGAGGAGAAGCGACGTTACTTCCTGTCTGTCGACCAGAAGGCCGTCGTCTGGAAGCCGGTCATCAGACGCGACCGGGATCCGATGACGGGTACCTGGGAGGGACGGCTGGGCTGCTCGTCCTCGGCCTGAGTGGAACGAAGGAGGAAACCGTGCCGCCACCTGATGAGGAACTGCTGGATTTCGATACCGGCGAGCTGGAGGACTGGGACGAGGAGCGCGCACGAGCGGCCCTCGACGGCGAACACGGCACGCTCTACCGCAACCACCTCGACATCGCCCTGCACCTCGACCAGTGGGGGGAGGCCGAAAGCCGGCGCACCGACACGGACGCGCGGTACAAGGCGGGCTACACCCAGGCCCTGCGAGACACGGCCGCGTTCCTGCGGCAGACCTACTACCTTCCCTGAGCCGGGTGAGGCGTTTCACCCGGACGCCCGTGTCCTGGCCCTCTTCATGGCCCGGCAGGTGCCGTTCCGCCCGCCGAGCCGGGCCCCGTGGCGCGCTGGCGGGCGTACACCCGCAGGCTCGGCATGCTGTGGGAGACGCCCGTCGAGCACGAGCCGTGGCCGCTGGCCACCGCCGGCGTCGATGTGCTGGAGGAGACGCTGACCGCCGCGGCGGGTTTGCGGGAAGCCCCCTCAGTGAGCCCTTGGTGCACTTCTCGGAAGGAGTCAGGTATGTACGGCTCGGGCTTTCCAGGCCGTGTCTGCCGGAGCGCGTCTCCCAGCCCTCCTAACTCCCCTCAATGGCATTCCGGCGTGTCACGCGAGGCTGGCGCGTGCGCCCGGGACCTGTTGCCCATCCGTGCCGTCTTGGCCGCTACGGAGGCGCGGACCTCGGGCGATGACACCCGTCGAGCTGCCCGTGCCCTTCGGGTTCGTTCGGCGCCGAAGGAATCCCTTCGTCACCCAGGTCACGACGACGGTCGAACTCGGCTCGGGGTGAGGGCGCTTGGGCAGGGGTACCCGACCGGAACCTACGGAGGGATGTCCCTTGAGGAGAACCGCAGTGCGGGAGCCCGCCCACACGCTCGCGGTCGCGCACGGTGCCTTCAACGTCGTGGGCGGACTGTGGCCCCTGCTGCACCTGCGCAGCTTCGAGTGGGTCTTCGGCCCGAAGACCGACGTGTGGCTGCAGATGACGACGGGCGGACTGCTCGCCTCCGCTGGCGTCGCCCAGCTCGCTGCGGTCGGGGACGCGCATGGCCCGGCCCACGCCCGCCGCATCGGGCTGGGCACCGCCCTGACCCTGCTGGCCGTCGACCTGGTCTACGTGCCCAAGGGGCGGATCCGGCCGACGTACCTCCTCGATGCCGCAATGCAGACCGGATGGATCGTCGCCTGGCTGCGTTCGTCCCTCCCGCGGAGTACGGGGGACGCCAGGAGCGGCCGACGGTGAACGAGCGGCTCGTGTTCTCACCGCCCGGACGGCAACAACGTCCATCGAAGCGCTGTGCACCGCGGTCCCGCCGCTGATCGTCTCGGCGTTGTTTTCCTTCCCCGCTCGTGACGAGGCGAAGCTGCTCGACCTGGCGAAGGAGTCGGGCACACATCATCAGCGTGGTCGGCTTTCAGATGAAACCTGAAGCCTGACGGAGCCACTCGCCGAGAGGGGAGCGCCCATCGCGCCGGCCGCTTGCTGCCCCGGCCGGGTCTCCCCGAGTCGACCGGGTCTTTCTCAGGTGCAGCTCGTGGCTTGCCCGCGGCGACACAGGGCACCTGACATACGCGGATCGGCGTCCTCGAGGGGACAGGGCCCGCGAGTCGGCGGTGGCCGTCCGCTCGGACGACACAGGGAGACACGTGACAGTGGGCATCGGGGTACATGCGTCAGCGCGGAGGGCCGGATGACGGCCGAGGCTATGAAGGCGGTGCGGCTGGTCGCGGAAGCCGTGGCGGGCACCCCCGGGGAGGAGGTTCCCCGCCGGGTGTGCGCGGCGGTGTGCCAGGGGCTTGGCGTGGACGGTGCCACCTTGTCGTTGCTCACCGACACCCCCTCCCGCCAGCTGCTCGCCGCGTCGGACGATGCCGCCCTGCTGCTGGAGGAAATCCAGTTCACGGTGCTTGAGGGACCCTGCATCAGTGCCGCGCAGACCGGTGAGCCCGTGGCCGTGGACGACCTGCGGCAGGAACTGACGCCCTGGCCGCTCTTCGGGGCGATGGTGTGCGAGAAGCTGCCGGAGGTGGGCTCGGTGTACGCGCTCCCCTTGTTCTTCGGCGACTACGTCCTCGGGTCGGTCGACCTGCTGGCGACGCGGCCCCACGCTCTCGGTGAGGACGCCCTGGAGCAGGCGTCCCACGTGGCCGACGCGGTGACCGCGGCGCTCATGCCCACCCGCGCGATGCTCCTCACGGGGAACGACGCCCCGGCGTGGGAGCCGGAGCAGGTGGTCCGCGCCCACTGGTTCGACACCTCGCGTGCCGTCGGAGCCCTGGCGGCCCGACGGCGGATCAGCCCTGAGGACGCCCTCGCCCTCATGCGCGCCGAAGCCCTCCGCACCGGCAGGTCACTGCCGGACATCACCACGGACATCCTGCATGACTCGCCCGGCACGCCGTAGGCGCGCGGGTCCAGAGCGACTGCTCAGGCGCCCGCCTCAGCAGACCGGCGCCGCCGCCTGCAAAAGGTGATCATGCCGGTCCGTCCTGGTCACCGCACTAGGATTCGCGCTTCCCGCTGATCGCCTCGATGAGCTCTTCCTGGCGCATGTCGTGAACACCGCTGAGACCCTTGTCGCGGACCATGTCGCGCTGCTCGTCCATGTGCATCTCGCGGAGCTGCTCCTCGGAGACCTCCTGGGATGCCTCGGACGTTCCAGACGTCTCTGGCCCTATGGAGGCTCCGGCAGGCGTCGTCGCGCTCGGCGGTGACGTGGGGTACCCCTCGCCGGCATTGCTCGAGCCCATCTGCTCGGCCAGCCGACCCAGCAGCTGTTCCGTCTCGCGGCACTCCTTCGCGGACAGCTCGAAGTATGCAGCGCCCTTGAACTCCTCGACAGCGTCCGCGCTCGCGCGCAGGACGGACGGGTCGCCTCGATGATCGCCATCGTCGTCGGCGGGGCGTATCGCGTCTGGCGCGTAGGATCCGGGCCGCGACCGTACACAGGCCGGCGCAGTCGTTGTCCAGGCGCACGCACTTGATGGACATCGCGCTTCTTTTCCGGGTCCTACTCGGCGGCGGCCGCGTCGGCGCAGGACAGACAGACGGCGGCGCACTCGTACAGCTTGTCGGCCGCCTCGCCCAGCATCTTGGGCGGCATCCCGGTCTCGGCGGGGTAGGCGTCGAGCAGCTTCTCGACCAAGGAGATGGCGGCGGGACAGGGTGAGCCCGACCCGTCCGCTGAGGAGCGCGTCCTACACCGCGACGCACAACTCAGCACCAGGCGGCGTCAAGGTCCGGCAACTGCCGGACGTTCTCTCCGGAGGCCGGGCGTCCGAAACTTCCTACCACCTTGCGCAGAATGCCTCACTTCGCGCACGTCGTGTTCGTTCGCGCTGTCCGTGGCCCATGAAGTGCGAACAGGATGATTGGGACGTTCTGTCACGGTGACTCGACGAAGGAGTAAGGAGCGGCTGAACGGAAGGGACAGATCATGCACACTCCCGATGCGGCTGACGGCCATCAGAGCCCGCTGGAAGAGGTCACCGGGGAAAAGGACACTCATCCTGAGGAGGACGACGCCCGTCAGGAGACCCGGCCCTCCACGGCGGCTGACGAGACGACCGAGACGGCCGAGGACGACGAGAGCTGAATTGCCACACCATCACGGCAATGATTGACGCCGCTCCCGCGCCGCTGCGTCGAGCGCTCCCGGCAGGGAATGGGGCGACGAATCAGGGCGCGGGCTGCGGACGTGCTGGGAACCGTGGCCCCGTCAGCCAGGCCCACGCGCGGACCTGCCTCATGGCCGACTCGTCGTGGTCCCGGCGCAGCCCACGCGGTGCACTTCAGTCGGCCCGACGCCACGGCCCGACAGATTCTGCAGTTCCTGCCTTGAGGAATCCGGTATGGACCCGTACCGCCGCCCGCATCGCTCTGCCCGACGATCTGGGCGGTGCTCTCACTGGCCGACGCCAGTAACCCGCCCGTGGTTCAGCGGTTCAGGAGCATGACAAGGATTGCGGTCACCACCGCGCTGATGAGCAGGGAGCCGAGGCAGCCGACACGGTTGCTGAAGAAAAACATGACCTCCGGTTACCCCTCTTCTCGCAATACGATCGCATTCCTTCGAGCGCGATCCACGACAAGGGATCGGCCCAGGCGTTGCGCCCAAAGCCGCAACGCCCGGCGCTCACCCGCCGTTATCGCGCCTGACGGCACCAGGATCTCCCCGACCGGGCGGTGCCGAACGCCAAGACCGTGGCAGCCGCTCCAGCCCTCATGGCTGATCGGCCTGGGTCGTATGAGTTGGTGCAGGTCACGGGGGTGACGAAGGATGCGTCGGACACGGATGCGGGTGGCCGCGATAAGCGAGGCGAGCCCCTCCAGGTGCTGTGGACGACGCCGAGCGACAAACCACGCCCGGCCCGCCGAGGCGAGAGGGAGGCGGTCCGCAGACGGACGACGTTTGTCTCTTGGCGTTCGACGCCAAACTGGCTTGATGTCCGTCTCACCGGCGGCTACATCCCCTTCATGCGGTCCGGGGACGTCATCGCTCACGAGTTCCTCGGCGAGGTCGTCGGTCGCTGTGCGACAACACCAACACCAACCCCGGCATCGGACAGGCCCTCTTCGGCGCCGACACCGGCGGCATCTTCGGCTACTCGCACGCCAAAGGCGGACTGCACGGCAGCCACGCCGAGTACGTACGCGTCCCTTCGCCGACTACGGGGCCTTCCCCGTCCCGGAGGGCATCGACGACACCAGCGCCCTGTTCGTCTCCGACTCGGTCCCCACGGGATGGATGGGCGCGGACCTAGCGGCCGTGAAACCGGGTGACGTGGTGGCCGTATGGGGCTGCGGGGCCGTGGGGCAGATGGCGGCGCGTACTGCCATCCTGCTGGGCGCAGAACGCGTGACCTCCATCGACCGGATTCCCGAGCGCCTGCAGATGACCGAGCGGCACATCGGCAGCGAGGTCTTCGACTACACGAGCACCGACATCAGGGCGGAGTTGCGCGAACGCACCGGCGGCCAGGGCCCCGACGTGTGCATCGAGGCGGTCGGCATGGAAGCTCACAGCGACAGCCCCGTCCACCTCAATGACCAGGCCAAACAGGAGCTCCGGCTCCAGACCGACCGCCCCACGGCCGCCCCACCGCCGCCCCACCGCCGTCCGGCCGGCGCCGTCGACAAGTTCCCCCTGGGCACGGTGATCAACAAGGGCCTGACCGTACGAGGCGCCCAGCAGCACGGTCAGCGCTACATCCCGATGCTGCTGGACCGGCTGGCGGCCGGAGAGCTGAGCACGGCCCACCTGGCGACCCATACCCTGCCCCTGGACGAGGCGCCGCGGGCATACAAGAACGACGGCTGCGTGCGCGCGGTGATCCGGCCGGGAGGCTGACCGTGTCCACCGCAGGCGGCCACGGTCCCGTCTGCGCAGGTGGGGATCCGGTCCACTATGAGCACGACGCCATGCCGCCTTCGGTTGCAGTTACCGGGGGCTGTGACTGCTGGACCACCTGGAGCGTGAGCCCAGGGGCTGGCGCGCTGATCGACGAAATCCGCAAGGGGGCGAGGGCGCTGGGGCATCCGGCACGTCTGCAGGCGCCGATCGGCAGTCGTGGTCTGCGTCGGTCTGGCCTCCGCCGCCTCCGACGACGAGCTCGGCGAGGACCTGCTGGCGCGGTACCGCGCCAGCAGGTCCTCGCCGAGCAATATTTCGCCCGGATGCCGCATGCTTCGATCCCTCGGTGGTGGCCCAGAGACTCACTTCTGACGCCGGCCCGTTGCAGCCCTGCCTCGTGACGCGGCTGCTGTGGCGTTCGGCGCATGACCGGCTGCGAACCCCTGGAGACTGGTCACGTACCCCCCTTGGCGATCTTGAGGTCGGCCGACTTGACGCCTCCCTCGTAGGTCAGCTCTTTCCCATGGCCTTGCGGACGGCGTCCTTCGTGCGGTCCACGAGTGCGGCCACCGGACCGAGGGCCACGTTGGCGGTGGCCGACTCGACCCCGGGGTGCGGCCTGGTGGGAGCCATCGCCTCGGCGACTTTGACGGCCTTGGCCATGGCGGAGAGATTGGTCACGTCGGTGCTGCGGCGGATGTGGGCGAACTCGTAGCGTTCCTCCGCCCGCGCGTGCTCCTGCACCTCGGTGCGCAGCTGCAGCAGCCGGGGCATGAACTTGGGGTCGTCGGTGTCCATGTCGTCCAGGGCCGCCAGCGTTTCCTTCGCCGACTTCTCCTCCGCCAGGCGATCCCTGACGACTTGTTCGCCACCTTCCACCGCCCTGCGGACGAAGGGGTGGACGACCTCTTCTTCGGCGGTCTCGTGCACGGCCAGCAGGCGTACGAGGTGACGGAAGGCGTCCCGGCGTTCTTCACCCTGGCTCTGCTCGACCTCGTCGAAGAGGTTGCGGATGTCACCGTGCTGACGCATCAGCAGAGCCACTACGTCGATGTCGGGTGCCCGGTCGTCGCCGGCCTGAGGTGTTTGCAGTTCGGACATGTGCGGCGGCCTCACTTCTCGCGCTGGGCGGGGTCGGGGTGCTCGCCCTCGGTCTGAACGCGGTACTCGCGGCCGAACATCTCCTTGTGCTCGGTCATGACCCGGTCGCTGGGCGGGACCTCGCCCCCGTGGATCTGCTCCTGCATCTGCTCGAACCGCTCGTGCGCCTCGCGGACGTAGCCCGCGCCGAGGGTCGTCAGGTCCATCTGGGTATCCAGCAGTTCGCGCAGGTACTGCTTGTTCGGCTCGAAAGTGAGCACGTTGGGCAGCTCCGGCGCCAGGACCTCCTGCGGTTCGCGTCCGTCGTGGCGGCGCATCAGGTCGCATGCAGTGTGCAGGTGCTCGAGCTCCATGTTCAGGTGGAGCTCCCAGATCGCCTTCACCTTCGGGTCGCTCTCCTGCTCCATGAAGGAGTAGTAGAGGTAGCACTCGTTGTACTCGTGGTTGACGAGCTGCTCCCACCACGTCTCGCCCGGGTCCACGAGGGACTCGTAGTGGGTGACGTGCTCCTCCTCGATGAGGCCGATCTCCTGGTAGAGCTGGCGGGCGATCGGCTCCATATAGGTGGGGCCGGTGTTCATGTAGAAGTTCATGGTCTGCTGCTCCGCCGACAAGATCGTCAGCGCGTGCAGCTTCGACAGGGGGTTCGTGGCATCCTTGTCGTAGGGGTCGCGGACGTTGTCGACCGGATCGCGGTGGTGGTACCGGGTGGGCCTGCCCGGCATGACCTCGGTGAGGTTGTCGACGATCGACTCCGCCTTGCGGTGCTCGATCATCTCGTAGAGGTTGGCATACCGGTACAGGTGATCGAAGTCCTCAAGGACACCGAACTGGTACGCCTGCTTCAGATAGGGATCTGGCTCCATGCGCGCGACCCACGCCGTGAGGTCCACGGCCACCTGCTCGTAGGCGATCGTCGTCTCCAGCACCGACGACACCCCGGGCAGCAGCCAGTTGACCGCCTTCTGCTGCTGCGCCTCGATGTACCGCGTCTGGGCCAGCTGGCGCTTCACCTCGGGATCGACGGTGTTCCGGGCCAGCTGGTGGCTGAACATGATCGCCTCGACCTCGATGCCGTTCATCGTGATGATCCGGCACCGCGTATAGGGGTCGCAGTGATCGGGGTCGATCGGCTGCACGTTCAGCTCCCGCCAGCTGCGCAGTTGCCGATCCAGCGGGATGCCCCGCTGCTCGAGTGGATTGAAGGTCATGGGGGGTGCCTCCTGGGGCAGGGGGACTCGTGCGCCGACGGGTACCCCGCCGCAGACGACGAGCACAGGTCCACCTGTGAGTCTCGCCGTCATGGCTGGCTTTCAGCCACCGCTCACGCCCAGGGGGCGTGCGATTCCCCCTACCGCATCAACCGAGGTGACAGTGTCGGCGCACTATGGCATGACCGGATTCATGCGCACCGGAGCGATCGTCCGCGCCGACTGGTTGCTGGATGCGAGGCCGCCCCGCCGCTTGCCGACTGCTGTATGGCCTGATTCAGGGCCACCTGGAACACGGTGGGGAGACGGCAGCCCACACATGCCCTGGGACAACCTGACAGGAGTCTCGCGCGACACCCCATCACCGCCGGGCCACCTAACGGCCGTCGGCGCAATCCGATGGGTCGCGAGCAGGATGCCTATGGCATGGTCCACTGTCGCGTGGGAGCCGACAGCATGCTGCAACTCTGCGTTCTCGCTCCAGGTCGGCGATAGCGGCGTCGTCACGCCTTGCACCAGGCGGGGGCCGCTGCGCGTTGGAGGTCGTCATGGCTGGTCTCCATAGGGGCGAGGTCTCCGGTACGCCTGCCCACAATCGCATCAGCAAGACGCGCTCGATGTGGCCTGAAGACGACCGCTACCAGGCCATCGTTGCTGCGGGGTCGGGGCTCGGTCCGGCCGGTCGGCTGCGATGGCTGCACCAGTCCAGTATGAGCACCGTGGCGTCGTCCTTGAGGTGCATGAGGAAGGGTCCGAGCAAGCTGCTCCGCGAGGCTCTCCGATCCGCGCGTCATGCACCCGCGGCGCGAAGGCCTGAAGAGGCGGCTCGTTCGGGGGATGCTCGGCCGGGAAGCTTATGTGTTGTTTAACTTGCCGGATGTGGGCACTCGGTAGATGCGGCGTTGATCTTGACGCCTTCCTTACTCCGGGAGCGCCTCAAGGTGATTCCCATGATGAAAGGTGCCTTCTCATGAGTGCTGTGAACCCGGTCGGCGGTGCAGGCCACGTGGGCGCTGATACGGCCGCTCACCGGCCGCGCCGGCTGTCGACTGAGACGAAGGCCGCCTTCAAGACCACGGAGTTCTTCGCGTACATCGCCGCGGTCGTCGCGGTGCTGATCGCCTCCATGGTCGTGGGAGATGACGACGGTCACGCCGACTACTTCCGGGCCGACAAGGCATGGCTGTACATCGTGATCCTCACTGTCGGTTACATGATCAGCCGGGGCCTTGCCAAGTCCGGCAGCCGCGACCCCTACGACGAATCCCGCTGAGCGTCCCTCTCCCGCGTAATCCGCAAGGGCAAAACGATCAGTTGCTCACCGGGGCAGGCATGAGGGCCCGGCCAGATCCCTGGCCGGGCCCTCATGCACCACATAGGCTCGCGACCGGCCGGCCGGGTACGGCCCCCAGCTTGGCAGCGCAGCGGGCAGCACGCCGGTGGCGGCACCCAGGCCTCCGACAGGTCGCGGCGCCCTGCGCGGTAGGCACGCCCACAGGTTCGGACGACAGCAACCAGCAGCAACACCACAACCGTCTCGTGTCCGTGGAGGGCCGGGGCGGTTCTACATCGTGCGCCGGCCCCAGCCCTCCCCGACGACCCGGTCGGTTCCGAGGTCTACGCGCTGCGCCGCGCCACCTGCGTCGCCCTTCAGCGCTGGTTCCTTGTGCGATGAGCGAGGTCACCCGCAGTCGCGCCGGGCGGCTGCCCGCTGTGCATGGCGGGGATGGAGGCCTGACAGGCCAGGCGGCCGTCCCGGCCACTGATCCTGGCCGGGGCGGGGCGTTATGTCTCTCGGTGGTGCCGGTCGGCGTGGTTGTTGATGCTCTCCCTGGCGCCCCGGTAGCCGCAGCCGAACGGGCAGTCCCTCCAGACCTCTTCGTCCACGGCGGCCTTCGTCACGGACTTCTCCGGTTGCGGC
>NZ_JBVIQK010000018.1:0-161003 GCF_055577115.1 Streptomyces sp. NPDC033216 | reverse complement strand
CCGGGCCACGTCGTCGATGACGCCCAGGACCGCGACGACCGGGGTGGGGTGGATGGCCGCCTCGCCCGTCTGGTTGTAGAGGGAGACGTTGCCGCGGTCACCGCCCTCTCCGCGAACATCGCCCACCGCGGCCTGGCGAGCCGGCCGGCCAGCCGCGCCGGCGGTTCGGCGGCGAGCGCCGCCACCAGCCGGACGTCGGCGCCCAGTCGGGCCGAGCGCAGGGACTCGCAGGCCAGCTCGACCGCCGAGCGGGTACGCAGCCTGGCGGCCGGGCCCGCCGCCGGCGCCGCGGGCGGGTGCGGGGCCGACAGCCGCTCGCGCAGTGTCGCGGCCGGTGCCCACCAGGAGGGCGACACCCCCGTGGCGGGGGAGCCGGTGTCGGTTGTCGTCACATCCGCGACTCTTCCAGCGGTGCCACCCGCCGTACAGGGAGCAGCACCCGTATATTCCGCGGCCGACTACCCAGGCGCCGTCAACACCGTGCCCTCCTTTGCGCCGCCCGGCGGCCCGGCGAGGTCCGCGAGCGGGCACGACGGCGCCCCGTCCGCGGCGACGGGAGGCCGGGCCGCCGGTGCCCCCCGGCGGCGTCCGGCCGTGCGCGGACCGGTCGCGCCGGGCGGCACCGGGGCGGCCCGGCGGGGTGCGGGAATGCGGGTGATCGCGCCCCATGCGGCGTGTCGCCCGGGTTGCCCAGACTCCTCGCCGAGAGGTTCGTCACACGCTGACCGAGGAGTGCACATGGACACCCCCCTACCGCTCTGCGTCGTGGCGCTGGACCCGGTGCTCGAAGCCGGCGCCGTCAGCACCCTGTCCGGCAACCCGGACATCGCACTGGTCCAGCCGGAGGAGAAGGCCGACGTGGCGGTCGTGATCCTCGATCGACTCGACCGCAAGGAACTCGACCTGGTGAACGCGACCGGCACCGGCCCTCACCGGCCCGCCGTCATCGTGATCGCCGCCGACATGTCCCCGGCCGAGGCCGCCGACGCCATCAACGCCGGCGCCCGCGGCCTCCTGCGCCGCCACGAGGTGAACGCCGACCGGCTGGCGCGGACCGTGCTGACGGTGGCCGGCGGCGACTGCACCGTGCCACCCGACCTGATCGACGGGCTCCTCGACCAAGGCACCGAGAGCGATGCGCCCCCCGGCGCGCGGGGGCACGGACCGGGCTGGGGCCTGGACGAGCGGGAACGTGCGGTCCTGCGGATGGTGGCCGACGGCCGGGAGACCGACGAGATAGCCAAGGAACTCTGCTACTCCGCGCGGACCGTGACCACCGTCGTCCGAGACATCACCCAGCGGTTCCGGCTGCGCAACCGTGCCCACGCGGTGGCCTACGCCCTGCGGACGGGCCTGCTGTGACCGGCCTGATCCTCGAAGCGGCGCCGGAGGCGGGACGGCGCGACGGCGAACTGCGCGTGTACCTGGGCCCCGCGGGCGGGGCGGCCCGCGACACGGTGGCCGCCAGCCTGCGCCGGGCCGGCGTCGAGTTGGCGGCCGTACGTTCCGACGGGGCCGTCCGGGTGGCCGCGGGCCGGACCCCCGGTGCGGCGCTCGACGGCTTGCCGGAACCCGGCGGCGGCCCCCTCCTGCTGGTCGCCGACACCTTCACCGCGGCAGGAGTGCGGCGGGCCGTCCGGGCCGGGGCGGTGGCCATGCTCCAGTCCGCCGAGGCCACCCCGGAGCGCCTGCTCACCGCCGTCCACGGCGCCCGGTACGGCGAGGGCCGGATGCCCTACGGCGTCCTGGTCCGCCTCCTCGACGAGGCGGGCGGCGGCGACACGGAGCGTCGGCACTCCACCCCCGACTCGCCGCTGACGGCCCGACAGACGACAGTCCTCACGCTGGTCGCCGAGGGGCACGGCAACGCGGCCATCGCCCGTGCACTCTCCTGTTCCCAGCACACCGTGAAGAACGTCATGTATGACCTGATGATGCGCCTCCAGGTCCGCAACCGGGCCCACGCGGTGGCGCACGGCGTCCGCACCGGGCTGATCTGACCCGGGTCCGGTCCCGGTCGCGGCCCCGACCAGAGACATTGACGCAGCAAAAGCCGCGACACGCGCTGCCGCTCCTTCCCTACTGCGCCGCCGCGCCCGAACGGCAAGCTCCGGACGTGCCCCGACCACCCGAGGCGCGCGACGACCTACCCCACTTCTCGGAGGTGAGCCGGTGGACCGCGGTGACGGCCGGACGACATCCTTCTCGCAGCAACGGCTGTGGTTCCTCGACCAACTGCGACCCGGCGCGGCGGACCATCTGCTTCCGCTGGCGCTGCGCCTGCGCGGCAGCCTCGACACCGAGGCCCTCGCCGCCGCCCTGGCCGACGTGGTCGACCGGCACGAGGTACTGCGCACCCGGTACTCGGCCGCCGACGGCGAGCCGCTGGCCCACGTGGTCCCGCGGGTCGACGTGCCGCTGGACAGGGTGGCGGCGCCCGCCGCCGGAGCGGCCGGCATCGCCGCGGTCCTCGACCGCGCGCTGCGACGGCCGGTCGACCTGTCGACAGCGCCGCCGCTGCGGGCCACCCTGGCGCGGCTCGCGTCCGACGACCACCTGCTGGCCGTCGTGGTGCACCACATCGCCTTCGACTTCTCCTCCTGGAACATCTTCACCCGCGACCTGGCCGCGGCCTACCGCGCGAGAACCGCCGGTGTCCCCCACGGGCTCCCGGCGCTGGCCCAGCAGTACGCCGACCTCGCGGCCCGGCAGCGCGAGCGGTCGGCCGGCCCCCGGCTCGCCCGCAGCCTCGACTACTGGCGCTCGCGGCTGGCGGGCCTGCCGCCGCTGGACCTGCCGACCGACCGGCCCCGCCCCGCCGAGTTCGACGGCGCCGCCGCCGTGGCCCGATGCACCCTCCCCGCCGACCTGGTGGCACAGGCCGACCGGCTGGCCCGCTCCCACCGCGCTACCCGGTTCATGGTGCTGCTCGCGGCCTTCCAGGCCCAACTGGGCCGCTACAGCGGACAGAGCGACTTCGCCGTCGGCACCCCGGTAGCGGGCCGCGGCCACCCCGCTGCCAGGGACCTCATCGGCCCCTTCGTCAACACCGTGGTGCTGCGCGCCGACCTGTCCGGCCGACCGAGCTTCGCCGAGCTGGTGGACCGGGTCCGGGGCGCGTCCCTGGCCGACCTCACGCACGCCGCCACCCCGTTCGAACGCGTGGTCGGCGAACTGGCTCCACCCCGTGACCTCAGCCGCAACCCCCTCTTCCAGGTCTCCTTCCTGACCCTCGACTCCCAGGCCGAACCGCCCGACCTGCCCGGCCTGGAGGCCGAGCTGGTGCCCACCCCGGTCGCGGGGACACCGTTCGACCTGGCGCTCGACCTGCTCGGCTGCCCCGACGGCAGCCTGGGGCTGCGCCTGCACTACGCCACCGCGCTGTTCACGCCCGAGACGGCCGCCCGCCTCACGGAGGACTACGTCCGGCTGTTGCGCGGCCTGCTCGCCGCCCCGGACGAGCCGCTGGCCCACGCCACCTCCGAACTCGAACGGCTGCCCGGTGGCGAGCGCCGCCGCCGGCTCGCGCTCGGCCTCGGCAGCGCCCGTGCCACGCCTGCGCAGACCGTTGTCGACCTGTTCGAGCAGCAGGCGCGCCGCTCCCCGGACGCCATCGCCGTCCGCTCCTGGGACGGCGAGCTGAGCTACGCCGGACTCGACGAGCGGGCCGACGCACTGGCACACCGGTTGCGCGCCCTCGGCGTCGACCGCGGCACCCGGGTGGGCGTCCTGCTGGAGCGCGGCACCGGGCTCCTCGTGGCCCTGCTCGCCGTCCTCAAGGCGGACGGCGCCTACGTCCCGCTCGACCCCCTGCACCCCGTGCGGCGTATCGGCCACCTGATCGATGACACCAGGGCCGCCGTGGTCGTCACCACCGGCCCGCTGGCCGAACGGGTGGCAGGCACGGAGGCGAGGACCCTGTTGCTCGACGGCACCCTGCCGCCGACCGTGCCCGCGCACCGGCTCGACCGGACCACCGGCCCGGACGACCTCGCGTACGTCTTCCACACCTCCGGCTCGACCGGCACGCCCAAGGGCGTGCAGATCCCGCACAGTGCCCTGACCAACTTCCTGCACGCGATGACGGCCCGGCTGGAGCCGGCGCCGGGGGCCACCGTCCTCGGCGTCACCACCGCCTCCTTCGACCCCTCGATGCTGGAGCTCTGCCTGCCGCTGCTGACCGGCGCTCGGCTGGTACTGGCCGACACCGAGCAGGCTCGTGACCCGGAGCGCCTGATCCGTCTGATCGGCGAGGCCCGCCCGGATCTGCTCCAGGCCACCCCGTCGATGCTGCGGATGCTGGTCGACACCGGCTGGGCCCCCGGCCCCGGCCTCACCGTGCTGTCCGGTGGCGAGAAGCTCCACACCGACCTGGCCGCGGCGCTCGCCGCCGGTGGCGCCGAGGTCTGGGACCTGTACGGGCCGACCGAGGCCACGATCTGGACCAGCGTCGCCCGGCACGGCGCCGACGGGCAGGTCCAGCAGTGGGCCGCGGTGGACAACACCACCGTCCGGGTGCTCGACGACCGGCTGGAGCCGGTGGCCGAGGGCGGCACCGGGCAGGTCTGCATCGGCGGCGAAGGGCTCGCCTGGGGCTACCGGGGCCGGTCCGCCCAGACCGCCGGCGTCTTCCTCCCCGACCCGCACGCCACCACGCCCGGCGGCCGGCTCTACGCCACCGGCGACCTCGGCCGGCTCCGCCCGGACGGTTCGCTGGAGATCCTCGGCCGCAGCGACCACCAGGTGAAGATCCGCGGTCACCGGATCGAACCGGGCGAGATCGAGGCGGCGCTGCTCGCCCTCGACGGCGTCCGCGCCGCCGTGGTGCACCCGACGCCGGACGCCGGCGGCGACCGACAGCTCACCGCGTACCTGGTCGCGGAGGACGCCGAGAACCCACCCACGCCCGACGCCCTACGCGCCGAGCTGCTGGACTCCCTGCCCCACCACCTGGTCCCGGCCGCGTTCGTCCTGCTGGACGCCATCCCGACCGCGGTCAGCGGGAAGGTCGACCGCCACGCGCTGCCGGCGCCGGCGCCGCAGGCGGTCGGCCCGGCCGCTGCTCCGCGCACCCCTCGGGAACGGTCCGTGGCCAGGGTCTGGGAGGAGGTCCTCGGCGCCACCGGGATCGGAGTCCACGACGACTTCTTCCTGCTCGGCGGGCACTCGCTGCTCGCCACCCGGGTGTCCGTGCGACTGCGCGCCGCCCTCGCCGTGGACGTCCCCGTGCGCGCCCTGTTCGACCACCCCACCGTCGCCGCCCTCACCGCGGCTCTGGACGGTTACCCGCAGTCGGCCGCGGACGGCCCCCTGCCACGGCTGACCGCCCGCCCGCGCGGCGACCGCACGACCGCCGGCCGCTGACCGAAACCGCCCCCTCGCCCAAGGACCGCCATGACCCTCGCCGCGACCACCGACACCTCCGTCTTCGAGAAAATCGAGTCCGAGGTGCGCATGTACTGCCGCACTTTTCCCGTGGTCTTCGAACGCGCCAAGGGCGCGCTGCTGCACGCCGACGACGGCCGCGTCTTCATCGACTTCTTCTGCGGCGCCGGCACCCTCAACTACGGGCACAACCACGACGCCGTCAAGCGACGGATCCTCGACTACCTCGCCGACGACGGCCTCATGCACGGCCTGGACATGCACACCGTCGCCAAGCGCGACTTCCTGACCCGATTCACGGAGGTCGTACTGCACCCCCGCGGCCTCGACTTCAAGGTGCAGTTCACCGGGCCGACCGGGACCGACGCGGTGGAGGCCGCCCTCAAGCTGGCCCGCCGGGCAACCGGTCGCACCGGCCTGACGGCGTTCACCGGCGCCTACCACGGCATGTCGCGCGGTTCGTTGGAGATCACTGGCAGCCGCCGCGCCCGCCGGGCGGGCGCGGTCGCCGGCGGGGACGTGACCTTCGTACCCTTCGAGGACGGCCCGCTCGGCCCGTTCGACTCGATCGGCCTGATCGAGCGGCTGTGGGCCGACCCGTCCTCCGGAACCGAACTGCCCGCGGCGGTCGTCGTCGAAGCGGTGCAGATGGAGGGCGGCGTCCACCCGGCGAGCCGGGAGTGGATGCGTCGGCTGCGCGAGCTCACCGAACGGTACGGGGTGCTGCTGATCCTGGACGAGATCCAGACCGGCTGCGGCCGCACCGGCACGTACTTCGGCTTCGAGGACTCCGGGATCGTGCCGGACATCGTCACCGTCTCCAAGTCCCTCAGCGGCTACGGGCTTCCCCTCTCGCTCACGCTGTTCCGCCGCGAGCTGGACCTGTGGCAGCCCGGTGAGCACACCGGCACGTTCCGCGGCAACCAGCTCGCCTTCGTCGCGGCCACCGCGGCCTGCGAACTCTGGCAGCAGGACGACTTCCTGACCGGCCTTCGGCGGAATGCGGAGAGCCTCACCCGGTTCCGGGCCGAGGTGGGCGCGCTGGACCCGGATCTCGTGCTGCGCGGCCGGGGCATGGTGCTCGGCATCGACACCGCCCGGGCCGGCGGCGCCGACCGGGCCGAGCGCGTCCAGCGCCACGCCTTCGAGCACGGCCTGATCGTCGAGCGCTGCGGCCGGTACGACGAGGTCCTCAAGGTGATGCCCCCGCTGACCGTCGCGCCCGGTCCGCTCGACGAGGGGCTCGGCATCCTGCGCGACGCCCTGCACGTGAACTGACGGCAGCCACGCGAGGAGGAACTCCTGATGGCCCGGCCCAACCGCCACCACCTGATCTCCGTCGACGACCTCACCGATCGGGAGCTGCGCTGGCTCGTGCGCCGCGGCGCCCAGTACGCCGCCGGCGAGTGCGACGACGCGCGGCCGCTCGCCGACGCGGTCGTCGGCGTGCTGTTCCGCAAGACGTCCACCCGCACCCGGACCGCGTTCTCGGCCGGCGCGCTCCGGCTCGGCGGGCGGCTGATCACCTACGGTCCCGACGAACTCCAGGAGAACACCGGGGAGAGCTCCGAGGACACCGGCGCCGTGCTCTCCCGCATGCTCGACGTGCTGGTGGCGCGCACCGCCGGCAGCACCGAGGAACTCCGCGCCTACGCCGCCCAGCAGCGGATGGCCGTGATCAACGCGATGAGCGCCGCCGAGCACCCCACCCAGGCGCTCACCGACCTCACCACGATGCTCGGCCGCTTCGGACGGATCGAAGGGCTGCGGGTGCTGTACGCCGGCGAGGGCAACAACACCGCCTCGGCGCTCGCCTTGGCCCTCAGCCGGTTTCCCGGCACCGAGCTGCACCTGCGGACCCCGGACGGCTACGGCCTCGACCCGTGCTTCCTCGACCTGGCCGGCAGCCACGCCAAGGAGTCCGGCGCGCTGGTCGAGGAACGGCACGACATGGCCGACCTGCCGGAGGTCGACATCGTCTACACCACGCGCTGGCAGACGACCGGCACGACCAAGCCCGACCCGGACTGGCGGCGCGTCTTCGCCCCGTTCCGGGTGGACGCCGCCGTGCTGGCGGCCTGCCCCGGCGCCGTCTTCATGCACGACCTGCCCGCGCATCGCGGCGAGGAGGTGACCGGCGAGGTGCTGGACGGCCCCTCGAGCATCGCGTTCGACCAGGCCGAGAACAAGTACCACAGCGCCCGCGCCGTCCTGGAGTGGTGCCTCGGCGGCATCCCGGCAGAGCCGGCCTGACGACCGGTCGGCCACCGGCCCGGCGCACATCACCCAGGGAGGTAGCACAGCAATGTCCGACACGATACGCATGCCCGCAGACGGGTGGCGCCTGTGGACGCACTTCGCGCTCCGCGGCCCCGGCTTCCCCGCCGCGGGAGTACTCCGGCTGGCCCCGGAGGGCCTGGCCTCGGCCGCGGACAAGTTCGCCCCCGAGGAGGTGCCGGCGGGGGCGGACTGGGAGGCGTTCGAGGAGGCCTTCTCCGTGGCCGCGGTACGGACCGCACGTGAGCTCCAGGAGATCGCCGCCTCGGCGCCGTTCCGGGCCGCGGTCGCCTGGCAGAACCGTGCGGTGCTGCGCACCGGCATCAAGCCGTTCCTCGACTGGACGCCGTCCGCCGAGAACCGCAGCAGCATGCCACGCCAGCGCGAGGAGCTGGTCGCGCACTACTGGCAGCGGTTCTGCGTCAAGAACGACACCATCGGCTTCTTCGGCCCGGTCGGCTGGGGCACCTTCGACACCCTCCGGCGCGGCGTCGAGGTGCACCCCGGCACCGGCTTGGTCGCCGAGTCCCGCGTCTACTTCTCCAGTTGGTCGATGGACGCCCTCGCGAAGGCGATCGACCGTGACCCGCGGGTGCGCGGATGGACACCCCCGCGCCAGGTTCCGTTCGTCCGGGTGGCCGACGGCACGGTGCGCCTCCCCGGTCGCCCGCCGCAGCCGACTGCCGAACCCGCGCTCACCGTCCTGCGCCTGTGCGACGGACGCCGGACGCCCGCCGAGATCACCGACCTGGCCGCCCGGGAGCTGGGCCGGGACCTGTCGGACAGGGAGGTGACGGAGGCCTTGGAACGGCTGGCCTCCGGCCGCCTCATCGGCTGGAAGCTCGACGTGCCCGCCGGCACCTATCCCGAGCGGGAACTGCGCACCCTCCTGGAGCGCATCGGCGACCCGGCGGTACGCGAACCCGCCCTGGCCAAGCTGGCGGTGCTGGAGGCCGGCCGTGACCGGGTCGAGCGGGCCGGAACCGACCCCGAGGAGCTGACCGCCGCGCTCGCCGCCCTGGAGGCCGACTTCGCCGAGATCACCGAGGCCTCGGCGGTCCGCGAGAAGGGGGCCCGGACCGCACCCAACCGCGCCCTCGTGTACTCCGACTGCCGCCGGTCCGCCACGGCGACCGTGGGCACCGCCGTCCTGGAGCGGCTCGCGCCGCTGGAGCTGTGCCTGACCGCCGCCCGCTGGATGACCGACCGGTACGCGGAGGCCGTCGGCGCGCGCATCCACGAGGCCTACCTGGAGCTGCGGGAGCGGCAGGAGCAGGTCGATCTCGGCTCGCTCTGGTTCGCCTGCCTGCCCGCCCCGCACCCGCAGTCCTTCGCCGACATCGAGCGCGTCCAGGCCGACCTGCGCGAGCGCTGGGGACGGATCATCGACGCCCCGGCCGGCGCCCGGCGGGTCTCGCTCTCCAGTGCCGCCATCGCCGACCAGGTTCGTGAGGCCTTCCCCGAGAGCGGGCGCGGCTGGTCGCTCAGCCGGTACATCAGCCCCGACCTGTTGATCCTCGCCGAGGACCCGGGCGCCGTCGAACGCGGCGAGTTCCAGCTCGTCATCGGCGAGCTGCACGTCGCCATGAACACCCTCGGCCAGTCGCTCTTCGTCCACCAGCACCCCGACCGGGGGCAGCTCATCGACGAGACCACCCGCGACTTCCCCGGCCCGCGGCTGCTCCCCATGCTGCCGAAGGAGCTTCCGCTCAAGTGGTCCGCCCGCAGCCGGCAAGCCCTGGAGCGGCCGGAGGACCATTACGTCGCACTCACCGACCACAGCGCCGACCCGCACCGCCCGCGTACCGTCCGCTCCGGCGACGTACGGGTGGAGGAGCGTGACGGCCGGCTGTCGGCCGTGCTGCCCGACGGATCGGTCTTCGACCTGCTCGACGTGTTCTGCCACGCGCTCACCAACCGCGTGATGGACCGCTTCACCCTGCGTCCGGACGGCGACCACTCGCCCCGGATCACCATCGACTCCACCGTCGTCGCCCGGGAGACCTGGCGGTTCGTGGGCTCCGGGCTGGCCTTCGCCGACGACAAGAGCGAGGCCCGGCGGTTCGTGCGGGCCCGGCAGTGGCGGGACACGCACGAGCTGCCCCGCTTCGTCTTCGTGGTCTCGCCCACCGAGCCGCGGCCGTTCTTCGTCGACTTCGACAGCCCCGTCTACGTCAACATCCTCGCCAAGGCCGCCCGTCGGCTCGCCCGCAAGGACCCCGACGCCCGGCTCACCGTCACCGAGATGCTCCCCACGCCCGAACAGGCCTGGCTCACCGACGACCAGGGGCGGCGCTACACCTCCGAACTACGCCTCGTCGCCGTCGACCGGAGAACCGCCCCCGGGGAGCCGGCATGACCGCCCCCGCACCGACGACCTTCGTCCAGGACATCCGCGCGCACGCCGACCGGGCGCCGCGTTCCCCCGCCCTGCTGACCGCCGACGGTCCGATCGGCTACGGCGAACTCGCCGCCAGGGTCGACCGGCTCGCCGCCCACCTCGCCGCCCACGGCGTGGGACCGGAGCGGGTCTGCGTGGTGGCCCTGCCTCCCGGCGCCGACGCCGTGGTGGCGACCGCCGCGGTCGTCCGGGCCGGCGGGGCGTTCCTCACCCTGGACACCGACCTGCCCGACCGGCGGCTCGCCGCGCTCGCCGCCGGCGGCGGCGCGGCCCACCTGCTCACCTCCGCCGCCCTCGCCGGCCGCCTCGGACGGCTGGTCGACGCGCCCGCCGTCCTGCTCGACCGGATTCCCGCCGGCTCCCCGCCGTTGACCGCTTTCCCCGCCCCCCATCCGCGCTCGCTCGCCTACGTCAGCCACACCTCGGGCTCCACCGGTGCCCCCAATCCCGTCCTGATCGAGCACGGCAGCCTGGACACGTACCTTCGCGCCGTCGTCCGCGACAACGCCCTCGGCCCCGGCACCGTCGCCCTCCAGCTCGCCCCGCCCGGCTACGACGCGTCCATCCGGGACACCTTCGCACCGCTCGCCGCTGGCGGGTGCGTCGTCCTGGTCGAACGCGCGCGCCTGCTGGGCGCCGAGGCCTTCGCCGACACCGTCGCCGAGTACGGCGTCGACACCGTCCTCAGCACCACTCCCTCCTTCCTGAGCTTCCTCCTCCAGTCTCCCTACGCGGCCGAACGGCTGCGCACGCTGCGCCTGGTCTGCTCCAGCGGCGAGTCGCTGCGCCCCTTCCTCGCCGCCGGTGGCCGCGCTCTGGTCGGCGGCCGCCTGGTCAACCAGTACGGGCCCAGCGAGTGCACGATGACCTCCACCCGCTACGACGTGCCCGCCGCCCCCGACACCTCCGCCGACACCGTCGGCACCGCCATCGACGGCACCGCCGTACGCCTGCTCGATCCGCGGGGGCGGGAAGTCCCGGACGGGTCGACCGGAGAGGTGCACATCGGCGGCGCGGGCGTGGCCCGCGGTTACGGCGGGCAGCCCGGCCTGACGGCCGACCGGTTCCCGCCCGACCCGTACGGACCGCCCGGCGCACGGCTGTACCGGACCGGCGACCTCGCCCGGCGGGCCGCTGACGGAACCCTGGAGTACCTCGGCCGGGCCGACCGCCAGGTCAAGATCCGCGGCCACCGGGTGGACCCGGCCGAGATCGAGGGTGCTCTGCTCACCCACCCCGAGGTCACCGGCGCCGTGGTGACCGCCGGGACCGACGACCGGGGCCGGACCTGGCTCGGTGCCCATGTCACCGGCCCGCTCGACGGCACCACCGACGCCCAACTGCGCGCGCACCTGGCCCGTACCCTGCCGCCGCACATGATGCCCAGGCGGTTCACCCGGCTGGAGCGCCTGCCCGTCACGCACAGCGGCAAGGCCGACCGTCGGGCACTGCGGCCCCCCGTGCCCGAGACCGTGTCATGACGGCCTCCGGCACCCGGATCGGACCGGCCGCCGTGCTGGCCGCCGCCGACCGGATCGCCCTCCACGTCCGGCACACCCCGCTGCTGCGCCGCGACTCCCTGCCCGGACTGCTGGTCAAGGCCGAACACCTCCAGCACAGCGGGTCGTTCAAGCTCCGCGGCGCGGCCAACGCGATGCTCGCGCTCGGCGTCGACGAGGTCGTCGCCGGCTCGTCCGGCAACCACGGCATCGCGGTGGCCACGCTCGGCCGCACCCTGGGTGTCCGTGTCACCGTGGTGATGGCGGCCGGCGCGGCCGAGGCCAAGGAGCTGGCCATCCGGGCGCTCGGCGGCCGGGTCGTCCGGGTGTCCGGCGGGGTGGCCGAACGCGACCGGTACGCCAAGGACCTCGCCGTCCGCACCGGGGCCGCCCTGGTGCCCTCCTCCGACCACGAACTCGTGGTGGCCGGACAGGGCACCGTCGGTCTGGAGGTGTTCAGGGACGCCCCCGACCTCGACGCGATCTTCGTACCGGTGGGCGGCGGCGGCCTGCTGGCCGGTGTCTGTCTCGCCGCCGCCCACCTCCCGAGCCCGGTTCGGATCGTCGGCGTGGAACCCGACCGGGCCCGGCGCTACGCCCACTCGCTCGCCGCCGGTCGCCCGGTCGAACTGCCGCCCGGCGACTCGGTGGCCGACGGGCTGCGCGGCCAGCGGCCCGGCGAGGTGATCCTCCCGATCGTCCGGCACCGGGTCGACGAGCTGATCGGTGTCGGCGACCGGGCCGTGCTCCACGCGATGGCCCTGCTGCACCGCGCCGGCATTCCGGCCGAGCCGAGCGGCGCCGTCGCCCTGGCCGGCGCCCTGCGGCTCGGGCTCCCGGGACGCAGCGCCGTCGTCGTCTCCGGCGGCAACAGCGCCGCAGCCCTGGCCGCCGCCCCATCCGCGCACGCCGGCACCGGCCGCTGACCGGATGCCGCTCGGCGACCGGCCACCGTGCCCACCCGTCGTGCCGCGTCTCCCGCCTCCCTTGTCCACACCCAAACCCCTCGAAGAAGGACACGACATGGATCTCATGGACGCCGCCGAACTCACCGGGCTGATCACCGGCTACTACCGCGACACGCTCGGGGACGACACCCTCGACGCGACGAGCGACTTCTTCGAGGCGGGCGGCGACTCGCTCGCCGCCTTCCAGATCGTCGACCGTCTCCAGGAACTGCTCGACGCCGAGATCGCCGTCGCCCTGGTCTTCACCTATCCGACCCCGGCCGAGCTGGCGGGGGTCGTCCTCGACGACCTGTCCCTCGCACACGCGTCGGCCTAGGAGGCACCAGGATGCACGAGGGATCCGTCTCTCTGAGCGGCCGCTGGCGACTGTGGGACCAGGTCGCCGTGCGCGGCGCGGGGTTCCCGGCGGACGGGGTGCTCCGGCTCGCGCCGGAGGGCCTGGCCGCGGCCGCGGACAAGTTCGGGCCGGGGGAGGCCCTGTCCGGCGCGGCCTGGAAGGCCTTCGACGAGGAGTTCGCACAGGCCGCCGTGCGAGCGGCCGCGAGCGCGCAGGAGATCGCCGCCTCCGGACCGTTCCGGGCAGCGGTCGCCTGGCAGAACCGGGGGGTGCTCGACTCGGCGATCCGACCGTTCCTCAACTGGCGACCGGCGACCGAGGGCCGGACCTTCAAGCAGCGCCAGCGTGAGGAACTGGTCGCGCACTACTGGCAGCGGTTCTGCGTCAAGAACGACACCATCGGCTTCTTCGGACCGGTCGGCTGGGGCACCTTCGCCCCCTCCCGGCCGGGCATGGCCGTCGAGCCGGGCACCGGACTGACCGCGTCCTCGGAGGTGTTCTGGTCCAGTTGGTCGGTCGACGCCCTGGCCCGGGCGATCGACGCGGACCCGGCGGTGCGCGCCTGGACGGCACCCCGCCGGGTGCCGTTCGTACGACTGGAGGGGAACGTCGTACGGACCCCCGCCAGGCCGCCGCACCCGATGCCGCCGGAGACGCTCCGGGTGCTGGGCCTGTGCGACGGCACCCGCTCCGTCCCGGCCCTCCAGCAGGAGGTCGGCCCGGGAACGGACGTGCCCGCCCTGCTCGCCGAACTGGTCCGGCTGCGCTGGATCACCTGGCGGCTCGAGGTACCCGCCGACATCCGGCCCGACCGCCGACTGCGCGCCTGCCTGGAGCGGATCGGCGAGCCGGCCCTGCGCGCCGCCGCCCTCGCCCGGCTGGACGAACTGCGGACCGCGATCGAGGCCGTCGGGGCGGCAGCCGAGGACCCCGAGCGCCTGGTCGCCGCTCTCACCTCCGTCGAGCAGACGTTCCAACACGTGACCGATGCGGCCGCCAAACGCGAGAAGAGCACCACCACGGCGCCCGGCCGCGCCGTGGTCTACGCGGACAGCCGCCGCGCCGCCCGGGTGACGCTCGGCAGCCACGTGCTGGCCGCGCTCGCCCCGCTCGACCTGCTGATGTCCGGAGCCGCCTGGCTCGCGTCCGCCCTGGCCGCCCGTGTGGCGGAGCGCGTCAGCGAGGTGTACGAGCGGCTGCGCGCCGACACCGAGCCCGGCCGGCCGGTGGACCTCGCCGCCTTCTGGTTCGCCTGCATGCCGGTCCTCCACGGCGCCGCGGTCACCGACGCCGCCGACCTCCAGGCGGAGTTCGAGCGCCGCTGGCACCGGATCCTCCCGTTGTCGGAGGGGGTGCGCCAGGTCACGGTCGCCGGCACGGAGATCGCCGACCGGGTGGCGGAGGCCTTCGGGCCGGCCACCGCACCGGGCTGGACCGCGGCGCGGTACGTCAGCCCGGACGTGATGATCGCCGCGCAGGACGCCGCCGCCGTCGAGCGCGGCGAGTTCCACCTCACCCTCGGCGAACTCCACCTGGCCGCCAACACGCTGGGGAACGAACTGTTCGTCAACCAGCACCCCGATCCCCGCGAGCTGTTCGACCGGACCGACCGGGACCACCCGGCGCCACGGCTCATGCCGCTGCTGCCGAAGGAGCACAAGTCCCGGCTCTCCGCCCGGATCCGGCACGCGCTGGTCCGGCCGCAGGACTACCAGGTCGCCCTCCTCGACAACACGGCGGACCCGCACCGCGACCGGACCGTGCCGAGCGCCGACGCCGTGGTGGAGCACCGTGACGACCGGCTCTGCGTGGTGCTGCCCGACGGCGCCGTGTTCCCGGCCGTCGAGGTCTTCGCCCACGTGCTGACCACGCTGGTGACGGACCGATTCCGGCTGCTGCCGGAAGCCGACCACTGCCCCCGGGTCACCATCGACCGGATGACGGTGGCCCGGGAGACCTGGCGGTTCGTGGGCTCGGGGCTGGCCTTCGCCGACGACAAGAGCGAGGCCCGGCGGTTCGTGCGGGCCCGGCAGTGGCGGGACACGCACGAGCTGCCCCGCTTCGTCTTCGTGGTCTCGCCCACCGAGCCGCGGCCGTTCTTCGTCGACTTCGACAGCCCCGTCTACGTCAACATCCTCGCCAAGGCCGCCCGTCGGCTCGCCCGCAAGGACCCCGACGCCCGGCTCACCGTCACCGAGATGCTCCCCACGCCCGAACAGGCCTGGCTCACCGACGACCAGGGGCGGCGCTACACCTCCGAACTACGCCTCGTCGCCGTCACCGACTGAACCGCCGACCCGACCGCGCTCTCGAGCCACGGTCCACCCCGCACCGCCGAACCGGGCCGGGCTCCGCATCAGGAGCCCGGCCCGGTCGCACGCGGTGCCGGCCACGGCCGGCCCGGCGGCGCCGGGCGGACGGTCAGGTTCCCGTCGTCCCCGGCGGTCCGGGGGACACGACGACCGTGCCGTGAAAGCGCCCACCCCAGGTGCCAGGCACCGGGCCCGGCGAACAAGGCGCGGGCGTCGGTGCCGGCCGCCTCCGGCCGCTCCCGCCGCTCGGGCGCGAGGGGATGTCGCCGTGCTCCAGCTCCGTCCGGGGGGTGATCCAGCGCGCGGGCGTCTCCTTCCCCGGTACCGCGACGGACCCGGAGTCGAACGGATCCGGCCCCCGACCGGACCGGTCACCCCGCGTGAGCCTCCCGGCGGCGACATCCCCGCGCACGTTCGCCCGCCGGGTGCCCGGCACGGCCCGCGCCTCAACGCGGGTTTCACCGTCCGCGCCCCGGCGGCGGAGGTGATCGAGCGGATCGACCCCGCGGTCGGCAGGGTCGGGACGCGCGTGGCCCGCGGTCGGCAGGGCCGAGCCTCTCGACCCCGCGGCCGGCAGGGCCGAGAGGCTCGACGTCGCCATCCGGGTGCCGACCAGGGCGCGGACAGAGGGGCAGGCCCTCCCCGCCCCCTCGGGATCAGCTTCGACGTCACCGCTCCGGAAACCGCCCACCTGCGCAGATTCGCCGACCGCTACGGCCACTCCCGTCAGCCCACCCGTCGAGGCGGGGCGACCCGCCAGGCCCGCATGGCCGCCGCCGACCGGACGCGGCGGCGCCGGGAGGGCGGGGGCGCTCCGTGCGCCCCCGCCCTCCCGGCCGTCCCACCCGCCGGTGTCAGCCGGTGCCCTCCGCGCCCTCGCCGCCGAGGATGCCGGTGACGGCCTCGGCGAGGCGGCCGAGGTGCGGCGGCTTCATCACGCCGAAGTGGTCACCGGGGATCCGGTGCAGCGTCACGTCCCCGGTGAGCTCGCGCCAACGGGCGAGGTAGTCAGGGAACGACTGCCCCGAGGCCACCTCGTGCTCGCCGTCCGCCAGTTCGTCACTGGCGATCAGATGCAGCCGGCCCGCGTACGGGCGGTGCCGGTAGGTCAGGCACATCTCCATGACCTCCCGCCACATCTTCGCCGAGGGCAGCCAGACCTCGTCGGCCCCCTGCTCCGGCAGCACTATCCCCACCTCGGGGTCGACGTCGTCCACCAGATGCTCCAGCAGCGCCAGGACCTCCGTCCGAAGCACCGAGGTGTCCTGCTCGGGCGGGGCGTCGGCCAGTTCCGCCAGCTTCGCCACACAGCTCTCGATCAGCCAGTACTCCCGCCACAGCTCGAGCCGCTCATGGTTGTCCAGCCCCGGATCGAGCAGGATGAAGGTGACCTCCTCGCCCTCGGCCGTGAGCCGGTGCGCCAGCTCGCTCGCGATGCCGCTGCCGCCGCACCAGCCGAACAACCGGTAGGGGCCGTGCGGTGCCTCGGCCCGCAACTCGGCCAGGTAACGCTCCGCCATCTGCTCCGTCGAGGGGACAGGGCCGTCCTCGGCCTGAAGGCCGGGCCAGGCGAAGGCCGCGACCGGCTGGTCGGGGTCGAGGTAGGGCACCAGCGGGCGGTACCAGTGGGCACTGCCGCCGCCGGGGTGCACGCAGAACAGCGGCGGCCGGGTGCCCTCGCGCCGCAGCCAGACCAGCGACCGGGCCGCCGGAGCGCCGGCCTCGGCGGCCGCGACGAGCCCGGCCACGGTGGAGTGCTCCAGGAACGAACGGACGGTCAGCTCGATACCGTGCCGTTCGCGCAGCAGGGCGGTGATCCTCAAAACGGCGAGCGAATGCCCGCCGAGGACGTGGAAGTCGTCGTCGACACCGACCCGCTCGACACCGAGCACCTCGGCCCAGATCTCGGCCACGGCCCGCTCGGCGGGCGTGCGCGGGGCGGTGAACGCCGACGTCGGGGCGGGCCCGGCGGGCTCGGGCAGCGCGGCCCGGTCGATCTTCCCGTTGGCGGTGAGCGGGAGGGCGGGCAACTCCACCCAGGCACCGGGCACCAGATAGTCGGGCACCCGCCGCCGGAGCTGCTCGCGCAGTTCCGCGACGTCCGGCGGAGCGTGTCCGGGTTCGAGGACGACATAGCCGGCCAGCCGCTTGTGGCCGTCCGGTCCGGGGTGCACGGCGGCCGCCGCCGCCCGGACGGAGGGGAGGCCGCCGAGCGCGGCCTCCACCTCGGCCAGCTCGACCCGGTGGCCGCGGATCTTCACCTGGCCGTCGTGCCGGCCGATGAAGGACAGCGTCCCGTCGGGGTCGCGGCGGACGATGTCCCCGGTGCGGTAGAGGCGCGCCCCGCGGACGGCCCCGGAGGGGTCCGGCACAAAGCGGTCCGCGGTCAGATCGGGGCGGCCGAGGTAGCCGCGGGCGAGCCCGGGGCCCCCGACCAGGAGCTCGCCGGGCACCCCGAACGGCACCGGGTCGAGGTTCTCGTCGACCACCAGCACCCTGGTGTCGGTGATGGGCGTGCCGATCGGCACGCCGCGGTCGACGTCGGCCTCGGTCACCCCGCGCAGCGCGGTGCTGAAGGTGGTGCACTCCGTGGGGCCGTAGCCGTTGGTCAGCGCCACGCCGTGCTCCAGGGCGGTGCGCACGTGCGAGGGCGAGAGCGCGTCGCCGCCGGCGAGGACCTGCCGTACGTCGGCCAGGAGCTTCGGGCGGGTCTCCACCATGTGCTGGAACAGGCCGGCGGTGAGCCAGAGCACCGTCACCCCGTGCCGATGGACCACCTGGGCCAGCTCGTCGGCCGTGGTCGCCCCGGGTGGGCAGACCGCGAGCCGGGCGCCGTTGGCCAGCGCCCCCCACACCTCCAGCGTGGACGCGTCGAAGGCGAGCGGCGCGTGCAGCAGCAGCACCTGGTCCGGGTCGAGGTCGGCGTAGTTGGGGTCGTGCACCAGCCGGACGATCCCGCGGTGCGTGACCTGGACGCCCTTGGGCCGGCCGGTGGAGCCGGAGGTGTAGGTGACGTACGCCAGGTTGTCGGGGCCTGTGCCCGCCTCGACGGGGGTCTCCGGCAGTCCGTCGAGGACGGCCGATCCGGCGTCCAGGGGGACGCCGTGGATGCCGGCGAACGCGGCCAGGCGGGGGGTGTCCTGCGGGCGGCAGAGGACCACCCCGGCACGGACGTCGTCCAGGACGCAGCCGATGCGCGCGTCCGGGTAGGCGGGGTCGAGCGGCACGTAGTACCCGCCGGCCTTGAGGACGGCGAGCATGGCGAGCACCGCCTCGATACTGCGGTCCAGGCAGAGCGCGACCGGCTTCTCCGGGCCGACGCCGAGTCCGCGCAGCAGGTGGGCCAGCTGGTTGGAACGGGCGTCCAGTTCCCGGTAGGTCAGACGCCGCTGGCCGTCCTCCAGCGCGGTCGCCCCGGGCCGGCCGCGGGCAGCGAGCAGCTCGGGCACGCAGACCTCGGGCAGCGGCCGGGTGGCGGCCGGTGTCCCGCCCACCTGCTCGAGGCCGGGTGCGCGGAAGCTCCGTGGGTCGGCGTCGGCGTCGTCGGCCATGGCGGTGAGGACGCTCAGGAACGCCTCGCCGATCGCCGTCAGCCGCTCCCTGTCGGCCCAGCCTGGCCGGCAGGTCATCCGCAGCTCGCCGGGGAAGGTCCACACGTCGAAGGTGAACTCGTTCGGACTGTGGTCGTCGACCGTGCCGATGTCCGCGCGCTGCCCGTCGAGCACGTGGAAGTCCAGGTAGGCGAAGACCACCTCGACGAGCGGTTCGCCGCCGCCCCATGCGCGCTGCATCGCGGGCAGCGGGTAGCGCCGGTGCGGCCACAGGGCCAGTTCCTCGGCGAACACCGACCGCACCAGCTCGCGCCAGCTCGGCGCCCGCAGGTCGACCGCGAACGGCACCGTGTTGAGGTACATGCCGCGCACCCGGTCGCCGCCCGGCAGTTCGGGGCGGCCGTTGGTGACGGCGCCGGCGAAGAACCGGCACTGGCCGCTGATCAGGCCGAGCACCTTCAGGTGCGCGGTGTACAGAACGCTCTTGAGCGAGGTCTGGGTGTCGGCGGCGAGCCGGCGCAGCCGCGGCTCCAGGTCCGCCCAGGGCAGCCGTACCTCGGGGGCCGGCAGGTGGGCCTCGGCCGAGGCGCAGTCGGCGGGCAGCCGGAGCCGCTCGTGGCCGGTGATCCGTCCTCGCCAGAAATCCCGGTCCGCCGCGGAGGCCAGGGCGCGCTTCTCCAGCCGGACGAAGTCGGCGTAGCGGACCCGGGGCGGGGCCGTGGGCGGGGCTGCGGTGCCTACGGACAGCTGGCGGTAGGCGGCCCGCAGCTCACCGATGACCGAGTGGTGGCTCCAGCCGTCCAGGATGGCGTGGCACTCGACGTGGGTCAGCAGCCACTCCCGGTCGCCGATCAGGTGGGCGTGGTAACGCAGCAGCGGGGCGCGACCGACGTCGAACGGGGTGCGCTGGGCCTCGGCGCGGAAGCCCCGCACCCGCGCCTGCTGCTCCTCGGGCGGCAGGCCGCGCAGGTCGGTGACACCGGCTTCCACCTCCAGGCCGTCCGCTGCGTGCACCAACTGGAGCGGTTCGGAGTACCCGGAGAGGTCGAAGGAGGTGCGCAGGATCTCGTGCCGCTCGATCAGCAGGCGTACCGCGCCCGCGAACGCCTCGGCGGAGAACGGGCCGTCGTCCACCATCTGGAAGGTACTGACGTTCTGGTAGGTGTTGCGCCCGGGGTCCGCGAGCATCTCGTAGACCATGCCCACCTGGACCTGGCCCATGGGGTATGCGTCGACCAGCCCTTCCGGGAGCCGGTCCCGGTCGCCCGGGGCCAGCAACGCGAAACGGCCGACCAGGGCGGTCTCCTGCGGCTCGGCCGCCGGCCGGCCGGTCGCCACCGGCGCCAGCTCGGCGACGGTCTGCCGGGCGAAGACGTCCTGCACGGAGACGGCCAGCCCCTGGTCGCGCAGTGCCCCGACGGCCCGGATGGCGCGCATGGAGTCCCCGCCGAGCTGGAAGAAGCCGTCGTGCACCCCGACCTCGTCGACGCCGAGAGCCGTCGCGAAGGCGTCCGCGAGGGTCCGCTCGATATCCGTGCGCGGGGCGACGAACGCGCCGACCAGGGCGGAGCGGGCCCGGTCGGGAGCGGGCAGCGCCTTGCGGTCGGTCTTGCCGCTGGGCGTCAGGGGCAGCGTCTCCAGCAGGGTCCAGTGAACGGGACGCATGTGCTCCGGCAGCCGCCCGCGCACATGCTCGCGGGCCGCCTCGACGTCGGCCGAGGGCGGCACCAGGTATCCCACGAGCTGCTCGTCGTGCACGGCGACGGCCGCGGCCGCGACGCCGGGGGCCTTTGCCAGTACCGCCTCGATCTCGCCCAGTTCGACCCGCTGGCCGCGGATCTTCACCTGGTGGTCGAGCCGGCCGAGATACTCGATGGCGCCGTCCGCGCGGTACCGGGCCAGGTCACCGGTGCGGTACAGCCGCCCGCCGGGCTCGGTGGCGAAGGGGTCGGGCACGAAGCGGTCGGCGGTCTGCTGCGGCCGGTTCAGGTAGCCGCGGGCGAGCTGGACGCCGCCGAGCAGGAGTTCGCCCGGCACCCCGATCGGCACCGGCCGCAGGGAGGCGTCCAGGATGTAGGTGCGGGTGTTGGCGATCGGGCGGCCGATGGTGACGGGAAGCCTCGGCTCACACCGGGTCGCGGTGACGTCCACCGCGGCCTCGGTCGGCCCGTACAGGTTGTGCAGCTCGCAGCCGATCCGTTCGTGCACGGCGGTGACCAGGTCGGCGGGCAGCGCCTCGCCGCTGCACACCATGCGGCGCAGCGAGGGCAGCGCCGGCAGCGGCTCGGCGAGGAAGGCGCGCAGCATCGACGGCACGAAATGGACGGTGGTGATCGCCTCGGTGCCGATCAGTCCGGCCAGGTAGGCCGGGTCGCGGTGGCCGCCGGGCCGGGCGAGCACCAGTGTCGCGCCGGTCATCAGCGGCCAGAAGAACTCCCAGACCGAGACGTCGAAACCGTAGGGCGTCTTCTGGAGCACCCGGTCGTCGGTGTCCAGCCCGTAGGCCTCCTGCATCCAGTGCAGCCGGTTGACGATCGCCCGGTGTTCGATCAGTACGCCCTTGGGGCGGCCGGTGGAGCCCGATGTGTAGATCAGGTACGCCGGGTGCCCGGGGGCCACCGCGACGACCGGGCCGTGGGACCGGCTGCGGGGGATCTCGCCGGTGATGTCGACCAGGTGCGGCGTGCGGTCGCCCACCAGAGGGGCGAGCCCCGGGTCGGTGACCACGGCGCGGGCGCCGGAGTCCTCCAGCATGAAGGCGAGCCGGTCGGCCGGATAGTCCGGGTCGAGCGGCAGGTAGGCGCCGCCGGCCTTGAGCACCGCCAGCAGCGCCACCACGAGGTCGGTGCCCCGGTGCAGGCAGACGCCGACCACGGACTCGGGTCCGACGCCGAGGGTCCGCAGGTGCTGGGCGAGCCGGTCGGCGCGGTCGTCCAGCTCCCGGTAGCTGAGGCCGACGCCCTCGAAGCGCACCGCCTCGGCGTCGGGGGTGCGGGCGGCCTGCTTCTCGAACAGCAGCGGGAGGGTGCCGGCCGGGTAGCGCCGGCCGGTCGCGTTCCAGCTGAGGAGCTGGCGGTCGCGCTCGGCCGCGGGCAGGATCTCCAGCTCGTCCACCGGGGTGTCGGGCGAGGCGACGGCGCTCTGAAGCAGGCGGGCGAACTGCGCGGCGAACCGCTCGGCCGTCGCTCGGTCGAACAACGCCGAGGCGTAGTTGACGCCGCCGGACAGCGAGCCGTCCGGCTGCTCGGCGAGGCCCACGGTGAGGTCGAACTTGGCGCTGCTCTCACCGACCGGCAGCCGCTCGGCCGTCAGGGCGCCCATCGTCGCCGGCGCCGTCGAACCGGCCGTGTCCTGCCACAGCAGCATGGAGGAGAAGAGCGGCGTTCGGGACGGGTCCCGCTCCGGTGCCAGTTCCTCGACCAGCCGCTCGAAGGGCACTTCCTGGTGGGTGTAGGCGTCGAGCGCGCTCTCGCGGACCTGCCGCAGCAGGTCCGCGAAAGACGGCGCCCCGGACAGGTCGACCCGCAGGACCAGCGTGTTGAGGAAGAGGCCGACCAGGTCCTGGAGGGGCGCCCGGTCCCGTCCGGCCACGGGGAAGCCCACGGCCAGGTCGCGTTGCCCGCTCCAGCGGCCGAGCAGGACGGCGTGCGCGGCCAGCAGCGCCATGAACGGGGTGGCGCCGTGCTCCCGGGCGAGTGCCGTCAACTGCCGGGCGGTGCCGGCCGGGACGGCGAGCGGCACCAGCCGGCCCGCCGAATCGCGCACGGCCGGGCGGGGTCGGTCGGTGGGCAGCTCCAGAGGCGGCAGCCCGGCCAGCCGCTCGCACCAGTGGTCGAGTCGGCGGCGCAGCGCCGGGCCGGAGAGCCGTTCGCGCTGCCACAGCGCGAAGTCGGCGTACTGCACCGGTGGTTCCGGGGAACGGGTCGCCCGCCCGGCGACCGCGTCCTCGTACCGCTCCGCGAACTCGGCGACCAGGATGTCCTCGGACCGTCCGTCGCAGGCGATGTGGTGGACGGTCAGCAGGACGACGTGCTCCCGCGGAGCCAGCCGGGCCAGCACGGCGGAGAACACCGGGCCCTCGGCGAGGTCGACCGGCCGGCGCGCGCCGGTGGCCAGGGCGGCGATCCGGGCGTCCGCGGCCTCCCGGTCGAGGGCACCGAGGTCCTCCTCGTCGAGGCGGACGCTTCCCGGCCCGTCGACGACCTGTACGGGCTCACCGCCGACCACCGGGTAGCGGGTCCGCAACACCTCGTGCCGTTGGAGGATCCCGTCCAGCGCGGTGCGCAGCGCGGCCCGGTCGAGGGGGCCGCGCAGCCGCAGCGCCCAGGTCATCAGGTACTCGGTGCCGCCGGGCTGGAGCCGGTCGAGGATCCACAGGCGGCGCTGGGCGAAGGAGAGCGGGAGCGGGCCGCCGCGCGGCACGCGGGCGATGCCCTCCTCGGGGGAGGGGGTCGCCCGCCCGGCGAGGCGCCGTTGCAGCAGCTCCTGCCTCAGCCGTGCGCGGTCCCTGGTGTCGGTCATCGGAGGCCTTCCTCGGCGAGCAGGCCCGCCACTTCGTGGTCGGTCAGCGCGGTGATGTCGGCCTCCACGGCCTCGGACACCGCCTCGGAGAGCCGGGCCACGGTGGTGGCCTCGAACAGCAGGCGCAGTGGCAGCTCGACGGCGAAAGCCTCGCGGAGCCGGGCCAGCACCCGGGTGGCCAGCAGCGAGTGCCCACCCAGGGCGAAGAAGTCGTCCTGGGCGCCGATCCGCTCCAGGCCCAGAACCTCGGACCAGATCGCGGCGACGGCCTCCTCGGCGGGGCCACGCGGGGCCAGGTGCTCGCGCGCGCCGCCGGCCAGGGCGGCCGAGGCGTCCGGCAGGGCCTTGCGGTCGATCTTCTTGCTGGCCGTCAGCGGGAACGCGTCGAGCGGCACCCACACCGAGGGGATCATGTACTCGGGCAGGAGTGCGCCCAGGTGTCGGCGCAGCCCGGCCACGTCGGGCATCGGGCTGCCGGGGCGCGCCACCAGGTAGGCGACGAGCCGGCGTTCGCCGGGGGCCGTTTGCGGGGCGGTGACCACCGCCTCCCGGAGGGCGGGATGCCGGGCGAGCGCCGCCTCGATCTCGCCGAGTTCGATGCGCAGGCCGCGGACCTTGACCTGCTGGTCGATCCGGCCGAGGAACTCGAGGGTGCCGTCCGGCCGGTGGCGGGTCAGGTCGCCGGTGCGGTAGAGGCGTCGGCCGGGCTCGGCGGCGAACGGGTCGGGGACGAACCGCTCCGCGGTGAGGTCGGGCCGCCGGTGGTAGCCGCGGGCCAGCCGGACGCCACCGAGGTACAGCTCGCCGGGCACGCCGACCGGGACGGGGCGCAGGTCCGCGTCCAGGACGTAGGCCCGGGTGCCGGGGACGGGTCGGCCGAGCGGCAGGGCGCCGGCCGCGTCCCCCTCGGCGGGCGCCTCCGGGACGGGGTGCAGCAGGCAGGTGACGGTGGCCTCGGTCGGCCCGTAGTTGCACAGGAAGCGGGCGGGCAGGCCGGTTTCAGCCCAGCGCCGCGCGTCCAGGCCGGTGACCACGTCGCTGCCGACGTTCATCAGCTTCAGGGAGCGCAGCAGGGGCAGGTCGGGCGAGTCAAGGACGGCCCGGTAGTAGGACGGGGTGATCTCCAGGACGGTGACCCCGTGCTCGGCGAGCCGGGCGGGCAGTTCGGCCGGGGTCCAGAACACCGGGTCGGCGACCACGACGGTGGCGCCGGCCACCAGGGTCGCCGCGATCTGGTCCATCGCCACGTCGAAGGTGAGTGCGGACAGCAGTGCCACCCGTTCGCCGGGCACGATGCCGTACGCGTCGGCGATCACGCGGCAGTGGTGGGCGTACGAGCGGTGCTCGATCATCACGCCCTTGGGGCGGCCGGTCGAGCCGGACGTGTAGATGACGTAGGCGAGGTTCTCCGGCCGGGCCGGGACGGGCGCCGGGCCCCCGGGTGCGGTGCCGGGCTCGTCCTGGGCGTCGGCGTCGGCCAGGACCACCCGGTGGCCGGTCAGGCGGCCGGCGAAGGCGCGGGTGGTGACCACGAGTTCCGGGCCGGCGTCGGCGAGCATGAGTTCCAGCCGCTCGGCGGGGTGCCGCGGGTCGAACGGCACATACACGCCGCCGGCCTTCAGCACGGCGAGCAGCACCACCACCGCCTCGACGCCGCGTTCCAGGCAGGAGCCGACGACCGTCTCGGCGGTGACCCCGAGGGAGCACAGCCGGGCGGCGAAGCGGTCGGCGCGCGCGTCGAGTTCGGCGTAGGTGATCTGCTGGTCGCCGAAGACCACGGCGATCGCGTCCGGTGCCCGCCGGACCTGCCGGGCGAAGAGTTCCGGTACGCACAGCCCGTGTTCCCCGGAGGGGTCGAGCAGGGCGGTGCGTCCGGAGTGCGGGTCGGCCCAGGCGGTGAGGACGCGGTGCCGCTCGTCCTCGGTGAGCATCCCGAGGTCGCTGATCCGCGTGCCGGGGGCGGCCGCGACGCTGCCGATCAGGGTCAGGTAGTGGCCCGCCATCCGCTCGACGGTCTCCCGGTCGAAGAGTGCGGTCGCGTACTCGAACCAGCAGTACATGCGCCCGCCGCGCTCCTTGACGGTCACGGTGAGGTCGAACTTGGCGGCCTCCAGTCCGGCGCGGACCGGCTCCACGGCGACCCCGCCGATCCGGTCGGGGACGCCTGCCAGGTGCTGGTGCTCGAACATGACCTGGAACAGCGGGTTGCGGGAGAGGTCCCGCTCCGGCCGCAGCGCGTCGACCAGGAGTTCGAACGGCACGTCCTGGTGGGCGAAAGCGTCGAGCACGGTGCCGCGGACCTGTTCCAACAGCTGCGTGAAGACCGGGTTGCCCCCGAGGTCGCTGCGGATCACCAGGTTGTTGGTGAAGAACCCGACCATGTCCTCCGTCTCCTGGCGGGTCCGCCCGGCGACCGGGGTCCCCACCGCGAGGTCGTCGCGGCCGGTCCAGCGCTGAAGCAGCACCTGGAACGCGGCGAGCATCACCATGAACGGGGTCGCGCCGTGACGGCGGGCCAGTTCGGCGACGTTCCGCCCGACCTCCGGCGCCACCTCGACGACGACGTTGGCGCCCCGGGCGTCCCGGAGCGCCGCGCGAACCCGGTCGGCGGGCAGTTCGACGGGCGTGAGGCCGCCCAGGCGGTCGCGCCAGTAGGCGAGCTGGTGCTCCAGTCGGCCGGCCTGCTGCTGCTCGCGCTGCCACACCGCGAAGTCCGCGTAGTGGACCGGCTGCGGGGCGTGCGGTGAGGGCTCGCCCGCGGCGAAGGCCCGGTAGGAGAGGTCCAGGTCGCGCAGGTAGACGTTGGTCGACCAGGCGTCGAAGGCGATGTGGTGCAGGGTCAGGACGAGGAGGTGGTCCTCGGGGGCGGTGCGGATCAGGTTCGCCCGCAGTGGGTGCTCGTGCGCGAGGTCGAACGGTTGGCGTGCCAGTTCCCCGACCAGGCCGCGGGCCCGGTTCTCGGCGTCGGGTGCGCCCGCCAGGTCGGTCAGGGTGAAATTCACCGGCCCGGCGGGGTCGACGATCTGGACGGGCTCGCCGCCCTCGGAGCGGTACCTGGTCCGCAGCACCTCGTGCCGTTCGGACAGCGCGTCCAGCGCGTGGCGCAGGGCCACGGTGTCGAGTGGTCCGGCCAGCCGCAGCGCCAGCGGGACGACGTACTCGTGGGTCCCGGGTTCCAACTGGTCGAGGAACCACATGCGCTGCTGGCCGAACGAGAGCGGCAGCGGGCGGTCCCGGCCCGCCGGCCGGACGGCGTCCGGATCGGTGTCCGGGTGGGGATCCGGGCCGGCGCCGGCCTCGGTGACCCGGGCGGCCAGCGCGGCGACCGTCCGCGCGTGGAACAGCTCGCCGACGGTCAGCTCGATACCGAAGGCGCGCCGCAGTCGCAGCACGAGCTTGATCGCGAGCAGGGAGTAGCCGCCGAGCAGGAAGAAGTCGTCCTGCGTGCCGACCCGTTCGACGTCGAGGACCTCGGCCATCAGCTCGGCGACGGTCCGCTCGGCGACGGTGCGCGGGGCGTCCCGAGCCGCCGTCGGCCGATCCGGTCCGGCGGGCCGGTCCGGTTCGGCGGCGGTGGACAGCCGGCGGCGGTCCACCTTCCCGTTCGGCGTGAGCGGCACCTCGGTGAGCTCGACGAAGGCGGACGGCAGCATCGCCTCCGGCAGTGCGGCAGACAGGTGGACGCGCAGCACCTCCGCGTCGATCCGCTTCCCCGCGACGGGCACCGCGTACGCGGTCAGCCGCGCGTCACCGGCGGCGGACCGGTGCGCGGCCACCACGGCGGTGGCCACCGACGGGTGGGCCGCCAGCAGGACTTCGATCTCACCGGGCTCGATCCGCACTCCGCCGATCTTGACCTGGTCGTCGACCCTCCCGACGTACTCCAGCGCGCCGTCCGGGCGGCGCCGCACCAGGTCTCCGGTGCGGTACCGTCGCGCGCCGGGCACGGTCGCGTAGGGGTCGGGGACGAACCGGTCCGCGGTGAGGGCGCCCCGGCCGGCGTACCCGCGGGCGAGCCCGAGGCCGCCGACGCACAGCTCACCGGTCACCCCGACGGGCACCTGCCGGTCCTCGCCGTCCACCACGTAGGTGCGCACATTGGGCAGCGGCAGGCCTATCGGTACCAGGTCGCCGGGCTCGTCGGGGTCGAACCGCCAGGCGGTGGAGTCCACGGCGCACTCGGTGGGGCCGTAGGTGTTGACCACCTCGGCGTCGAGCGTGCGGCGCAGCCGGGCGGACAGTTCGACGGGCAGCGGCTCGCCCGCCGAGCAGACCAGACGCAGCGAGGCGCAGCCGGCCAGTGCCGGCTCGTCCAGCAGCAGGCGCAGCATCGAGGGCACGCCCTGGAGCACGGTGACCCGGTGGTCCACCACGGCGCGGACCATCACCGCCGGGTCACGGTGGGCGTCCTGCGGGCCCGTCACCACCGTGGCACCGCACACCAGCGGGGAGAGGAACTCCCACAGGGCGGCGTCGAAACCGATGGTGGTCTTCTGCAACACCCGGTCACCAGGACCCAGGCCGAAGCGCTCCACCGACCAGAGGACGCGGTTGCGGATCGCGGCTTCCGGTACGACGACCCCCTTGGGTCCGCCCGTCGAACCGGAGGTGTACATCACGTACGCCGCCTCCGTACCGACCGCGCCCACCGGTTCGAGGACCGGCGCCTCCCCGTCCTCCTCCGGCCGGACGGCGTCGAGCACCAGGATGTTCGGATGGACCGGCAGCCGCCCGCGCAGCGCCTCCTCGGTGACCAGCAGGGCCACGCCCGCGTCGGCCACCAGGTGAGCCAGCCGCTCCGACGGGTGTTCCGGGGCCAGCGGCACGTACACCCCGCCCGCGGTGAGCACCGCGAGGACGGTGGCGACCAGGTCGGTGCCGCGGTGCAGCGCGACGCCCACCGCGCTCTCCGGGCCCACGCCGCGCGAGCGCAGCAGTCCGGCGAGCCGCCGCACCCGGTCGGCGAGGTCGGCGTAACCGGTCTCCCGCGCCCCGGACACCACGGCCACCGCCTCAGGGGTGGCCAGGGCCTGGGCGAAGAACAGCTCGGCGAGCGACTGCCGCGGGCGCTCCGTCTCGGTACGGTTCCACTCCGCGAAGGCCGCCAGCTCCGCGTCGGGGACGGTCTCCAGCGCGTGCGCGGCGCTGTCCGGGTGCTCGGCGATACTCGCGAGCAGTCGCAGCAGGCTCGCCGCCATCCGCTCGACCCGCGCGCGGTCGAACAGCGCGGTGGGGAAGATCAGCCGGGCCGCCATGGAGCCGTCCGGGAGTTCGGACAGGTGCAGTGACAGGTCGAAGGCGGAGCGATCGGCGGCCGACTCGACCTTCGCGACGTCGAGCCCGGGCAGCCGCAGCGGTCGGCGCTCGGCGTTGTGCAGCGCGAAGCCGACCTGGAACACCGGGTTGCGGGAGGGGTCCCTCTCGGGTGCGAGGTCGGCCACCACCCAGCCGAACGGCACGTCCTGGTGCTCGTAGGCGTCCAGAGTGGTGGTGCGCACCAGCGCCAGCAGGTCGAGGAACGAGCCCCGACCGGACAGGTCGGTCCGCAGCACCACGGTGTTGAGGAACATGCCGACCAGCGGCTCCAGCTCGACCTCGTTGCGGTCCGAGACCGAAACACCGACCGCCACGTCGGTCCGGCCGGACCAGCGCGCGAGCAGCAGCTGGAAGGCGGCCAGGTGCACCATGAACGGGGTCGCACCCCTGTCCCGGCCGAGCACGGCCAGCCGCCAAGCCAGTCCCGCGGGCACCGTGAAAGGGACACTGTCCCCGGCCGGGTCCCAGTGCGCCGGGCGCCGGCGGTCGGCAGGCAGCTCCAGCGGTTCCAGACCCGCCAGGCGCTCCCTCCAGTAGCCACGCCGCTGCTCGGCCCGCCCGGGGGCGGCCGCCCAGGTGTCGCGCTGCCACTGGGCGAAATCCGCGTACTGCACCGGTACCGGCTCGAGCGGCGAAGGCCGGCCGGCTGCGAACGCGGTGTACAGGTCGTGCAGTTCGCGGGCGAGGACGCCCCAGGACCATCCGTCGAAGGCGATGTGATGGACCGTCACCAACAGGACGGCCTCCTCCTCGGCGCACCGGACCAGGGTCAGCCGCCAGGGTGCCCGGCTCCGCAGGTCGATCGGGGTGCGCAGCTCGGCCGCGTGCAGCTCGCGCAGGTGCGACTCCCGGTCCGCCGGTGCCACGCCGGTCAGGTCCACCCGGGCGAGCCGGACGGGACCGGGCTCGTCCACGCACTGCGCCCCGGCGCCTCCGGCGCTGTCATAGCGGGTGCGCAGTACCTCGTGCCGCGCCGAGATCTCGGTGAACGCCGCCTCGAGCACCCGCGTGTCGAGCGGGCCGCGGATGCGGAACGCCTCGCACATCAGGTACTCGGTGGATGCGCCGGAGCGGAGCTGGTCCAGGAACCACAGCTGCTCCTGGGCGAACGAGAGCGGGTGACCGCTGTCACCGGTGGGCATCGGGGACCTCCACGGACGAAGCGGACTTCACGGCTGCGGAGTAGGTCTCGGCCATCGCCACGGCGATCCGGCGCGGCCCGGTGAACGGCTCGCGGGCGTGCGCAGACAGCATGTTGTCCACGAGCAGCACGTCGTCCCGCTGCCAGTCGAAGCGCCGCTGCTCGACGCGATAGCAGGACCGCAGATGCGCGACGACCTCGTCCGGAATCGGCCGGCCGTCGCCGAAGTAGGTGTTGGTCGGCAGCTGCGCGTCGTCGTACATCTCCCGCAGCGCGCCGCACACCTCCTCGGCCAGCGTGGTCACGTGGAAGAAGGTGAGGTGGTTGAACCAGACCGTCTCCCCGGTCACGGGGTGGCGGTGCACCGCGCGGCGGCGCGCGCGGGTCCGCAGGCCGTCCGCGGTCCACTCGGTCTCGACGCCGTTGCGGGCGCAGTACGCCTCGACCTCGCTGCGGTCGCCGGTGTTGAAGGCCTGCTGCCACGGCACACCGAAGCCGTCGGAGAAGTTGCGCACCACCATCCAGCCCCGGGCGGCGAACTCCTCCCGGACGGACGGGTCGATCGCCGCGTACACCCGGCGGGTGTCGGCCAGCGGCGTGGCGCCCATGGTGTCCGGTGGCCGCACGCAGTGGAAGAACAGGTGCAGCGGCCAATCCGCCTGGTAGGAGTTCTCGTTGTGGAGAAAGATCTCCTCGTTCGGCGGGTAGTCGGTCGAGGTGTACACCTGCCCCTTGATGGTGCTGCGCGGCGAGGACCGCTCCGCGTAGGGCAGTGGCTCCGCGGACACCGCCCGCACCGCGGCCTCGAAGCCGTCCACGCCGCCGACGTCGAAACCGCGCAGCAGCACCGCGCCGTGTTCGAGCAGCCGGCCGCGGACGAGCGGTCGGGCGGCCGCCAGGTACTCGGACAGGGACGTACCGGGGGGCTCGGCCGGCATCGTCAGGGGGAGGGCGGAGCTTGCGTCGCGCTCCCGGACGCGGTCGGCCGGAGCGGTCCGGATGGAGGGGTTCGCAGTCATGCGCCTCAGCGTCGCCGCACGGCCGTCGCCGCTCCGAGAGAACAACCGGCAGTCACGTCGGCAGCGTTGGTGCCGCGGTGACTGCGCCTCCTTCTCTGGAGCCCGACCGGGCGGCTGCGGCAAGGTCTCTGGCGCCGCCCCCGGTCACGTGACGTTCGTGACGCGGCAGTTCACAGAGGGAGGGCGCACCGTGGCCGAGGAAGACATCGACGAGCGTACGTACCGCGTCGTCTTCAACGACGAGGAGCAGTACTCCGTCTGGCTCGCCGATCGCGAGCTGCCGCTCGGCTGGCACGCCGAGGGCACCGAGGGCACCCGAGCCGAATGCCTGGCCCACATCGGCACCGTCTGGACCGACATGCGACCGCTCAGTCTGCGTCGGCAGATGGAGCGGGCGGCGCGCGGCTAGCGTCCGGTCCGGGCCGGACGAGGAGTGTGACGGATGACGAGCCCCGACATGAGCGCGCCGGCGGACGCGCGGCCGCCGGACCCGCCGGAGACGGCCACCGCCGATCCGGTGGTCCCGCTGCATCGCAACCGCGACTTCCTGCTGCTGTGGGGCGGTTCAGCGGTCTCCCTGCTCGGCTCGACGGCGACCACCATCGCCTACCCGCTGCTGGTCCTGGCCATCACCGGCTCGCCGTTCGCCGCCGGACTGGCCGGATTCGTGTCACTGCTGCCCGCACTGCTCCTCCCGCTGCCGGCCGGAGCCCTGGTGGACCGCTGGCCGCGCCGGCGGCTGATGATCTGGTGCGACGCGCTGCGGGCGCTCGGCGCGGCGACCATCGTGGTCGCCTCCGCCCTCGACGTCCTGGGCCTGCCGCTGGTGCTGGCCGTGGGCTTCGCCGAGGGCGCGCTCACGGTGTTCCACGGGCTCGCCGCGCACGCGGCCGTCCCGAACGTCGTGCCGCCGGGCCAGCTCTCGCTGGCCCTGTCCCGCAACGAGGCACGGGGGCGGGCCGCCGTGATGCTCGGGACACCGCTCGGCGGTGTGCTGTTCGGTCTCGGCCGGGCCGTCCCGTTCCTGGCCGACGCGCTGACCTACCTGGTCTCTCTGACCGCACTGCTCTTCATCCGCAAGGAGTTCGAGGCGGAGCCGTCCGTCCGCACCGGCAGCATGGGCGAGCAGGTGCGCGAAGGCCTGAGGTGGCTGTGGCGGCAGCCCTTCCTGCGCACCGCCACTCTGCTGGTGGCCGGCAGCAACCTGATGTTCCGGGCGCTGTTCCTGGTCGCCATCGTGCTGGCCACCGACGTCGGCGCGTCCTCGGCGGGGGTGGGCCTGATGGTCGGCTTCGCGGGGGCCGGGGGTGTCCTCGGCTCGCTGGCGGCGCCGTGGTTCGCCCGCCGGGTCGCGCTGGGTGCCCTGGTGATCGGGGCGAACTGGGCGTGGGCGGTGCTGATGGCCGTGATCGCCCTCAGCCGCGACCCGTTCACGCTCACCGCCGCCTACGCCGCGATGTGGTTCGTCGGACCGCTGTGGAACGTGGCGCTCGGCAGCCACCAACTGAGCATCACACCGGACCGGTTGCGGGGCCGGGTGCTCGCGGCGATGACCACGCTGTCCAACGGGGCACTGCCGATCGGCTCGCTGCTCGGCGGTCTGCTGCTCGACTCGGTCGGCGCGCGGCCCACCGCGCTGGCCCTGGCGGGCTGGATGGTGCTCATCGCCGGCGCCGCCTCGGTCGCCCCCTCCGTACGCGCCGCGTCCGGCCCGACGGCGCGGTGACCCGCCGGGTCCCAGCCCGGCCGCGGCTTCCGAACGCCGCGACCGGCCGGGCGCGGCCGCCGCACAAACCCTCGATCCAGTGTTGACAGGAGGACCTAGCGTGTTCCGCACCATGCTCGGGCCGTGCCCCGATCCGACGGGACGAGGCCACCATGCCGGAACCTGACGACGGGCCGGCCGGCGTTCTCGGCACGATCGGCGGCACCCCGCTGGTCGAACTCGCCAAGCTCGCTCCGGGGCGACACTTCACCACCTACGCCAAGCTGGAGGCCTTCAACCCCGGCGGCAGCATGAAGGACCGCTCGGCCCTGGAGATGCTCCGCGCGCTGGTTCGGGACGGCACCCTCGTGCCCGGCCGCTCGGTGGTCGTCGAATCGAGCTCCGGCAACCTCGGCATCGGGCTCGCCCAGATCTGCGCCTACTACGGGCTCCGGTTCATCTGCGTCGTGGACCCCCGCACCAACCGGCAGAACGTCGCGGTCATGCGGGCTCTCGGCGCGGAGGTCGAGGTGGTGACCGAGTGCGATCCGGTGACCGGCGAGTACCTGCCCGTCCGGATCCGCCGCATCAGCACGCTGGTCGCCCGCATCCCCGGCGCCTACTGGCCCAACCAGTACGCCAACCCGCTGAACCCCCAGGCACACCGGCAGACGATGCGCGAGATCCTGGAGGCGGCGCCGGGCGGCATCGACTACCTCTTCTGCGCGACGAGTTCGTGCGGCACACTGCGCGGCTGCGCGGAGTACGTCCGCGACCGGGGGCTGCCGGTGACCGTGGTCGCGGTGGACGCCAGGGGGAGCGCCATCTTCGGCGGCGTCCCGACGTCCCGACTGATCCCGGGTCACGGTGCGGCCGTACGGCCGGCGCTCTACCGCGACGGGCTCGCCGACGAGGTCGTCCACGTGACGGACCTCGACTGCGTGGTCGGCTGCCGGCGGCTCGCCGCCCGGGAGGCCGTCCTCGCGGGCGGTTCCTCCGGGGCGCTGGTGGCGGCGGTCGATCAGATGGCCGACCGCATTCCGGAGGGCGCGCGCTGCGCGGTCGTCCTGCCCGACCGCGGGGAGCGGTACCTCGACACGATCTACGACGACGCATGGGTCGCCCGCCACTTCGGCGACGTGTCCCACCTGTGGAAGGAGAAGGAGCCGGCGATGAAGGTGGCACCATGCTGATCCTGGGAGCCGGGGAGGTCCACCAGGTCCTCGACGGGGCCGAGACCGAGGTCGTCGCAGCGGTACGCCGCGCCTACCGGTTGCACGACCGGGGCCGGACGGCCCTCCCGCACTCGGTCTTCCTCCGATTTCCCGGCGACCCGCGCAACCGGATCATCGGACTGCCCGCCTACCTCGGCGAGGACGAGCCGGTGGCGGGCATCAAGTGGATCGCCTCCTTCCCCGGCAACACCGCGTCCGGCCTGGAGCGCGCCTCCGCCGCGGTGATCCTCAACTCCATGGCCACCGGGCAGCCGGAGGCGTTGCTGGAAGGCTCGGTGATCTCGGCGCGGCGTACCGCTGCGAGCGCCGCCCTCGCAGCGGCGACGCTGACCTCGTCCGTGCCCGAGACCGGGGTGTCCCTGATCGGCTGCGGTGTCATCGGCCTCGAGATCCTGGCCTATCTCCGGGCCGTCCTGCCCGACCTCGCCGCAGTCACCGTGTTCGACCTCGACCGCTCCAGGGCGGGGGCCTTCGCCGCCCGCTGTCAGGCCCGCTGGCCGGAGTTGAAAACGGAGATCGCCGGGAGCGCCGAGGAGGCGCTCGCCACCCACCGGCTGGTCTGCCTGGCGACCACCGCCGCCACCCCCCACCTGACGACCGACGCCTGCCGGCCCGGCACCTTGGTCCTGCACGTGTCCCTGCGCGACCTGGCCCCGGAGAGCATCCTGGCCGTCGTCAACGTGGTCGACGACGCGGACCACGTGTGCCGCGAGTCGACCTCCCTGCACCTGGCCGAACAGCTCTGCGGCAACCGGGACTTCATCACCACCTCGATCGGTTCCGTTCTGAACGCCGAAGGACCCTTCCGACGCCCCGAGGACCGCGTCACCGTCTTCTCCCCGTTCGGCCTCGGCACCCTGGACCTCGCCCTCGCCGACCTCGTCCGCCGCCGGGCCGCGCCCCTGGGGCTGGGCGTGCGGGTACCGGACTTCCTGCCGGGACCGGCAGGCACCCTGCACGGCTGATCGGAACGTCCGGGGTACCGGCCCGGCGCTGGCCGCCGTCGACCCGGCAGGGGCGGCGCCGCGTGGAGTGGTGGAGGCCCGCCGGGCCGAGGGCACCCTGTCGCTCGGGTCGTTGCAGCAGGGCGGCCGGCTGCCGCCCCAGCAGCACCAGGACGCCCACCGCCACCCGCGCCGGGGTCCCGGCGGACAGCCGACCGTTTCCGGAGAACGGAGCATCGACCGGACCGTCACGACCCGCAGACGGCCGGCGCGGGGCCGCGGCCGAGTCAGGCCGGCCCTCGCCGCGCCCCACGGCGCCATCCCGGCGTCGGCGCAGCCGACTTCGGGCGGGACGTTCCCACCGCGGTCCCGCCTGGCGAGCCGACCGCCGTCGCCACCGGCAGTGGCCGGCTCGGCGCCGGGCCGTGCGCCCTCGCCCGGCGGGACGTCCAGCCTCGCAGCCCGGTTCAGGCCCCGACGACGGCCGGATCGGGCCGGGTTGGCGGCCGCATCATCCGGTGGAGGACGTGCGGAGGCCGGTAGGCGCGCTCGCGGCCCCGCCGAGGCAGGTCGGCAACGCCTTCTCCGGCACCTGCGGCTACAGGGGCGCAGCACACCACATGTCTCCGCGGCGACCGCATCAACGCCCGCCGCACGCCAGGATTCCGTCGGCTTCCATCCCGCCGCCGCCCCCGCCGCTACCTCGCCGGCGACCGCGATCTCACCGGCCCCGAACGCGCCCGCGTCGCCACCGGCGCGTACGCGAGAACCGAGGACACCCCCGCTGCTCCTCCGAGGACCCGGGACCTCGTCGGACTGGTATGGCCCGAGCTCCCACGGCATCGGCGACAGGCGGACAGCACGTCCCTGGAAAGGGACCGGGGGCTGCCGGAGACCGCCGCGCAGGTCCGTGTCCGCGTACGCCATCGCTGCGGCCCGGGGGTCTCACGCCGGCGATCGGGAGCCCCTACCGAGGGGCCGGTCGACGCCGGCCGGCGTCGATGCCCCCGGGATCGCCATCCGCCGCCGGAACGGAGCAACCGCCCACGCCCTCTTGCACCTCGATGAGTGTGGTGAACGCGGAGACGAAGAACGCCGGCGGCTGTCATGAGGCCTCAGGCGGGCGACCCGCGAGGCCGGCCGGTCTCGCGGGCCTGCCGCGGCGAGCGGCCGGGCGTCACTCTTCGCGGGGTATTTTGACTGGTGGAGCGTCCACGTCAGATCGCGCGCAACGGTCTCGAGTCGTGCGTGCGGCGTCGCTGTCCCGGACCGCTTCGTGGCGAGAACAGGAACGTACGGTGAAAATGACCGAGCCAGCCGATTCCTACAGCTCCAGTAGGGGTATGTCGGAAAACGATGTGAATGTCTATTTATGGCTGGTTGAACGCGGACAGGCAAGCAGGGAGGACCTGCTGTCGGCCTCCGAACTGGGACTAGGTCAGCGGGAGTTGTCCGCCGCCGCCGCCACCCTGGAGGAACTCGGGCTGGTGCGTCGACACGCGGAGGACCCCGGGCTCCTGGTGCCCGTGGACCCGAGTCTCGCCGCCGCCGCGCTCGCGGCTCCGATCCACGCCTCGCTGTACCGGCATCAGCGGCAACTGCACCGGCTCACCGCCGACTTCGGCCGACTGCACGATCACTTCACGGTGCGCAGGCGCCCGGAGACCGCCGCCATCGAGGTCCTGCCCCACGTGGACGAGGTCCGTGCCGCCCTGAGTCAGGCCGCGACCGAGTGCAAGGAGGAGGTGCTGACCAGCCAGCCGGGCGGCGGGCGGCGCCCGGCGGTGCTACAGGAGGCAATGGCCCGGGACACGGTCCTGCTGGGGCGTGGCGTGCGCATGCGGGCGATCTACAACCACACGACCCGTTTCGACGCGCCGAGCCAGACCTACGTGGCCATGATGACCAGGCTCGGCGCCGAGTACCGCACGGTTCACGACCCCTTCGGACGGCTGATCGTCTTCGACCGCGCCCTCGCGTTCGTCCCCGATCGGGAGGGGGGTCCCGGAGCGGTCGTGATCCGGGAGCCCGCCGTGGTGGACTATCTGCGCTCGGTCTTCGAGAACGCCTGGGCCCATGCCCAGCCCTTCTCGGACGCTGCCGCGGACGGTCTCGAAGCCGTGGCCAAGGAACTGGACGCCACGATACTGCGCCTCCTGGCCGCGGGTTACAAGGACGCCGCGATCGGCCGGCGGCTGGGCATGTCGCTGCGCACGACGCGCAAGCACGTGGCCGACATCATGCACAGGCTCGGTGCGGAGAGCCGGTTCCAGGCCGGAGTCCTCGCCGTCCGCGCCGGTCTGCTGTCCCCGGACAAGCTCATGGGGCAGGAGGCCCCGCCGCCGGATGAGGGAGATGCCCGGAACGCCGAATAGCCCCGGCGCCGACCTCCTGCGGAACATCCCGGCGCCCGGGGCGGTGGCATCCTGTGTCCCGTCTTTCCGGGACCGTCGGCACGGGACTGGTGCCCGCCCGGGCGCGGCGGGATGATGGGGCACCGTCCGTCGCGGGCCACGCTGCGTCGCGGGCCGGCGTCCGTCATGGGACCGCCCGTTCACGCGTATCCGCCGGGTCTCCAGGCGCCCCGGTTCTGCGGGCACAAGGGCACAGGGCACAGGGCAGCGTCCAGCCCTGTGCCCTGTGTCCGGGCCTTCGAGGCCGAGGCCGAACGCCCCGCTCGGTCCGACAGCCGTCGGCGGGTGGCGGACGACCGAGTCGACAGGGAGAGACAGCGGTGCCCGACAAGGACTGGTACTCCTTCCTCCAGGACATCGCGCTGTGCCTGACCGCGTACCGGGGCGGCGACCCCGCGCTGGTCTGGCCACGGGGCGACCGGGCCGTACTCGGCCGGCTGGGCGCCGACTACGACGCCGGGCGGCAGCGCGACCGCGCGGCACCCGTGCCCGGAGGCTCCCGCCGGTCGGGCTGGTCTCCCGCGCCGGCCGGTTCCACGGCCGACCGCCTGGCCCGGGATCTGGGGATCCTGCTGGGACACGCCGTGCACGCACACCAACGGATCCTGCCCGCCGGTGACTTCGTCACCAGCGAGCACCCTGACGGGGGCGCCCTGCTTCTGCCCCTTCGCGGGGGAGTCTGGTGCGCCATCGGGCGACCGGGACCCGACGGGCCACCCGTGGGCACGGCGTCAAAGGACGCGCGGCGAGGCGGACCCGTCGCGCCCTCGGCCGCCGGTGTCGAGCTGAGGCTGCGAGCCGGCGAGGTCTCCTACGTACCGCGGGGCTACGCGTGCCGGTTGTACGGAGCCGCCGTCTCCTGCCCGCTGCTCCTGCTGTCGCTCCGGAGGTCCTGAGCCCGGTCGCTCGCGATCTCGACGTGCCGCGCAATTGTGTGCCCCACGGTGTTGGTTCGCGTCATTCGTCCCCCCCTCTCCTTGCTGTCTGCATGTTGGTGAGCACCTCCACGAGCCCTCCCGAGCGGCGTCCGCGGAGATACTCGGGGCAGTCCAGATCAGCCCCGGTGCACTGATCACCACCGGGACATCGTGCCCTTTGGAGACCATTCGATGAGCAAGACCCTGCTGTTCACGGCTGCCTGTATCGCCACGGTGCTTCCCCTCCTCAATGGTGCGCACGCGCAGGACACGTCCGCCCGGACCGGTTCCACATCCCTCTCCGCGACCGCGCCCTCGGCCGTCGTGGCCCTCGTCGCGGACACGGACGACTCGGACACCGGGTGGGGACGGCGCCCTTGAGCCCGCACCGCTCGAGCAGGAGAAGTGACCGGAGCCGATGAGGCCCCTTGACCGGCAGCCCCTGGAGCACCTGGTGACGCTCAGCCTCCGCGAACGCGAGGTGCTGGCCCACGTGCTCCAGGGCGAGACCTACCCGTCCATCGCCCGACTGCTGGGCATCAGCCGGCACACCGTGGACACGTACATGCGCCGCATCCGCGCGAAGACCGGCGTCGACAACCGGATGCAGCTCGCGGGCCTCGCCGTGACCGGCCACGCCCGCCAGGACAGACCCGCGGACGCGGCCGCCGTCACCACTGTCGGCACGGCCGGTCCCCGCGTCGCGGTGCGCGCGCCCGTGAGCTCCGGTTCGTTCCCGGCCCTCCCCGAGTTTTCCGCCGCCGAGGATCCGGCGCACGGCCAGACCGACAGAAAGTGAGGTTCCGTGGACTTCCGCCTGCTGGGGCCCCTTCAGGCGTCCGTTGACGGCGCACCGCTGCCCCTGGGCGGGGTGGTCAAACGACGGACCGTCGCCTACCTGCTGCTGCACGCCAACCGGGTGGTGTCCACCCGCAAGCTCCTCGGTGCGCTGTGGCCGGCCGACACCCCTCTCACCGCCCGGAAGATGCTTCAGAACGCGGTGCGCGACATCCGCCGCTCGCTGTCCTCGGCGGGCCTGGACCCCATGGCGACCCTGCTGACGTGCCCGCCGGGCTACCAGCTGCGCGTCGACCCCGCCTCCGTCGACCTGTTCCGCTTCACGAGTGCCGTGCGGCAGGGGCGTGCCGATCTCGGCACGGGCTCCTACGACTCGGCGGCGCGGGTGCTGCGCGAGGCACTGGCCATGTGGCGGGGAGCGGCACTCGCCGATCTCGCCGAGGACGGCTTGCGCTGGCCGGAGATCGACCGCCTGGAGAGCGACCGCCTCGGGGCGTTGGAGGATCTCTTCGAGGCCGAACTCGCCCGCGGCAACCACCATGCGGTGCTCGGTGAGTTGTCCACGGCCGCCGCGGCGGAGCCCACACGGGAGCGGCTGAGCGGGCAGCTGATGCTGACGCTGTACCGCTGCGGCCGGCAGACCGACGCGCTCGCCGCCTACCGGCGCATCCGAGGTGAACTGGTCGACGTCTACGGTCTGGAGCCCTCCCGCGCGTTGCAGAGACTGGAGCGTGCGATCCTCGACCACTCGCCGGAGCTCGACGTCCCGGCTCAGGCGGCACCCGGCCGGGCGGCGACCGGCGGTCGGCCCGCGGGATCCGTCGGTACCGCGCCCCACGGGGTGGCGGCCGAGCCGGAGCCCGGCGAGGAGTCCGACGAGTCCGACGAGTCCAGCGTGGCCGCTGGGGAGACGCATGCGGACGCCGACGTCCGCGACGCGGCCGCACACGACCTGCCGGAGGCACGCGCCGCCGCGGCAGGCGGTGGCGCGCCGGGTCCCGAGCGTCCGCCGGAGACGGAACACAGGCGGATGAGCGTGGTGCTCGTCTGGGCCCGGTGTTCGCACGCCGAACCGGACCTGACGAGGATTCACGACCTCATGCGGGACCTCCAGCGGGTCGTCGCCACGGAGAGCGAGCGCTTCGGAGGGGTCCCGGGCAACGCGATGGAGCCCGTCTTCTCCGCCCTGTTCGGTGTCACCGATCTGCCCGGGGACACCGCGAACCGGGCCGTGCGGGCCGCCTTCGCCATCCGTGACCGCTTCCACGACCGTCCCACGGGGAACGGGCCCCGCATGCGGCTGCACGTGGCCGTGGCGACCGGGGACGCGTGGCTCTCCTTCCGACCCGGGCGGCCGGAATCCCCGGTCGTGACCGGCGAGGTGTCGGACCGCTGCTTCCGGTTGCTCACGATGGCCCCCGAGGGACAGGTACGGGTCTGTGAGATCACCCGCCGGGCGACCGAACCCGACATCGCCTACCACGTGGGTCCGGAGCCGCCCGAGGGCTGGAAGGCGCTCAGCGTCCGCACGGCGAACGCGACCAGGGGGCGGGGACGTCTCCCCGGTCACCACTACGACCTGCCCTCCTCGGCGGCCCTGTGAGCCGTCGGCGGTCGGCGCGGGAACGATGACAGCCGCGTGGTCCCGGCCGGGCAGGTCGGGCCGGGACCACGCAGGACGGCGGCCAGAGCCCGGGTGTGCCCGGGGAAGGCGAGCTCGGCCGGCTCGGTCAGCACGACCCATCCGGCCGTCTCGGCCGTCGGCGCCGCTTCCGGGAGCGTGTCCGCCCCGCGGGCCGGCAGCAGGGCGAAGAGTTCCAGCGTGTCGCGGGTGCTGTTCGCCCCGAAGAGGGACACCTGCCGCGCGTCGGCCACCAGACCGGTCTCCTCGCGCAGTTCGCGGACGGCGCCCTCCTGCCAGCTCTCGCCGGTCTCCAGGTAGCCGCCGGGCAGCGCCGGCCGGCCGCTGCCCGGCGCGACGGTGCGGTGGACCACGACCACGCCGAGCACCCCGGAGCTGTCGACGACAGGCTGTAGGACGACGGCCGCCGGCAACGGATTCCGCCACTGGGTCTCGCCGCACCGGAGGCAGTCCCGCGGCCATTCGGCACGCGGCGGGTAGGGGTGTCCGCAGTACGGACAATGCGTGATACGGCGACCGTACGTGAATCCCATGAACGTCCTCTTTTCGGAAGCCTTTTCCGTCGGCTTGCCGGCATCGCCCGACCGGCGCACGGGAGCAGCCCCTTTCCTCGCCCGCTCCGGACGGAATACGGCGGACGCGGGCGCCGAGCCCCGGGCAGGCGCGCGCACCAGCGCCGAAGAGGCCACGCCGGGGACACGGGCAGAGCGACAACAATGAGCCGGACGGCCGCAAGGTCTGGGCAGCCGCACCCCGCGTACATTCCGCGACCAGACAGTTCCGTCGACACGGGCAAGGTAACAATCGGCAGGGGAAACGCCCGGTAATCGATGGGCAATCAACCTGGCCGCACTGCCCGCGATCACGATTCCCCGTGGCTTCCCGCGGCTTCCCTAACGTGATCCGCGTGCTGAGTCGAATTGTTCCGGCGGCGGGCCCGAGCCGTGTCCTGGCCGTGGCGACCCTGCTGATGACCATGGGCCAGGGCGCGTTCATGACGTGCTCGGCCCTCTACTTCACCACGGTGGCCGGGCTGTCCGTCACGCAGTGGGGTCTGGGGCTGACGGTCGCCGGAGCCGTGGGCCTGCCGGCCGGCGTCCCGCTCGGACACCTGGCCGACCGCCGCGGCCCGCGCGAGACGACGGCGGTGCTGATCGCTCTGAACGGGGCCGCGGCCGGTGCTTATCTGCTGGTCGGCTCCTTCGCCCAGTTCCTCCTCGTGGCCTGTGCGTTCGTGGTGACGGAGAGGGGCAGCAGGGCCGCCCTCCAGGCCGTGATCGCGGGCACCCTGGACGGCGCGGACCTGCTGGTCACGCGGGCCTACCTGCGGTCCGTCACCAACGTCGGCGTCGCGGTGGGGGCCGGACTGGCCGGCGTGGCCCTGCACCTGGGCACCGCCTCGGCGCTGCGCACCGTCCTGGTCCTGGACACCCTGGCCTTCCTCACCTCGGCCGCCGTACTGACCACGCTGCCCCGTGTGGTGAGCGCGACCGACGGCGGCGACACCGCCGGTGAGCACCGGTGGGCCGTGCTGCGGGACCGGCCCTTCGCCCTGGTCACCATGGTGAGCGCGGTCCTGTCCCTGCACGCGCTGCTGCTGGAGGTGGCGGTCCCGTTGTGGATCGCCCGGCACACCGGCGCACCCCGGTGGATGGTGACGGTGCTGTTCCTGCTGAACACGGCCAGTGTGGTCGCCTGCCAGGTGCGGATCGCCAAGGGCGTGCCCGACCTGCCGCGTGCCGTCCGCGCCATGCGGTGGGCCGGGTTCGCGCTGACCGCCGCGTGCGTCCTGTTCGCCGCCTCCGCCGAACACGCGGCGGCGGTCTCGGCGGTGCTCCTCCTGCTGGCCGGGGCCGTGCACGCCTACGGCGAGATGGTGTTCTCAGCGGCTGCCTGGACCATCGGGTTCGGCCTCGCCCCGCCGCACCGGCAGGGTCAGTACCAGGGCTTCTTCTTCACCGGTTACGGGGCCGCGGCCATGGTCGCTCCCACTCTTCTGACCTTCCTCGTCATCGAGGGCGGTGCCCTCGGGTGGCTGGTGCTCGGCGCCCTGTTCGCCGCCGCCGGCCTCGCCCTGCGGCCGGCGGTCGCCTGGGCCGAACGCACCCGTGCCACCGCCCCCCTGACAGCACGCGGTTGACTCTTCGAAAGGAGCGAGCCATGGAACAGCCGGCCCTCGTGCGTCCCGGTACGGACGGCACCGCACGGCCTCCGCAGGACGGTCACCAGGCGAAGGAGGCCCAGATCCACGGAACCTTCCTGGCGTCACCACAGGCCCCCCACCTCGGGCCACGCGAGCGACTGCTCGGCAACGGCACCCCCCTGCGGCCGCTGCTCCCCGGGCCCGCGCCGAGCCCCGGCCCCGACGTCCGCGACACCCTGCGCCGGGCGGTGAGCGAACAGCTGTGGCACCGGGGTGTGGCCGCCGTCCAGCTCGAAGAGCCGCTGGACAACGACCGGTTCACCGCTCTCGGCGCCTTCCTCGGGACGGCCGTCCCCGAGACGGACCCAGCGGTGATGCGGTACGTGGAGCAGGAGGTGGTCCTCAACCTCGTCAGCGAACACGCCCCCACCACGGACGTGTCGCTCCAACCCTTCGCCCGCAACCACCTGTCCCTGCACACCGAGAGCAGCGGTGCCCCCGCGGGGAGACAACCCCGCTACATCGTGCTCATGTGCGTGGCCCCCGGCGACGACGCCGAGGGCGCCAGGACCGTGCTCGTCCCCATGAGGGACGTGGCGCGCAGGCTCGCGCCGCGGACGCTCGACCTGCTCTCGCACACGCGCTACCTCCGCAGCCCGCAGGCACCGCCGATCGCCCGACGCGTCGACGGGCACTGGGTCTTCTCCTTCCGCGACTTCGCCGACCAGGAGCTGCGGTGGTCGTACACGGGACCGGACACCGACCCGGCGGCGGTGGACGCCGCCCTCGGCGAGCTGCTCGCGGCCATGTACACCCCCGAGGCGGCGACAGGGGTGGTGTGGCGGCGAGGACTGCTCGTCGTCATCGACAACACGTACCACTTCCACGGCAGAACAGCCGGCCCGGCCGCGCCCGTGAGCGGGCGGCGGCACCTGAAGCGCCTGCGGATCCTGTGATCCACGGCGCCCCGACCCCCGCTTCGCCCCTCCCGCGACCTCTACCCGAGAAGCGAATGAGACTCTTCGACTCAGTCCCGCCCCTGCGGCCGTCCCACGTGCCGCAGGAGGCCCGCGACACAGCGGCCCGTCCACCGGACCCCACGCGCATACGCGACGCCTTCGTCCCCGCCCTCGACGAGCGCGTCCTCGACGTCTACGCCCGGGCGCGCGACCCCGAGGACCCCCTGGAACTGCGCGATCTGTGGCTGGGCCGGGTCGAGCACGAACTGGGACGTCACGCCCGGCACCTCGCGCTGGCCGAGAGATGGCGCGCGAGCCGCCCGCTGCGGCCGGTCCGAGCGGACGAGGTGCTCGGCTCCCGGGCGACGGTCCGCTTCGTCAAGGAGATGTTCAACTTCTTCTTCCGCGACGACCTCTACGGCGGCCTGAGGGACAACGCCCGCTTCATCCTCTCCGGCGGAGCGGTGGACGAGGAGAGGTGGGGGCTGCCGCAGAGCCTCAAGGAGTGCCTGCGCTACGCGCTCGACCGGGACTGGTACGGCTATTCCGACTCGCGGGGCCGCTTCCCGGCCCGCGAGGCGATCGCCGCGTACGAGAACGCCCGCATCGCCGGTGCGCAGTACGGAGCGGAGCACGTCGCGCTGACCATGGGCGGCACCTTCGCCGTCAGCACGCTGGCGGACTTCGTGCTGCACGGGGGCCGGCGGCCCGCGTCCCCGGCGTTGTGCGCGATCCCCAACTACCCGCCCCTGGTCGAGACGGTCGCCCGTCGCCACCCGGTGCGGCTGGTGCCGCTCGCGAGTGAGGGCGGTACGACCTCGGTCGAGCCCCTCATCGCGGCCCTGACCCCCACCACCCCGCTCGTCCTGCTCCAGACCGTGGGCAATCCCACCGGAGCGGCCGTCACCGAGGACGGCCTCGCGCGACTGATCCGTGCCGCTTCCCCGTCCACCGTCATCGTGCTCGACGAGTGCCACGAGTGGCTGGGCGACTACCAGGAGCGCTCACCCGCCCGCACCGCCCCGAACGTGGTCCGCGTGTCCAGCCTCGCCAAGACCTGGTCCGCGCCGGGCCTGAAGGCCGGATGGTTCCTCGCCGCCCCCGCCTTCATCGACGAGTACTACGAGTACGCGTCCTCGTCCTTCGGAGGGCCGCCGTCCTTCCTCTACACGGTGGTGGAGGTGCTGGCGCGCATGGAGCGGTGGCTCATCACCGGTGTGCGGGAACCGGGACCGGCTGAGGTCAAGGAGTTCGAGGCGTCCTACGGTCTGGACGTCGAGCGGCTGCGCAACGCCTACCAGGGCTACCGCACGGAGCGGATCCGGCGTGCCCGGGACCTGACCACGCTGCGCGACGCGGCCACGGTCCGGCTGACCGAGACCTCCGGGCTGGTGCTGCCGCCGCGGTTCTCCATCAACACGACGGTGAACTTCCCGGAATGGGACGACTCCTACCGGTGCTTTCGCGACCTGCTGCGCGAGACCGGGGTCTCCGTCTTCCCCGGCATCCTCACCTTCTGTTTCTCCGGCGGGGTCATGCGGATCACCACCGCACGGCCCTGGGACGAACTGTCGCCCGCCATCGGCCGTCTGGGCGCCGGCCTCGGCGTCACGGCCGGCACCTGACGGGCACCCCACGCAGAAGGAGACACATGGAGACCTGGACGACGCCGGGAGGGCCCAAGCTGGTCCTCGGCATGGTGCACCTGGCCCCGCTGCCCGGCACCCCCTTCCACGAGGACGGCACCTTCCCCCGCATCCTCGACACCGCGGTCGCGTCCGCGAGGGCCCTCTACGAGGGCGGCGCGGACGGCTGCCTGATCCAGACGGCGGACCGCGTCTACAGTCCCGCGGACGAGTCCGACCCGGCACGCACCGTGGCGACGGGCCTGATCGTGCGGGCGGTCACCGAAGCGACGGGTGGGCGCTTCCGCATCGGCGTCCAGATGATGCGCAACGCGCTCAAGGCGTCCCTCGCCGTCGTCCGGGTGGCGGGCGGCAGTTACATCCGGGCCGGCGCCCTGGTCGGCCAGACCCTCACGGCCGACGGCATGGTACGAGCCGATCCGCTGGACGTGATGACGTATCGCCGCCGGATCGGTGCCGAGGACATCGGGATCGTCGCCGAGATCGACTCGATGCACTTCAGCTGGTTCGGCGGGGGCAGGACCATCGGCGAGGTCGCGCGCGCCGCCCGGACCGCCGGAGCGGGGTCGGTGGCGCTGTCGCACCCCGACGAGCGCACGGTACTGGCGATGATCGCCGAAGTACGCGACGCCGTCCCCGACATGCCCGTCATCCTGGCCGGGCACACCGACCACGACAACGCCGCGCGGCTGCTGGCCGCGGCGGACGGGGCGTTCGTCGGCACCTGCCTGGAGCAGGGTGGCTGGGGCGGCGCGATCGACCCGGACCGGGTACGCCGCTACGTCGACATCGTGCGGGGGCTTCCCCGATGACCGGGGTGAGCCGGCGCCCCGGGCCGACGGCGGCCGAAGTGCGCCCGGGACCAGCCGACGTGATGCTCCGACAGGCGGGCTCGCTCGCCGACGACATCCGCCTGCACCTGGACGTGTTCGACGAGCAGGTACGCTCCCTGCCGTCCCCCGAGCGGTGGGCGGAGGTCGGATCGGTCTCCGTAGTGGGCGACGGCGATTCCTACCATGCCGCGCACGCCGTCCGGATGGCCTTCGAGTCGCTGGCCGGGGTGCCCTGCCGGCCGGTGAGCGCGCTGTCCTTCGCGGACTACGGCCTGCCGGTACCCGCCACCGAGCTGATGATCGCCGTCTCCGCGTCGGGCCGGACCCCGCTCGTCGTGCGGTCGGCCGAGCGCGCCCGTGCGGCCGGCGCGACGGTCGTCGCCCTGACCGGGACACCGGGGAGCCCGCTCACCCGTGCGGCCGACGCGGCCGTCCTGGTGGAACTGCCGGGTCAGGAGCCTTCGCCGGGGGTGCGCACCTACCAGGCCAGCCTCCTGGGCGCCCTGTTGACCGCCATCCGGCTCGGTGAGGCGCGCGGACGGCTCGACCGACAGCGCGCGAGCGCCCTGCGACGCGAACTGAAGGCGCTCGCCGACCCCGTCGAGGCCACCGTCCTCGGCCTGACAGGCCGGTGCGCGACGCTCGCCGACCGGATCGCCGACACCGCCGTGCTGGCCGTGCTCGGCAGCGGCCCCTCCCACGGAACCGCCCTCTACTGCGCGGCGAAGGTGATCGAGACCTCCGGGGTCTTCTCCTTCGGGCAGGACCTGGAGGAGTGGTGCCACGTCGAACGGTTCGCCCACCCACTGGACATGCCCACCTTCGTGATGGCCCCGCCCGGCCGCTCCCAGGGACACGCCACGCGGGTCGCCGAGCGGGCCGCCGCCCTGGGGCGGCGGGTCGTCCTCGTCGCACCGGAGGACCACCCGGACGCCGCGCGGGACGACGGGGCGGTCCTGCCCGTCAGCGGACGGGTCCGGGAGGAGTTCTCGCCCCTTCTCTACCACCTGTTCGCCGCACCCCTCGCACACCACCTCGCCCGACGGCTGCGACGCGAGCCGTTCGCCGCGGGCCGGCACCCCCGAGGCCGGCCCGCCGCACCGACGGCCGTCGGGGACCACGTCCGCAATCACACCCATGACACCGAAGGAACGCCGTGACCGAGACGATGCAGGGCCTGCCCACCCAGCAGGTCATCGACATGCTGACCGAGGAACTGCACAACACCGCGCCCGCCGAGCGGGAGGCCAAAGCACGGCAGCTGCTCGCGGTCTTCGGGCGCGCGAAGGCCGGCGAGGTCCCGCCCGACCGGCGTCCCGCCGCGGACGGCACACCGACCGCGCCCCTGCTGATCTGCGACTGGGCCGCCGACCTCGGACTGGACGGGAACACCCAGCAGCTCGGCATCGAGGTCGCACCCGGCCCCACGCGGGTGTCGAAGACCGCCGACGCGACAGGACACTCGCTGCTGTCGAGCGGGCACGTGGGTGCGGACATCCTGCACGTGCCCGCGGGCAGCGGCTTCGCCCCGCACACCCACCCCGGTGACCACCTGCTGTTCGTCCTGGCGGGCAGCGGGACGATCTCGGTGGCCGGGGAGATCGTGGAGACCCGCCCCGGCCAGGTCTACATGGTCCAGGGCGCCGTCCCGCACGCGGTGGGCGCCATCTCCGACCACATGATCCTTTCTGTGGGCGCACCCCACCGGCACCTGGACAGTCCGGAACGGCAGGAGCTGACGGCCTACACGGCGCTCCTGAGCGACCTCGGCGAGATCACCTGCCGGCTCTGCGACATCCGCGGCGCGAGCGGCGAAGAGCTCGCGGCCAAGGGCTGCCCGCACTCCCCGCACCGGTTCGGGTGAGCCATGACCCCCCTCGCCCGCTCCGACTCCGACCGCGCCCACACCTACCTCGGAACGCCCCTGCACAGCAGGTTGACCCCCCACCCCACCATCCTGTCCTCGCTCGCCCACCACGCCCGGGTCCGGCCGAACGCCCCGTTCCTGAGCACCCTTACGGACGGCGGAGACACCGACACGCTCAGTTACGGCGACGCCGACGTGCTGAGCCGCCGCCTGGCCGCCCGGTTGCGTGCGGACCTCTCGGTCCGGCCGGGAGACACCGTCGCCCTCGCCCCGGTCAACGACGCGGCGTCGGTCCTCGCGGCCCTGGCGGTGCTGCGCGCCGGGTGCGGGCTGCTGCTGCTCGGCCCCCAGGACCCGGCCGGCCGCAGACGCCGGCAGACGGAGGCGGCCGGAGCGCACGTGGTGCTGAGGCCGGCCGCCGTACCCGCCGACGCCCTGCCGGAGGCGTTCGTCCTGCCCGACCCGGGCACCTTGGAGGACCGGGCGGACGCGTGGACCGACCCGCCGCTCGACCCGGACGGCGACGCCCTCTTCTTCGCCACCTCCGGGTCCACGGCGGCCGCCAAGCTGGTCGCCCAGTCCCACTACAACGCCGCCGTCAACGCCGAGGCCCTGCGGCGCCACCACGGGCTGCGCCCCGGCCACCGGGTGCTCGGATGCCTGCCCGTCCACCACGTGAACGGACTGCACTTCACGGTCCTCGGCGTTCTCGCGGCCGGCGCCCACGTCCTGCTCGCCCCCGGCTTCGACCCCCTGCTCTATCCACGGCTGGTCGAGCGCTTCCGGCCGCGGATCGCCAGCGTCGTACCCAGCATCCTGGAAGCTCTGCTGGAGACCTGGCGCCGACCCGAACTCCCCAGCGCATTCGACTACTTCGTCTCCGCCGCCGCCCCCCTCACCCCCCGGACGGCCAGGGCCGTCGCGGACCGGACGGGCGCTCGCGTGCTCCAGGGCTACGGGCTCACGGAGACGGTGAACTTCTCCACCACGCTTCCCGCGGACCTCTCCGAAGACGCCTACCGGCGCCTCATGCTCGACACGGACATCCCGTCCATCGGTACGGCCCTGTACGGCAACGAGGTGGCGGTGCTGACGCCGCACGGGGAGCGGGCCGCCCCCGGTGAGGTGGGGGAGATCTGCGTGCGCGGCCACAACGTGATGTCCCGCTACGAGGGCAACGGACCGGCCACGGACGAGGCGTTCGGGCAAGGCTGGTTCCACACCCAGGATCTGGGCAGGGAGGTGACCGACCCCGACTCGGGGAGGACCTTCGTCGTCGTCACCGGGCGGCGCAAGAACATTGCCAAGGTCGGCGGCGAGACGGTCTCCCTGGACGAGATGGACCGCGTGCTGCACGGCGTGCCGCAGGTCCGTGACGCGGCCTGCGCGGCGTTGCCGCACCGCTTCCTCGGCGAGGAGGTCGTGGCGGCCGTCGTACCGGTGGCCGGAACGGATGCGGTGCCCGTCGTACGGTCCGCGCTCGCGGACGTGTTCGGGGCGACCGCCCGGCCCCGCCGCATCGTCGTGCTCGACGCGATCCCGCGTACGCGCACCGGCAAGGTCCTCCGCCGTGAACTCGCCGCACTGCTGGACCCCGCCGCCCCACCTTCCGCCCCGGCGTCGTCCACAAGGAGCCTCTCGTGACCCGGACCCCTGCCCAGTTCACGCCTCGCGTCATGGACCTTCTGCGCGAAGACCTGTACATCGACGTACCCGCCGCCGACACCGATCTGGTCGACGCCGGGCTGCTCGACTCCATCGGATACCTGCGGCTGTTCGCGGCCCTGGAGAGGGAGTTCGGCATCGCCGTCGTCGCGCGGGACCTCTCCCGCGACCACTTCCGCTCGGCGGACCGCATCGCCGCGTTCGTGGCCGCCAAACGGTCGGAGGCCGCGGAGCGGTCAGAGGCCATGGAGGGGTCCGAAGCCACGGAGCGGTCCGAGGTCGCCGAGCACTCCGCTACGGCCGGGCGGGCCGAGGCCGCCGAGCGATCCCCGGGCGCAGAACAGCCCGCTAGTGCCGAGACCGGCCGTTAGAGACGCGCAACGCACCGACGAGGAAGACGAGAAGCCGACGATGCCGACGATTTCACAGACGGACGCGACGGAAGTGGTCCTGACCGACCCCCGCACCGGCCGGGAACGCCTCCGCACCGTTCCCGGCCGCGAGGCGGCGGTCACGGACGCGGTGAGCGCCGCCCGGGCCGCCCAGCCCGCGTGGGCCGCCCTCACCCCCCGGCACCGGGCGCGGCGCCTGCTGCGCCTCGCCGACCTGATCGAGGAGCGGACCGGGGAGTACGCGCGGGCGGAACGGGCCGGCACCGGGAAACCCGAGGCCGACGCGGCCGGCGAGGTCGAGCAGTGTGCCGACCTGCTGCGCTTCTACGCGGGCGCGCTGCGTGCCGACACGGCTCCCGCCGCCGGCCGCCGCATGGCGGACCGGGAGAGCTGGGTGCGCTGGGAGCCGGCCGGTGTCGTCGCGGCCGTCGTGCCCTGGAACTACCCCCTGATGATGGCTGCCTGGCGCATCGCACCGGCGCTCGCCGCGGGGAACACCGTCGTCCTCAAGCCGGCCCTGACCACCCCCGACACCGCCCTGCTGCTCGCGCGGGACGCGGCGGAGACCCTCGGCCACGACGTGCTGCGCACCGTGCCGGGAGACCGTGACACCGGGCGTCTGCTGGTGGCCGCGGACGTCGACGTGGTGGCGTTCACGGGGAGCGAGGCCGGCGGCCGCGACGTCGCCGCCCGTGCCGGGCTGCGCGGACTGAGCCTGGAACTCGGGGGCAACTGCCCCGCCGTGGTCCTGCCGGACGCCCCGCCGGACACCTGCGAGGCCCTCGTGGCCGCCGCCGTCTACAACGCCGGACAGAGCTGCGCGGCTCCCGCCCGAGTGATCACCCTGCGGGAGAACCACGACCGGATCGTCGAAGACCTGGCCAAGGCGATGAGCGGCCGGCGTGCGGGCGTCGACTTCGGTCCGCTCAACAACCCCGACCAGGCCGCCCGTTACGACCGGATCCTCGCGAGCAGTTCGGCGGGAGTCGACCACGTCGCCGGCCTGGCACCGGCAGCGGGGGAGGAGGGCGGCTACTGGCGGCCCGGCCGGATCCTGGCCGACCTCGCGCCCGACGATCCCGCGGTGGTCGAAGAGGTGTTCGCACCCGTCCTGACGGTCCAGGCCGCGGACGGACCCGCCGAGGCCGTGGCGCTCGCCAACTCCGTACCGCAAGCTCTCGCCGCGAGCGTGTGGGGTTCCGACACGGCGACCGTCGTGGACCTGGCCGGTGAGCTGAACGCCGGGGAGGTCTGGATCAACTGCCACCTCGACCAGAGCGCCGAGCTGCCGCACGGCGGGCGCGGCGGCTCCGGACGGGGCACGGACATGAGCGTCCTCGCCCTCGCCGACTACCAGCGACCCAAGACCGTCACCGTGCGGCTCGGCGGACGCTGAGGGGGAGCGATGACACCGGTCGACCCACCCCCTTGGTCCTCTCGGCGCACGCCGTACACCGCCTGGCGCTGGGAGGTCGCCACCGACGCCGACGAGGTGCACGCGCTGCTGTGTGCCTGCGACGCCCACCAGGCGACAGCCTCCGCGACCGCCGCACCGCACCGCAGCTCCGCGTCGACCCGGCACCTGGTGGAGTCCGGCTCCGTACACCTGCTGCGGCACGGCACCGACGCCGTCGGGATGTTCACGCTGACACGCCGGCCTCCCTCCGGCGTCGACGACACCGTGTATCCGCCCGCCGAACAACCGCTGTACCTGTCGAGGCTGGCGGTGGCACCCGAGTGGCTGGCCTCCGGGGCCCTGGTCGGGCAACGGTGCGTGCGGCGCGCCGTCGAGACGGCGGCCGAGGCCGGCGGTGACGTGCTGCGCGCACAGGTGAACCCCGACCTTCCGGGCACGCGGTCCCTGCTCGCCCTGCTGGGTTTCGGTCAGCACGGGCCCACGCTCGACGACGGCGAGGGCAGGCGCCGCACCCACCTGCAAAGAACACTGCGGCCGTCGGCCGTCGGCCCGAAGAGGGGCGGCTGACATGGCGACGACGCTACGGTGCGAAACGGTCGGCACCACCACCGGACACGCGGGCCAGGGCCCCACCCGCGTCGACGCCTACACCCTCGACAGCGGCGAGGGTCTTGCGGTCACGGTGTGGACCTACGGCGCAGGCCTCGTCGAGGTCCTGGTGCCCGACCGGGAGGGCCGCACGGACAACGTGGTGGTGCGCCTGCCGGACCTGGACAGCTACCAGGACCGGGCGCGCAACCCCTACGTCGGCTCGACCGTCGGCCGGTACTGCCGGTGTGTCGCGGACGGCCGGCTGCGGCTCGACGGCGTCGAACACCGACTCGACCGCAACGACGGGCGCCACCACATCCACGGCGGGACCACCGGATTCGACCGCTACGTGTGGGACGCGCGGCCCGAGTACCGCGGCGACGCGCTCGCCCTCCGCCTGCGGCTGGAGAGCCCGGACGGCGACCAGGGCTACCCCGGAGCCCTGTCCGCCGAGGTCGTCTACGAGGTGGCGCCCGAAGGTCTGCTGACCTTCGCCTACCGGGCGACGACGACGGCGAGCACGGTCGTGAGCCTCACCAACCACGCCTTCTGGAACCTGTCCGGGACGGGGACCATCGACGACCACCTGCTCACGGTGAACTCCACCCGCGTCACCGCCTTCGACGACGAACTCGTCCCGCTGCCCGGGCCGCCCGCCGACATCACCGGCGGCGAACTCGACCACCGGCTGCCCAGGAAACTCGCCGGCCGGGCGGTGGACAACTGCTTCGTCCTGGACGACCCGCGGTGGGCGGCCGAACTCCACGACCCGGCATCGGGACGCGCGATGCGCGTCGTCACCGACCAGCCGGCGCTGGGGGTGTACACGGCCGACGGGTTCACGGGCCGGCGGCGGTCCGGGATCTGCCTGGAGGCCGGTGCCCTGCCCGACGCACCCAACCGCGACGACTACCCTCCCGTCCGGCTCGATCCGGGTGAGACGTACCGCCACCGGACGGTCCACCACTTCTCGGTCCGCTGACCGTGCCACCCAAGAAGTCTTCACCGACGAAGGGCACATCCCCATGGACTCCCTCATGCACTCCGTCGCCCAGGCCGTGCACCGCCGGGCGAGCGCGGACGGCCCGGCCGGCGCACTCGACCCGGACGCGGAACTGACGTCACTGGGCCTCACCTCCCTCGCCGTGGCGGCCCTCGTCGTCGACCTGGAGGACACCTTCGCCGTCCGGTTTCCCGCGGACGCCGTGACACCGGAGGTGATGCGGAGCATCCGCACCGTCACCGAGGCGGTCCGCGGGCTCCGGGAACAGCCGGCGCGCTGATCAGACCCTCCTCACCGACCTCGTACGGAGCGCACATCGATGCAGATCCATGGAGACGCCGTCCGCGTCGGCATCCATTCCGGCCAGCAGTACCGCACCTTCGGTGAGGCACTCGCCCTGTGGCAGCGGGCCGAGGAGCTCGGCTACGACTGGGTGTCGGTCTTCGACCACTTCCGGCCACCCCTCGGCGGCCCCGCCGGGCCGTGCCTCGAAGGGCTGTCCCTGCTCTCGGCGCTGGCGGCGCGCACCAGCCGGGTCCGCTGCGCCGTGCTGGTCTCGGCGGTGACCTGGCGGCACCCCGCGCTGGCCGCCGCCGCTGCCGCGACCATCGACCACGTCTCGGGCGGCCGCCTGGAGTTCGGGGTCGGCGCGGCCGGCCCCGATCTCGCCTACGAGCAGTACGGCGTCCCGTTCCCGCCGGCCGGGACGCGCCTGGACATGCTGGACGAGGCGTGCCGCGTGCTGCGGGGCCTGTGGAGCGGCGGACCGGTGACCTTCGAGGGCGATCACTTCCGCCTCCGAGAGGCCCGTCTGGAGCCCCGCCCCCTCCAGCCACGCCTGCCACTGGTGATCGGAGGCGAAGGGGAGAAGCGGACCCTGCGCGTCGTCGCCGAGCACGCCGACGTGTGGAACACGCTGGCCGGCACCCCTGACACCTACCGGCGCCTCCTGGGGGTCCTGGCCGGCCATTGCCACGCCGTCGGCCGCGACCCCGCCGACATCCGGAAGTCGGTGACGTTCCGGGCCGTGCTCGCCGAGGACGAGGCGGCCGCACACGCACGCGCCGAGGACCTGCGGCGCCGTATCGGAGCCGACTCACCGGTGTGGTCGGAGTACGTGGTCGTCGGCACGCCGCAGCAGTGCGTCGAGCGGCTGCGTCCCTACCTCGACCTGGGCGTCCGCGACTTCCTGCTCGGCGCCCGCCCGCCGGTCGACTGGCAGACCTGCGAACTCTTCGCCCGCCACGTGGCGCCCGTCCTGCGCGCCCGCCCGGGCGGCTGAAGGCGCGCGCCGCGCCCCTGGGAACCGGCGCGGCCACCGGCCACCACGTACGCCGCGTCACCCGTGCCACGGGCACGTAAGCACGTCACATCAACGTCACATCAGGAAAGGGCCGTCATGGGGAGCTACTACTACTCCGACGGGTTCGCCTCCTTCTTCGACCACCGGTACACGGGGTGGACCCACACCTTCTCGCCCCGGCTCGCCGACCACCTCGACCGGCGGCGGTTCGCGGACCGCTCGGTCATCGACCTGTGCTGCGGTACCGGTGTCACCGCTTCCGTCCTCCACGAGGACGGCTGGCGGGTCACCGGGGTGGACGGCTCCGCCGCCATGCTGGACCTGGCCCGCAAGAGGCTCGCCCCCGCCATCGACAGCGGTGCGGTGACCCTCCTGGAGGCGGACGCCCGGAGCTTCCGGCTCCCACAGCGGTCGGCGGCCTGCGTCAGCCTGGACGGCGCCCTCAACCACCTCGAGTCCGTCGACGAGCTGACCGCGTGCTTCACCGCGGTGCACGACGCGCTCCTCGACGGGGGCGAGTTCGTCTTCGACCTGTTCACCGCCTCCCACTTCCGCCACTGGAACAACCTCACTCTGACGGACGAGCCAGGAGCGGTCGTCGTCAAGCGAGGGGTGTGGGACGACGACGCCAGGACCGGAATGCTGCGCGTCTCCGGCGTCGCCGGAACGGGGCCCGAAAGCCTGCGGGTCGACCAGACCCTGCGGAGCTGGGAATACGACACCGCCCAGGTGGAGGCAGCGCTGACCGCCGCCGGCCTGGTCCCGGCCCCCCACGACTTCGAGGACTCCTACCGCAACTGCGAGTCCGGCTCGTGCTCCCTTACGAGTACGCCCTGCCGCACCCTCCACCGAGCCGTCAAGCCCCGGACCACGTGAGCGCCGACCCGCCTCACGCCCCGGATCACCACCGAGTAGTCCGACGAAGGGACAAACGATGACCACTGCCCAGCGACCCGCGCACATCCCCAGTACCGACGCCCTGTACTGCTCCTCGGTGGCGGTGTCCGCCCTGTCGGCCGCCGTGGAACTGGGACTGCTGGACCAGCTCAAGGAGCACGGCGAGTGCCGCTTCGACCACCGGAGCGAGGGCGACGACCGCATCGCACCCGGCCTGGTCCGCGCCCTCATGCTGCCGCTGGCATGGGCGGGCGTCGTCGAACTCGCCGACGACGCCGCCCGCCCGGGACCGGGTTTCGAGGCGGCCTACCTCGACCGCGGGTACTTCAACTGGATCTCCGCCGGCAACGGCGAGCTGATGAGCCGGGCCCCGCACATCGCGCTGGAACGCAACCGGCACGGCGACTTCTACCACCGGGACATGCGGGCGGTGGCGGTGAGCTCCAAGCTCATCGGCGACGTCCAGGTCGAGTTGCAGTTCGACAAGATCTTCGCCGACCGTCCGGCGCGCGCCGTCTGCGACCTGGGCTGCGGCTCCGGCCAGCGGCTCATCCGCATCGCCCGCAACCACCCCGGCACCCGCGGCGTGGGCGTGGACATCGCCCCCGCGGCGGTCACCCTGTCGGCGGCGTCCGTCGCGGACGCCGGCCTCGCCGACCGCATCTCCGTCCACCCGGGCGACGTCCATGACCTCCCCGAACTGGCCGAGTTCACCGGCATCGACGTCGTGACCTGCGTCTTCATGGGGCATGACTTCTGGCCCTACGACAAGTGCGTCAGGGTGCTGCGCAGGATCCGCGAGGTCTTCCCCGACGTCGAACGGTTCCTGCTGTGTGACGTGGTGCGCAGTGAGGAAGCACCGGGGGCCGACACCCCGATCTTCACCCTGGGCTTCGAACTCGCCCACGCCCTCATGGGGGTCACCCTCCCCACCCGCTCCGACTGGCACCGTGCCTTCGCCGCGTCCGGCTGGGTGTGCGAGGCCGTCCAGGAGTTCGACCGTCCGCCGGGCGGCCTGCTGTTCGAGCTGCGGCCGGACCACGCCGGCTGACCCACCCCCGGATGACCCCACGCGTGCTCGCCCCTGGAGAGTCGACGGGACTCCGCCGGGGGCGAGCAGCCCTTGGTTCGCCGTACAGGGACCGCGCGGTCAGGCCGGCCGGGAGGCCACCAGCCCGGACAGCCCTGAGCGCCGGGAGACCTCGGTCCCCCGGCGCCGCAAGGTCCATCGTCGTCCCTGACGGGCGCGCCGGCGCCGGCTGGAGCCGGGCCTCACCGCCAGGCGCGGCCGGACACGCCGCGCAGGTCCCAAAACTCCGGTCGGTGCAGCTCCGTGAGCGCGTCCGGTGACGCGGCGCCGGTCGCCCGGATCATCAGGTTGGGCAGATACATGTCCTGCGTGAACCGGCCGGCCGGCGCGTCCAGCCGGGCCCCCAGGTCGCGCAGCACCGCGACCCTCGTCGGGGGCAGGTCCCGCACCCACATGAGCACCTCCGCTCCGGGGAGCCGGTCCAGCGCGGTCGCCACCAGGTCCGCGAACACCTCGTCAGAGACCGCCTCACAGTCCACGATCGTGGTGGGGGTACGGCCGTCTTCGGTGTCGACACCGGCGCGGTGTCCGATGAGGTAACCGTCGGTCGATCCGTCCCCCGCCACCAGATGGAAGTACCGCGCGAGCGGATTGGCCGCGCGCCACCGGAAGTAGGCGGGTTCGCGGACCAGGCGGATCCGCGCACCGTCCGTCGCGGGCAGCCGCGTCGCCAGGCCCGACATCGCCGCCGCGTCCACCGCGGCCCGCGGACGCACGGTGAGACCGGACCGGCTGCCGCGCACGGGGGGAAGGGTGTGCCAGGGGCGGTCGGTGACGACCGGCCGCGGCCGCCGAACCACCGCCTGCGCCCACGGTCCGACGGACTGCCAGCCGTTCATCAGCATCGCCGGGCCGGCGCCCTGGTCACCGAAGTCCAGGAGCCAGGGCACGCCGTCGGCGGCCAGCCGGTCCCGCACCTCGTCCAGCAGCCTCATGAACAGCGGAGTCCCCTGGTACCGGGGGGCGACCACGGTGTCGGTCAGGCACGGCAGCGTGAACCGCTCACCCGCCACCTCCCAGCAGGATCCGAACACGCCGACCATCCCGACGAGTTCACCGTCCTCGCGGGCCAGGACGACGTAGCGGCCGTCGAGGTGGGGATTGGTGCGGTACTTCCAGTCCAGATAGGCGAGGTTGCCGCTCGTGCCGCCGCCCCACAACGACTCCTGGAACCGGGCGATGTCCGCCCGGTCCCGAGCGGTGTACCCGGAGAACGAGAATCTGCTGCGCTCGACCGTTTCACCGGGCATGTGCCGCCTCAGCCTCCGCGAAGTGCCGCCGCAGTGCCTCCATGTCGACCTTGCCGTTGGCGTTGACAGGCATGGTCGGCAGGCAGAGCCAGCGCGCCGGCAGCATGTACGCGGGCACTCTCCGGGCGAGTTCGGTACGGAGCTGCGCCGAGGTCGGCTCCGCGCCATCGGCAGCCTGATAGGCCGCGCAGATCAACGCCTCGCCCGCCGCCGCCTGCACGGCGACCACCGCACCGGCGGAGATCTCCGGCAGGGCGAGCAGCTGGGTCATCACCTCGTCCAGCTCCACCCGGTACCCGTTCACCTTGACCTGCCGGTCGGCACGGCCCCGGAAGTGCAGGAGCCCGTCCGGGTCCCGGCTGCCCAGATCACCCGTGCGGTAGGCCCGCCGCCCCGACCCGGGAGGCAACTCCACGAAGGAACGCGCGGTGCGTCCGGGATCGCGCCAGTAACCGGGACCGACCCCGGCGCCGCCGATCACGAATTCTCCGGGCTCACCGTCGGGGACCGGCCGCAACTCCTCGTCGACGACCTCCACCCACTCTCCCGGAATGGGCCGCCCCACCGGCAGCGGACCGTCCCCCGGCAGGCCCGCCAGCGTGTGGAAGGAACTCGCGATGGTGGTTTCCGTGGTGCCGTAGAAGCCCGTGAACTCCACGTGGGGCAGACGGGTCATCCAGTACGCCACGTCCTGGGGCGGGAAGACCTCACCGCCCCACAACACCCGCCGCAGTTCCGGGAAGTCGTCCTGTGCCAGCACGTCGTGCCGTGCCAGCGCGATGAGCACGGACGGCACCGACAGCCACTGCGTCAGCCGCGACGTACGGATGAACTCGGCCAGGGTGGTGGGCAGCAGGCTCGCCTCGGGTGGTACGAGGTGGAGCTCGGCCCCGCAGGTCAGGGGCCCGTACACATCCCACAGGGAACCGTCGAAGTGCAACTGGAGGTGGCACGAGACGCGGTCGTCGGGACCGAGGCCGAAGCGGTCGTTCGCCCAGTTCACGAAGTGGGCGATGGCCTCGTGGGTGAGGGGGACGCCCTTGGGCTCGCCCGATGAGCCCGAGGTGAACAGCAGATAGGCGACTCCGGACGCACCGGGCGACGGCTCCGGCGCGGTCACCGGGGCCGCGGCGAGTCCGGCGGACTCGTCCTCGGGCAGGAACACCCCGGCCACCGCGTCGGGCGCCGCCGCGGCGAACGAACGTGCCAGGGACGCACGTCGGTCGTCCGCCAGGAGCCGGCACGGTGCCGTCCGGCGCAGGATCGACAGCAGACGCTCGGGCGGGGACGCCGTGTCCAGCGGAACGCAGACGCCGCCCGCCTTGAGCACACCGAGCAGGTACACGATCGCGTCGGGCCCCTTCGGCACGAGCAGGCACACCCGGTCGTCCGGCCGCAGACCGTCCGCCCGCAGGGCATGTGCCACCTGGTTGGAGCGCTGCTCCAGCCTCTCGTACGTCAGCCGTTCGTCGCCGAACACGATGGCGTCCGCCCCCGGGCTACGGGCGGCCTGGGCGCTCACTAGCGCGTCGAGGCGCGTCATGGCATGGTCCTTTCCTGTGGTTCGCGTGGCGGATACTGCGTGCTGCGCGCGGGCGGCGCCGCGGGTGCGGTGCGGTGACCGCACGCGCGGCGAGCCGGTCTCAGACCCTGGTGACGCGGACCCGGACCGGCGTTCCCTCGCCGACGAGGCCGTCGAATCCGCCGTCGGGCACGGAGGCGTAGGCCACTCGCTCGGCGAGGGTCTCCGCGGTCAGCAGACCCTCGTAGGGCCCCAGCCGGACGGCGGTCGCCTCGGGCACGTCGACGGTCAGCTCGACGCGGTCGGTGACCAGCAGTCCGGCCGCGCGTCGGGCCTGCTGCACGACACGCACCAGGTCGCGCGCCGCGCCCTCCGCCGCCAGGGCGTCGCTGACGTCGGTGTCGAGCACGATCAGCCCCGAGCCGCCGGGCAGGGCGGCGACGGAACCCGATCCGTCGGCGACGAGCCGCTCCTCGAACTCGCCCTCGAACAGCTCGATCCCGGCCACCACGACGTTCCCGGCGTCGTTCCTGCTCCACTCGCCGCGCGCCGCCGCACGGATCACCCGCTGGACGGCGCCTCCCAGCCGGGGCCCGCAGCGCCGGGGGACGACGGTCAGCCGCCGCCGGCCGTGCGCGGCGACGTCGGTGGTGAACACGACCTCCTTGACGTTGACCTGATCACGCAGGAGACCGGCGTACGGTTCCAGTCGCGCGGCGTCCTCGGCGGCCACCACCAGCCGGGCCAGCGGCTGTCGCAGCCGCAGCCCGCCGGAGCGGCGCCGGCCGAGCGCCGCCGATGTCACCTGGCGCACGCGCTCGATCACCCCGACCAGCTCCCGGTCCTCAGGCAGTTCCTCCGGTACCGGCCAGTCGGCCAGGTGTACCGACCGCCCGCCCGTCAGACCCCGCCACACCTGCTCCGTGATCAGTGGCAGCAGCGGTGCGAGCAGGCGGCACAGCACCTCGAGCGCGGTGTGCAGGCTGTCCACCGCCATGCGGTCGCCCGCGGCGAAGCGGTCGCGTGAGCAGCGGACGTACCAGTTGCTGAGCATGTCGAGGTGCTCGCGCAGCGAGGAACAGGCGCCCGACAGGTCGTAGGCGTCCATGGCCACGGTCACTTCGGTGACCAGCTCGCGGGTACGGGCCAGCAGGTAGCGGTCCAGGGGGTGCCGCACGTCCGTGCGGGTGCGGCCCTCGGCGCCGTCCGCGTACAGCGTGAGGAAGTGCCAGGTGTTCCACAGCGGCAGCAGTACGTTGCGCAGCGCCTCCCTGCTGCCGGCCTCGGTCACCTCCAGGTCGCGGGCGCGCAGCAGCGGGGAACTCATGAGGAACCAGCGCATGGCGTCGGAGCCGTCGCGTTCGAAGACGACGTTGACGTCGAGGTAGTTGCCACGCGCCTTCGACATGGCCTGTCCGTCGTGGCCGAGCACCACGCCGAGGACGGTGCAGTGGGTGAAGGCGGGCCGGTCGAACAGCGCCGTGGACAACACGTGCATGTTGTAGAACCAGCCGCGGGTCTGGGCGTAGTACTCCACCACGAAGTCGCCGGGGGAGTGCCGCTCGAACCGCTCGGCGTTCTCGAACGGGTAGTGCAGCTGCGCGAAGGGCAGGGAGCCGGTTTCGAACCAGCAGTCCAGTACCTCGGGCACGCGGCGCATCTGCGCCCTGCCGGTCGGATCGTCCGGGTTCGGGCGGGTCAGCTCGTCGATGTACGGACGGTGCAGGTCACTGGGCCGTACGCCGAAGTCGCGCTCCAGTTCGTCCAAAGACCCGTACACGTCGACGCGGGGGAAGGCCGGATCGTCCGAGACCCAGACGGGTATGGGGGCGCCCCAGTAGCGGTTGCGGGAGATGTTCCAGTCGCGGGCGTCCCGCAGCCAGTTGCCGAACTGGCCCTCGCCTATGTGCTCCGGCGCCCAGGAGATGCGGTCGTTGAGCTCCAGCATCCGCTCCCGCAGACGTGTCACGGCGACGAACCAGGAGGCGATGGCGTGCTGGAGCAACGGGTTCCCGCAGCGCCAGCAGTGCGGCCGGGGAAGGACGTGGGGCCGCCGGACCAGCAGGGCGCCGTTCGCCTCCAGCACGGCCAGTACGGTGTCGGTGGCCTCGAGCGCCGGGGTGCCCGCGCACGGCGGCACGGCGTCGGTGTATGTGCCGGCACTGTCGGCCAGGTACAGCCGGGCGACGTCCGCGGCCTCGGCGACGGCGTGGTCCCGCTCGTCGAAGCACGGCGTCACGGCGACGGCCCCCGTGCCCGAACCGCGGTCCACGTGGCGCTCCGCCAGCACGATGTGCGCTTGTGCGGAGGTGGGGCTCAGGTGCCGCGCGTCGATGTCGAAGAGCGGGGCGTACCTGCGGCCCGCCAGCTCCGCTCCGCGGTACCGGGCGAGAACCCGGTGTCCGGCGAGAGCCGGGTGGGCGTCCAGCCGCTCCGCCGCCAGCATCAGCCGGCGGCGGTCGGCCGCGCCCACCGCCTCGCCGTCGGCCTCGACCACCACGTACTCGGCGTCGGGATGCACGGCGACCGCGGTGGCGGACGGCAGCGACCAGGGCGTGTCCGACTCGACCAGCAGCTGTTCACCGCTCTCCAGCAGCACACCCACGACCGCGGTGGTGCCCGCCACGTCGCGGTGGGTGTCGCTGCCGTCGATGCGGCCACTGCTCTCGGCGTTGGCCAAGGGGGTCTCGCAGTGCGTGCAGTACCAGGAAACCGAATGTCCCTGATAAAGCAGCCCCTTGTCCCAGAGAGCCTTGAACGCCCACATGACGCTTTCCATGTACTCCAGGTCGTGGGTCTTCACGGAGTCGTCGAAATCGACCCAACGCGCCTGCCGGCTGACGTAGTCGCGCCATTCACCGGTGTACCGCATCACCGTCGTACGGCACACGTCGTTGAACTGCTCGACCCCCATGCGCTCGATATCGGACTTCGAGGTGACGCCCAACTGCTTCTCGGCGTCGAGTTCGGCGGGCAGCCCGTGCGAGGTCCAGCCGAAACGCCGCTCGACGCGCTGCCCGCGCATGGTGCGGTAGCGCGGCACCACGTCCTTGGCGTAGCCCGCCAGAAGATGTCCGTAGTGCGGGAGGCCGTTGGCGAAGGGCGGGCCGTCGAAGAAGACGAACTCGCGCTCGCCCGAGCCTTCTCTGGCGGCGACGCTTTCGTGGAAGATGCCGTTGCGTTCCCAGTAACGGAGAACCTCGGTCTCCATTGCGGGGAAATGAGGCTTGGCGGGCACGCCGTCGGCTCCGGCTTTCGGATAGGGCATCGCTCGTGAACCTCGCAGGGTCGGAGGACAGCACGGTCGGCCCGACTCTAGCCACGCGCCGGGTGTCGTCCGGTAATCGCGCGACGGTCTTCGCGCGGGTGCGGATTCGCGGGCGATTACCGGTCGGTTACCGAGCCGGGAGCACCGGAAAGCACACACCACCTTGCCGACACGCGACCGTGATCCGTGCCTCCGTGCGCCCCTCCTGCGATTCGCCGATGGCGGCGGACCACCACGCCCGCGCGCCGTCCTGTCGGGCTGTGAACGTATCCATGCCGACAGGTTTCCCTGAGCGTCGCCGTCAGCCGACGGAGGGAGCCTGGTCACCCGCGACAGTTCCACACCGTGGACGGTTTCCCGGAAGCGGACCGGCGTGGCCCGGCTATCCGCCGAGTACGCCCCGCTCCTCCAGCGCCTTGCGCAGGGCCCGCATGGCGTAGAAGGCGCGGCTCTTGACGGTGCCGGGCGGGATGCCGAGGTACTCGGCCGCCTGGGCCACGCTGCACTCCAGGTAGTACATGAGCTGGATGACGGTCTGCTGCTGCTCGTTCAGCTCCCGCAGCGTTTCCAGCACCACATGGGAGGTGAGCGTGGAGTCCGTGTCGTCCCGGGTCGCCTCCAGCTCCTCGCCCGGCATCAGCTCCGACGGCCGGATCTGCCGGGCCCGGTGGTGGTCGATGACCAGGTTCCTGACCACGGTGTACAGCCACGGCCGGATGCGTTCGCCGCGGGTTTCCAGGAGCCGGGCGTGCTTCCAGGCACGGGCCGCCGTCTCCTGGAGGATGTCCTCCGCCTTGTGCCAGTCACCGTCCAGCAGCCGCGCGGCGTACCGGACGAGCAGGGGTCCGTACTGCTCGTAGATGTCTTCGATGAAGGCGTCGCAGTCGGCGTCCGATGCGATGTGCCGGGCATGCGCCCGGACTGGAGCGAGGGTCGCGATCCCCGCCTCCAAGGTCCCGTTCATGGCTGGCGCTCGATCCTGTTCAGGTGTTCGGTGGCGTGTCTCCCGCACGGGCGGGGGAGTGGACCCACACTCTTCGGAGCGCCTTGGCCAAACCTTGTCGTCTTCTTGTCGCGCCGGGCCGCCACGTCTTGCGGTCGCCCTTGTCGCGGCGTCTCGGCGCGAGCAGGCCACGGCCGATACCGAGGACGACCACGAGCAGGCCGAGCAGGAGGACCACCGGCACGGGCCGATACCAAGGCCGCGTACGGCGCCACCCCACAGGGGGAACATCCATCGCGCCCAGGGCGGACATCCGGAGAAGGCCGCGGCGGAGTACGTAGCAGCCGTCGCCGCGGCCGACCCGCGGCAGGCCGACGGAGCCGCGCGGCCGACCGGGACCTCGCCGAAGCTCGTGAGCGACGCGACCAGCTGCTGCGCGGGGCACCGCGGGGTTCCGGCTGGAGGCGCGGGAGGAGCACGAGCGCCAGATCGCCGACGCCCGGCTTCCCGCTCGGCGGCGCCACCAACGCGCTGCCGAGCGGTGAGGACGCCATCGTCCACCTTCCGCGTACCAAGTGTTCCCGTGTCGAAGGCCGGGCAGCGTCCGAAGTAGGGGAGAAAAGTCGATGGCACGGTGAACCGGAGACCGTCGTGCCACGTTGAACCGACCGGACGCGCAGGCGTCCGGCCGACGGTGCCAGACGACATCTCTTCGTCCCGGCGCATGCGTGCCCCGACACGCGACGGTCGGCCACGACCGAATCGCCCACCCGTTCACCTCATCAACCGTCCGGCTGTCCTCTGTGCGAACAGCCAGGGGGCGGTCAGCGGTGCTGCTCCGCGGCACCGCACCACCACGGAAGGAAAGCTCCACCAATGAAGCGCTCCATCTCGCGGATCGCCCTCGTCGCGGCGGCGGGAGCCATGACGGCTCTTGTGCCCGCCCTCCCGGCTGCCGCGACCAATCAGACCGGCTGCGGCGACCGGACGGATTTCGTCAAGGTCTGGTACAACGGCGGCCAGACGGCGTGCTTCGCCAACGCGGGTGTCATCGCCCCCCAGCTGCCCGGCGTCTCGAGGATCACCTCCGGCAACAACAACATCGAAATCATGCTGGGCAACCAGGTGAAGACCATGTCCAAGTGGTCGAGCATCGTGGATGTCGAAGGGCTCAACGCGACGCTGTACATCCTCCAGATCCGCTGATCCCACCCGTCCGGAACGGCGCGTGCATCGGGGTACCCGGCCCCGACAACCCCGTGGGCAGCCCGCCGCACGAGGAGCTGGGCCGCGGGGCGAACCACTGCGTGTCGTCCCGGGCGTCCCTGGGAAGCGGGCGTCCATCCGGAAGTCACGGCACGCGTCCTTCGCGACGGACGTCCCGCCTCGGCGTTCCGGAGAAGTGCTGTTCTCCGCCAAATGTCCGGCGCTCCCGCCGGTGTCTGACCATGAAGAGGAACATCTGTGACCGGTTCACGACTTCGCCGCGCCCTGCTCTCCGGGGCAGTGCTGGCCGGCGCCCTGGTGGTGGTCGACGCCCCGACGGCACAGGCCCACTACAGCCAGTGCCCTTCCGGGCACTTCTGCATCTGGCAGCACAACGCCTACGACGGCCGCTTCCTCTCGAGTGCCACCAGCACGCCCAATGTGGGTAGTCACATGAACGACCGCACGACCTCGGTCTGGAACCGGACCAACCGCACCGTCTGCATGTACCGGCACGAGAACTACGGCTACCCCATGGGGTGCTACGGGCCCGGCGGTTCGACCTCCGCTCTGCCGTTCCACAACGACGAGTTGACCAGCTTCCGGTTCGAGTAGTCCCGACCTGCGGGCAGGCGCCGTAGGCGGCCCAACCTCCCCCCTCGCGCAGCGACATGAGGGTCGAAGCCGTTCAGTCGTCGCGACCGTGTCGCGTGCAGGTCTTCTCTGCGGCGCCGTCGAGCCGGACTGGCTCCACCAGCAGTTCGCCGCGGACGTGCCGGCGGACAAGGCGCTCCTCATGGCCATCGGGCAGCGTCCGATCGCCGGCGCCGCGCTGGAGGAGAAGTCCACGCGGGCCGCCTGGAAGACGATCCCCTCCTGGTCGCTGGTCACCACCGAGGACCGGAACATCCCCGTGGCCGCCCAGCGCTTCATGTCGCTCCGGGCGCACGCGCACACGACCGAGATCGACGCGTCACACGCGGTGTCCGTCTCACGCCCCGACGCCGTTGCCCGCGTCGTGGAGAGGGCGGCCCGGACGGTTCGCTGACCAGTGCGACCGGCAGCCCGCCTCACTTCCGTTCCCGCCCCGCCCTCTCACATGACCCGTGACGTGACCGTCACCCACCACTGTCACCACCAGACGCCTACCCACGAAAGGCAGCAACCACCATGCCGTTCATCACCGTCGGCCAGGAGAACTCCGCCTCCATCGACCTCTACTACGAGGACCACGGCACCGGGCAGCCGGTCGTGCTCATCCACGGCTACCCGCTCGACGGACACTCCTGGGAGAAGCAGTCCGCCGCCCTGCTCCAGGCCGGCTACCGCGTCATCACCTACGACCGGCGCGGCTTCGGCCGGTCCAGCCAGCCCACCACCGGCTACGACTACGACACCTTCGCCGCGGACCTGAACACCGTCCTGGAGACCCTGGACCTGGACGAAGCCGTCCTCGTGGGCTTCTCGATGGGCACCGGCGAAGTCGGCCGCTACCTGGGCACCTACGGCTCCGTCCGTATCGCCAAGGCCGCCTTCCTCGCCTCCCTGGAGCCCTTCCTGCTCAGGACCGACGACAACCCCGAAGGCGTGGACGGCGGCCTCTTCGAGGGCATCAAGCAGGCCGTCAGCGCCGACCGATACGCCTACTTCACCGCCTTCTACCAGGACTTCTACAACCTGGACGAGAACCTCGGCACCCGCATCAGCGAGGAGGCCGTCCGCAACAGCTGGAACGTGGCCGCCGGTGCCTCCTGGTACGCGTCCCTGGCCTGCGTGTCGACCTGGACCACCGACTTCCGCGCGGACCTCCCCAAGATCGACGTACCCACGCTGATCCTGCACGGCACCGCCGACCGCATCCTGCCGATCGAGGCCACCGCCGAGCCGTTCCGTCGGGCGCTCCCGCAGGCCGAGTACGTCGTCGTCGAGGGCGCCCCGCACGGCCTGCTGTGGACCCACGCCCAGGAGGTCACCGACGCCCTGCTCGCCTTCCTGGCCAAGTGACCGGCGGGCGGCCGGTCGCTTTCCGCCGGTGACGGATGCGGCGGATTCCGCAGGGGCGGTCGCCCGCACCTCTCCGGCGGATGGTGCGGCCGGCCGCCGAACGGGCCCGCCGACGCGGCCCGGCATGCGCACGGGGACGAGGAGAAGGCGGAGACGGTCGCCGGCGAAGGAAACTCGGCCAGTGACCTCGGCGCAGCCCACGGACCTGTCAACCCCCCTCCGCGGAAGAGGACTTGCGTACTGGATCACCACTCGCAGGACTGGGCATCCGATGGCTGCCGACGGCCCTTTCCGGCGCGACGGGCACGGCGTCGGCTTCGCTGTCCAGGGCGGCGAGACGGTCCCGGACCTCCTGGGCGGTGCGGGACAGCGCCTGCTGTTCGGCGTCGGCGAGGGCGCGGACCCACTGCGCTCGGGCGGCCTCCCGGTCGCCCATCGCCAGGCGGGTGTCCCCCAGTCGCATCAGCGCGCCGACGGCGTTCCTGTGGTCCCCCAGTTCCCCGAACGCCTTCACCGCCCGCCGGTAGGTGGCCACCGACTCCTCGTACCGGCCGAGCATACGGAGGGTGAAGCCCAAGACGTCCCAGCCCTGGGCCTGCTGCCACGGGGCGTCCAGGGCCTCGAACAGGGCGAGGGCCTCCTCGCCGTACAGGAGGCTCCGCTCCAACTGCCCCAGGTTGGAATGGAACCAGGCGAGTTCGACGAGGCATTCGGCCGTCCACAGCTCGTCCCCCGCCGCCCGGGACAGCGCGAGCCCCCGCTCGGAGGACGTCACGGCCTCGGGGATCCGGCCGAACAGGTACAGCGCACACGCCGTGCCGTAGTGGGCGCGGGCCTGTTCGGCGACGACGCCCAGTTCTTCGAAGATCGTGGTGGCTCGCTGGAGGTGGTGCAGAGCCTGTTCCTGGTGGCCGAGGTAGCCGTAGACGCTGCCGATGTGCCGCAGGCAGCGGCCTTCCTCGAGACGGTCGCCCCGGCGTCGGGCCACTTCCAGGACGGGGGTCAGCGCGGTGATGGCCTCCGGCCAGTATTCCTGGCGGTTCAGGTACTCCTTCAGCGACCAGGCCAGTCCGGTGATCTGGTGGTCCAGCTTCCGGCTGACGGCGGTGTGGAGCAGGCCGGCCAGCACCCGGTGTTCGGCGGTGAACCACCGGTTCGCCTGTTCCGCGGTGGTGAGCTCCTCCGGGGTGACGCCCGGGCTCGGGGAACCGAGGTCGAGTTCGGGCAGTGAGTCCTGCTTGAACAGCCGGTTGGCCTCGTAGGCCGTGAACATGTGCTGGTCCAGGACCCGGAGGGTGGCACGGTGGCGTTCGTCGGCGTCGTCGTGGGTGTGGGTGAGTTCGGTGGCGTAGACACGCAGCAGGTCGTGGAGGGCGAACCGGCCGGGCAGGGGCTGTTCCACGAGGCAGGAGCGGGTCAGTCCGGCCAGCAGGCGGCGGGTCCGGGGGAGGGGGAGTCCGGCGAGGCCGGCGGCGGCCGGGACGCTGATGTCGGGCCCGGGGTGGAGGGCGAGCAGGCGGAAGAGGCGGGCGGCGGGCTCGTCCAGGGACCGGTAGGACCAGGAGAACACGCTCCGGACGTCGGTGCTCATGTCGAAGCCGGTGAACGCGTCCAGGCCGCCGCGGGCGTCCCGCAGGTCGTCGGCGATGGCGTGCAGGGGGAAGGCGGGTTCGAGTTCGGCGCGGGCGGCGACCACGGCGAGTGCCAGGGGCAGCCGTCCGCACAGCTGGATGATGTCGGCCGCGGCGGCGGGCTCCGCGCTCACCCGTTCCGGTCCCAGCCGCCGTACCAACGTCTCGTGGGCCTCGGCCGGTGAGGGCAGGGCGAGGGAGAGCGGCTTGGCCCCGTCCGTCGCGATCAGGCCCGGAAGCTGGTTGCGGCTGGTGACCAGGGTGAGGCAGCCGGCGCCCGCGGGCAGCAGCGGGCGGACCTGTTCCTCGTCGTGGGCGTTGTCCAGGACGAGCAGGACGTGCCGGTCGGCCAGGAGACTGCGGAACAACGTACTGCGGGCGGTGGTGTCCTCGGGAATGTCCGGGGCGGGGACGCCGAGAGCGGTGAGGAAGCCGTGCAGGGCGTCGCTCGGTTCCACGGCGGGCGCGTGCGGGTGGTACCCGCACAGATTGACGAAGAGTTGTCCGTCGGGGAAGGAGGACGCGATGCGGTGGGCGTGGTGGACGGCGAAGGTGGTCTTGCCGACACCGGGAGCGCCGCCGATGACGACGACGGGCGCACCGGCCGGTCCCGGCCGGCCGGGCGCACCGCTCGCGGCGGACAGCCACGCACCCTCGGCCGCCCGCCCCGCGAACACCGGCAGATCATTCGGCAGCTGTGCCGGGGGCGCCGGTCGTGGCGCCCCGCTTCCGGCACCCGCCTCGGCAGGGTCGTCGCCGGCGCGGGAGGGGTCCGCCGAGCCCGGTGCCCCGACGGACGTCGTCTCGACGGTCGTGCCGACGGACGTCGCTTCGACGGCCGGCCCGCAGGACGCGGCACCGTGGACCGAGGGGGCGCGACGCGCGCCGGCGGGTGCGGTGTCCGCGTGATCCTCCCGTGCCGGGGATCGATCTCCCAGCGCCCCGGACTCCGCCGGCCGGCTCGGACCACGGCTGCCCGCGGTGCCGGACGCCGAGCCCGCCGCCTTGGCGCTGCCCCGCGGGAAGAGCGGTGGCAGGTCGTGGCGGAGGATGCCCTCGTGCAGGGCACGCAGTCCGGGACCGGGTTCGAGACCGAGTTCGTCGGCGAGGTGCCGGCGCAGGTCCGCGTAGCGCAGCAGTGCCTCCGGGTGCCGGCCGGCCAGGTACAGGGCGCGCAGCAGCAGAGCCCACCCGGTCTCCCGCAACGGATGCTGCGTCGTCAGCTCCTGCGCCGCCGCCACGGCCTGCGGAATCCGTCCGCTCTGGAGCAGGGCGGTGGTGCGGATCTCCCGGGTGGTCTGGCGCAGTTCCTCCAGGCGTGCGGCTTCGTGCGCGGCGAACAGGTGGTGCGCGGCGTCGGCGAGCGCGGCACCGCGCCACATCTCCAGGGCGCGTTCGGCCTCCCGCAGAACGTGTTCGGGCCGCTCCCCGTCCAGCAGTCGGTGCGCCTGGGCGACGGCCCGCTCGAAGCGCACGGTGTCCCGGCTCTCGGACGGGACACGCAGGACGTAACCGGCGGGTTCGGTGACCAGTACCTCGAACGTTCCCCGGACGCGCAGGCGTTGGGGCTCCAGGACCGCGCGGACCTTGCTGACGTGGGCGTGCAGGGAGGCCATCGCCCCGCCCGGCGTCCGCCCCGGCTGCTCCGACCACAGCTCCTCGCACAGCGTCTCGGGAGCGACCGCCCGACCATCGGCGAGCAGCAGCCGGATCAGCAGCAACCGCTGCTTGCGGCGCCCGGCATTCAGCACCGTGCCCGCCCGCCGCACCACCAGTGGACCCAGCAACCCGAAGTCGAACTCGTGCCCCACACTCGTCACCGTTCCCACCCAGCACCCCGCTCGACGGCGTTTCCACCCACACACGTACGGTCCGTCAACACGTGAGCGACCCGCTCCGGCCGCAGGCCCCGCCGAACCCTGACGGTGGCGTCATGGTCGAGAGGACGGACGCCGGGCGCCGCCCCGACGGGGACGTCCGCGCGACTCCTGTCGCGACGACCTGTTCGTCCAGGACGGGGATCGGCGCAGGTGGCTCGGAGCGGAGAGGACCCCGTCGTCCGCTTCCCGCACACCAGGAGGGACATTAGCAGGGCGTCACACAGTGTAAGAGCCCCGCGAGCGGCATGATCCGCCACCACGGAGGTGGGCGCTTGCGGCCGACCGGGGAGGCGATCCCCTGGAGGTTCCTCCCTGAAGCAGCCTCTGAGCCGCCACGGGACGTGAACCAGGGCGCCGTTCAGCCCGTTGAGTGATCGAACGAATGCCATCCACAGAGGGGAAAAGACATGGTCACCGTCGAAGGAACGAGCACCGCCCGCTTCGCACCGGTACGAGCGGCACTGGCGGCGCACCTCGAAGCCGGCGAGGAGCTGGGCGCGTCGATCGCCATCGACGTCGACGGTGTCATGGAAGTCGACATATGGGGCGGACATGCCGACGCGGCACGAACCGTGCCATGGGGCCGGGACACGTTGGTCGGCCTGTGGTCGACCACCAAGACGCTCAGCAGTCTGGCGGCCCTCGTCCTCGTCGACCGGGGGGCGCTGGATCTCCACCGCCCGGTCGCGCAGTACTGGCCCGAATTCGCCGCCCGGGGCAAGCAGGACATCGAGGTGCGGCACGTCCTGGCGCACACCTCGGGGCTCTCCGGCTGGCAGCAGCCCTTCACCATGGACGACCTGTACGACTGGCCGACGGCGAGCGCCCGACTGGCCGCGCAGGTGCCCTGGTGGCAGCCGGGGACTGCCTCGGGGTACCACATGCAGACCCAGGGACAGCTCGTGGGAGAACTCGTCCGGCGGGTCAGTGGCCGTACCCTGACCGAGTTCGTCGACACCGAGATCGCCGAGCCGTTGGAGGCCGACGTCCAGATCGGCGCGCGCGAGGCCGACTGGCCGCGTATCGCCCCGTTGGTGTCGTCGTCGCGGATCTCCGCGGTACCGGCCGGTCTCGATCCCGAGGCGGTCTTCACCAAGACGCTGCTCGGAAGCCCTGCCCGGGACGAGCACGTCGACACCCCGCGCTGGCGCCGCGCCGAACTCGGAGCCGTCAACGGACACGGCAACGCACGAGGCCTGGCCCGTGCCCTCTCCGTGATCTCACGACGCGGCGAGGCGAACGGCCTGCGGCTGCTCTCGGCGGAGACGGTAGACAAGATCTTCGCCGTGCAGGCCGACGGAGTCGACCTGTTCCTGGGCGTTCCCGTGCGCTGGGGCATCGGCTACGCGCTCGCAGACCCCCGCACGATGCCGCACATGCCGACCGGAACGATCTGCTTCTGGGTGGGCTGGGGCGGCTCGATCGTCCTGATGGACCTGGACCGGCGCATCACGTTCGCGTACACGATGAACCGCATGGGCGACGGGATCCTCGGCTCGGAGCGCACGCACAGCTACCTCAGGCACGTCTACGAGGCTCTCGACGGCGCGAACTGACACCCGCTCGCCGAAGGCCACGTCCGTCTCGAGAAGCCCCGGACCGTGAGGAGCCGTGCAGACCTCGGCCTCCCCGGGGAGAGACCGTCATGCGCCCCGAGGGGCCCTGGACAGGACCGGGAGGATCTCGCCGGCCTGCCCCGGCGCGCCACCAGCGCTTCCTCCCTCTCCCCGCAACGGCCCCTCGCTCGGTCGACTTCGGCAGCACCTGTAGGCGCGCACGGTACGCCGGCCCGGGCGGAGCCCTGGTTCAGGCGCTCGAGCGGGGTGCCTCGTGCCCGATGCTGTGAACCACGCCGCAGTGCCGCCCGTTCGCGGAGCAGCGAACGCCCCGGAGCGGAACGGGGGCTGAGACGGCAGGCGCGTCATCGTGGAAAGCGCGGTGCAGGTGGCCCTGTCACGGGAGGGGAGACAGCGCTGTCCCCCTCCGCAGCAGGGAACGGCACGGGGACGCCCCGTGCGTCACGCGGCGAGCCCGGCCACACGGTGGAGGCGTTCGTATGCGGGGAGCCGTCGCGACGGGACATCACGTGGGTGCCGTCATGCGTCCACGCCCGCCGACTGTTCATGGTGTCGCCGCCTCGGACCGCGCGCACGCCGCGGTTCTCGCCGTCCGGTGGGGACTGTCCCGCTGGGTGGATCATGACTTCGGGGCAGGCGGGGAGGGCGTCACGCAGAACACCCGCGCCCATGCAGCGGTGGGCACCGGACGGCATGAGCTGCCCGGGGCGTCGCCCTGTCGGCCGGGTCCGGCTCCGCCGGGTCGGGCGTGGTCGTGCGACCCGGCGGAGCGGGACAAGGCGACTACGTGCCGAGCTGCTCGTACACCTTGTGCGCCACCATCAGGTGTCCGATGGCGTTGGGATGGGCGGAGCCGGGCGTCTGCGGCAGCAACGGATTGATCCACTGCCTGGACGGGGGCTGGCACATGTCCTTGCCGCGGAACAGGGAAGACGTGTCCACGAACTCGGCCTGCTGGACGTAGGCCGCGGTCTCCAGCAGGAGGTTCAGCCGGTTCGTAGTCTGGTTGAGCCAGGTGACGTCGCCCTTGGCCAGCGGCACGGAGGAACCGCAGGTGCTTCCGTCGGTGGGGAACGGATTCGGGTACCCGACCACGACCACACGCGCCTCGGGACTGCGCCGCTCGATGTCGCTGAGCATGTCGGGTATGCGTGTGCTCAGTTTGGCGAAGTCCGCGTCCAGGTCCTTGCCGCTGCGGAGCAGCGTGTCACGACAGGGAGTGCCCTCCCTGGTGGACAACCCGGCCAGCACGCACGTGGTGAGCACCTCGGAGAAGCCGAGGTCGTTGCCGCCGAGCGTGACGGTCACCAGATCGGTGTCCCTGGTGAGGGCGTCGACCTGCGGGGCGGCTGTTCCCTGCTTGTTCCACAGTGAACGCGTGGTGGCGCCGCCGCAGCTGACGTCCTTGAACACGGTCGGCCTGTACGTCTCGGCGATCCATGACGGGTAGCCGGCCGAGGAACGCTTGCACTCCGCGTCCGTCTGCTGGGGCAGGCCCGTGCCGGCCGCGTAGGAGTCACCGAGGGCGACATAGTGCTTGACGGCTTCCTGCCCGGAGGCACTGGCCGCCTCGGCCGAACCGGTCCCGGAGAGCAACAGCGAGGCCGTGGCGGCGGCGGTGAGGGCAGCGCTTGTCGTCCTCCTTCTGCGGCGCATGGAGCATCGACGGTGATCAGGCATGCAATTCCCTTGGGGTAGATGGTTCGAGGCCCGACACGCGGGCATGCCTCTTGTCTCAACGGCAACGGCGCACACCCGGTTCACCGCGCGCACAGCGCGGCCCTCCCCACCCTTGTCCGGCTCCAGCCAGGCAACTCGCGTGCGAGGCGGGTGCGTTCCACTTCGAGACGTGGGCGCGGCGGCCGCCGCCGCGGACATGGCCCACGCCCAGGGGGTCGGCCGCGACCTGGCGGAGCTGGTCATCGGCGGGACCGCTTCCTGGGTCTGCGGTGCACTCCGGGGGCAGGGCGAGGGTGAGCCGACGCATGCGTGCGCCGGAGGCTGTGGCGTTCCGCTACCTGGGTGCCGGTGCCGGCGGTATTTCGGTTGGCCGTGTACAGGGTGTCGTCGCTCTCGACGAGCAGCCCCGCGTCGAGGGGCGCTGATCGTCGTGGGCCCGCTCCACGGACTCTCGGCGCTGGTGGCGGTGGCGGTGCTGGACGGGTGTGGCGAAGGGCGATCAAGAGGCTCGTTCAGGTCCTGCACGCGTCATGCGATGCTCGCGTCCATGACTGATCAACGCGAGGTTGCCGTCGTCCGCTGGCCAGGTCAGGTCCCTTCCGCCCAGGAGGGTCCGGCTGGGCTGCTGGCGGCCTACCATCTGCGGACGCAGGCCGAGAAGGGTGAGGCTGTCGCCGGTGTGGAGGGGCTGCCGGACCGCTACCGGGCAGAGATCGTGGATCCACGGGCGGTGTTCGTCGACGATGTGGTGCTGCTGGCGTTGAGCGGGGACAGCGCGGTGGGTTGCCTGGTGGTGACCGCCCCTGTCGAGGGAAGGTGCGAGGTCAAGAGGCTGTGGACGGATCCGGCGTTCCGGGGGCGGGGTGTCGCGTCCAGCCTGGTCGACAGCGCGCTCGCGCATGCCGCGGAAGTGGGCGTCGGTGTGGTGCGGCTGTCGGTGTGGAGGTGGCGCGCAGGCGCGATCGCCCTGTACGAGCGGCTCGGCTTCACCGTCACCGAGTCGTGGGACGGGCGGGACCAGTTGGTCTGCATGGAACGTGCCGTGTGAGTGGGTGCACTGCGCCTCGGCTCCTCGCCCCCTCTGCCGCTCGATCGCCGTGCATGTCGCTGCCATGACATGCCGACGGCTCCCGTCCTGCGAAACAGGAGGGAGCCGTACAGGCCTATGAGGGGTGTGTCTTCAGCTGGTCACGCGTGACGGTGCGAGTGCCGGTTACCGGTGACGAGGCGGTAGAGGGCGAGCAGGATGACGGAACCGATGATCGCGGCGATCCAGGTCGAGAGGTCGAAGAAGCCGTCGATGGAGTCGACTCCGAAGATCACCTTGCCGAGCCAGCCGCCGAGCAGACCGCCGACGATGCCGATGAGCATGGTGATGACGATGCCGCCCGGGTCCTTGCCCGGCATCAGGGCCTTGGCGATGGCGCCGGCGAGCAGGCCGATGATGATCCACGCGATGATGCCCATGGTGTGTCTCCGCTTCGTCATATAAAGGCTGTGTTAGCTCATCGTCTGTACCGATCTCGCCGGAACAAACCCCGTCTTTCGAAATTGGTGGGGATCAGGCGCTGCCCGTGTGGGCGGCCATCGGCGCGTTCGGGCAGCAGGGACTCCTCGTGGTGTCGTACGAGCATGGGCTCTCGGCGCGGGGAGGCGCATGGCATGCAGGTGACTCCGGCACAGCGCCATGACTCATGGGCCTGGACCAGATCCGTGGGCCGAGGTTCCACGGCGGCGAAGCGGAGGGAGGCGCCGGCGCTCCGCACGGTGGTGGGTTCGCCGGCGCCGCGGGCTGCGGCCTACCGCGGCGGGGAAGCCCGTGCACGACGTCGGTCAGGAGGGCGGCGTTGATCCTGCCCGCAGTTCAGCGCGGCGGTGTCGACGGCTCGGATGGCGTCGGTCAGCGGGTCGGCGACGGCGGCGGCGAAGGGTGCCCGCCGACAGGGGACCGAGAGGACTGGTGTCGACATCACGCCCGTCCGCAGGGAGACGGGTGGCAAAGCGGGCACGGGGGCGGCGCTCACGTCACGGACATGGAGGGAACGCGGTCACAGGCCCGCGTGCTCCAGCAGCAGTTCGAGGTCGCTGTCCTTCACCCGGGTGACCCCCTGGGGGTGTCGGTTGGACAAGGCGTGCAGCGGGACGGGGTCGCGGTGCAGCCGGCGGGTCGCTGCCGGATGCAACGTCGCCGTGAAACGCCACGGTTGGCGAGGGCTTCCGGCCACCTCGTACGGCTCGTCATCGATCTCGGCCACCGCGGCGATCTCCCGCACCGGTGAGGCGAAGTAGATCCACAAGCGGTCGCCGGGAGCCATGCGCCGCCACCTGGACAGGCACCACTCGCGGCGAGGCGCGGTTCCGGCCAGTTCCAGCATGCGGTCCTTGTCGCAGGAGGCACCTTCCGGGGTGGTGTCCGCGGGTTTCACGATGAACAGCCAGTCCACGGATATCCCTCCGATCGTGCGGTCCCGCGCCCCTGTCGTGCCCGGCGCGGGTCTCCAGTGTGCTGCCCGGTACGGGAGCACTCATGCCCGGTGGCGCGCACGCGCCGTGCACGTCCGATCCGGAACTCACGTGAGACTTCCTCGACCGCCTGCTGCCCGTCTGCGCTCAGTTGCTCGACGCCGCGGTCGAGGCGGGCGACATCAGGCCCGGTACGCGGCCTCACGAGCTGATGCGCGGCATCGGCAACCTCGGCATCGGACGGAACGACGACCCCCGCTACGACCCCCGGCGCCTGATCGCTGGCCTTCTCCGAGGCCTCCAGCAGCCTCACGCCTCCTGACGCCGACGAGCGGCATCGCACCCTGAACCCTCAGCGCCCCACGCGCCCTGAGCGGCCGCCTCTCGACAGCCGGAGAGGTCGGCGGCGCAGCGGCGCCCCTCAGCCGCCGCGGTCACTTCTCCTGCACATCGAAGACGGCACCGTCAGAACGCCGCTCGACGTCGTGAACATCCGCTGCCGTGCCGCGTGAACAGGACCACGGGCCCGCTCGCGATGCCCTCCTGCGGTGCCACCTCTTGTGTGCGTGGTGACCGAAGTCGGCCGATGCGCCGCCACGTCCGGGCCGGCTGATCTCGGCCTGCACCGCGTCGGGAGGGGGGCCGAGGATGTCGCCGATCGTCGCCATGGTCGGGGGGCGGGGGTGGCCACGCGGCCCGGCTCCGTCCTCCGGATGGTCTCGGTGACGCGCATGCGGCGAGTGCGGTGTCGAGCTGAGCCCCCTCCCGTGGCCCGACGCGGAAGGGCGCCGAGGCGCTGTCCGCGTTCGTCCTCTGCGGGAGCGAGCGGCCGCGTGACCATGGCGCCGACGCTGCACCGGTATAGTATTACCGGTATAGTTATTGGTTTCATGAGAAGGGCGCCGCATGATCGAGATCCTGAACCCCACCCGGTTGGCCCGAGCGAAGGACACGGGCGCGCTGGTCGCTGACATCCTGCGGACGCTGAGGAGCCGCAGCACGATCGGCGTGAACCTTCTGGACATCGATCGGTGGGCCAAGAAGATGATCATCGAGGCCGGAGCGCTGTCCTGTTACGTCGACTACGAGCCGGCTTTCGGACGCGGCCCGTTCGGCCATTACATCTGCACGGCCGTCAACGACGCCGTGCTTCACGGACGGCCGTACGACTACACGCTCGCCGACGGCGATCTGCTGACCCTCGACCTCGCCGTCTCCAAAGGCGGAGTCGCTGCCGACGCCGCCATCAGCTTCATCGTGGGCGACGCAAGGCCCCCGGAGAGCGTCGCGATGATCAGCGCGACCGAACGCGCGCTGGCCGCAGGGATCGCCGCTGCCGGGCCGGGGGCTCGCATCGGCGACATCTCCCATGCCATCGGCACGGTCCTCGGTGAGGCGGGGTACCGGATCAACACCGAGTTCGGCGGTCACGGCATCGGATCGACGATGCACCAGGACCCCCACGTGTCGAACACCGGACGACCGGGCCGTGGATACGAACTGCGCCCCGGGCTGATGCTGGCACTGGAACCGTGGGTCATGGCGGACACCGCCCAACTCGTCACTGATGCCGACGGGTGGACGCTCCGAAGTGCGACGGGCTGCCGGACGGCACACAGTGAGCACACGATCGCAATCACCGACGACGGAGCCGAAATCCTCACCCTGCCGAAGCAAGCCCAGCCGTGAGGTCGTCACCCCGTCTTCTGCTTCCCCCACTGCCCGCGGGCATGTGAACGGTCCAGCCGACCTCAGCCGCACGCCCCGTACCGCCGTGGGCGGCGGGAAGGGCGTCGGACATGCCCGAAGGCCTGCGGTCACCATGGGAGCCGGAGGTCGCCGGGAACGGGGTTCGGCTCGATGGAACCGCGGCGAGAGCCGGAGGCCGGTCTGGGTTCGCACCCGTGGCGGTGTCGCCGGCGCGACACGCCGGTCAGCCGTCGGGCCGCTGCGCGGCGGCCACCGCGGACTCGTGCGGAGAGGTCGCCGCGCCGCGTCAGGTGTGCGTGGTGGCCGGTGGGCCGGCGATGGCGGTGAGCCGGAGCTTGGTCTCGTCGTCGCTGCCGGGTGCCGCGGTCATGATGACGATCTTGAGCTCGGAGTCGCCGTCGGTCAGGACGTCGCAGTCCACGGTGACGGGGCCCACCGACGGGTGGTCGATCGTCTTGTGATCCTCACGGTGCTCAGCCACCTCTCCGGTCGCCCACAGACCGGCGAACCTCCTGTTGCCCTCGTTCAGATCGCGGATCAGCGCGGCCAAGCGGGTGTCCCGGGGGAAGCGGCCGCTGGCGCGGCGCAGATCGGAGACGACGGCGGCGTCGGTGGCGTGCCGGTCCGCCTCGTTCACCGGCCACAGGGCGAGGCGCACGGGCCCGTCATCCACCGGGAATCTGTCGCGGGCGAAGTTGCGCAGCCTCGGCGGCGAGCCGGAGGGGTCTCCCAGAAGGGCGGCCCACCCACGGTTCCACCACACCAGTTGCCAGTCCGCCGCGAACACGGCGACCGCCACGTCCCCGAGCCGGGCGAGCACCCGCTGCACGCCGGGCGGAAGATGGTCGGAGATCACGCCGTCCGCCGGCGGCACGAGCCGGGCCAGCCGGTAGAGGTGGTCCCGCTCGGCGGTGGACAGTTGCAGGGCGCGCGCCATTGACGCCACCACCGACGCCGACGGTGTCGTGGCCCGCCCCTGCTCCAGGCGCACGATGTAGTCGACCGACACCCCCGCCAGGTCGGCCAGTTCCTCGCGCCGCAGCCCGGCCGCCCGGCGCCCGCGGGCCACCGGTAGCCCGGCGGCCGACGGGGGCAACCGGTCCCGCCACGTGCGGATCATCGCGCCCAGTCCGGTTCCGGGGATCGTCGGCATGCTCTCCATTCTCCGGCCTCCCTCGTCGTGCGGGTGGGCGCGAGGGTGGTACTGGTCTTCCCACCGTCGAGGCGTCCCTGGTAGGCGTCGCTGGCCGGGGCCAGTATCGAACGCATGACGATCACCTTCATCACCGGAGCCAACAAGGGTCTCGGCCGCGAGACCGCCCGCCGCCTGGTCGAGTGCGGGCACACCGTGCTCCTCGGAGCCCGCGACCGCGAGCAGGGCGAGGAGGCCGCCGCCGCGCTCGGCGCGCGCTACGTACCCATTGACGTGACCGACGACGCGTCCGTGGCCGCCGCGGCGGAGAACGTCGCCGAACACGAGGGCAGAATCGACGTCCTGGTCAACAACGCCGGTGTGCACGGCCCTCTCGGCGATCCCAGCGACCTCACCGCCGCTGACGCCCTAGCCGTCCTCGACGTCAACGTCATCGGTGTCGTGCGCACCACCACCGCGTTCCTGCCGCTGCTGCGCCGCTCGGACGACCCCGCGATCGTCAACGTCAGCAGCGGTATGGGCTCCCTCGCCCTCACCCACGACCCCGGCCGACCCGAGTCGCACGTGGTCGCGCCGCTCTACACCTCCTCGAAGGCGGCGCTGACGATGTTGACCACGCAGTACGCCAAGGCGCTCAGGGGCATCCGCGTCAACGCCGCGGACCCCGGCTACACCGCAACCGACCTCAACGGTCACAGCGGCCCTCAAACGGTCACGGAGGGCACAGACGCGATCGTCGCCCTCGCCACGGAGGGGCCCGGCGCCGGCACCGGACGCTTCGTCTCCCGTCACGGCGAGATCGCATGGTCCTGAAACCGGCCGTGCCGGACCCGTCATGTCAGGCGACGAGGACATGCTCCGCGGCCGGTCGTGGGCGGCCGGACGCGACGTTCAGCGGCCTCCTGGTCCGCACGTGGCTGGACACTCCCATGACGTGCGGCGCGGGCACAGGCCGGTGGGTCGGTCGGCCCGAGACCGTCCCGCGCAAGCCCAGCCCTGGCCGCACCGCCCGCCGCCAAAGCCGTTGCCAGGGCAAACGCAGAGGTCGGGCCGGAGTTCGGCGGTGGTGATCACCCTTCGATGATCACGCGGGAGTCCGTGTCGCGTTGCGCCCGCGGGTGAGGAGGACGCCCAGAGCGATCATGCCCAGGCCGAGCACGAGGTGGAGCCAGTTGTCGGCGTTGTTCAGGGGGACGAAGTTCGCGGCGCTGTCCCGGTCGATGACGAGCCCGTACAGCCACAGGACCAGGTAGACGGCGCCGCCGACGAGGAGGTAGAGCCTGGCTTGCGATGCGGTGCGGGACAGCGCCAGCCCGGCGACACCGTAGGCCAGATGCACCAGGTTGTGCAGAATCGACACCTGGAAGATGCCCAGAAGCTTGGCTCCGGAGTGGTGAGCGGCGAACTCCATGCTGTCGTAGTTCGTGGTGACCCCCGGAATGAAGCCGAGGACACCGACCAGCAGAAACACCACTCCCACCACCAGGGCCGCCAGCTGCACCGGTGTTCGGGCGGTACGCGGGGTATGGATGGACACGGACGCTCTCCTTGTTCAGGTCCGGAAGCCGATCCGGCTGCCCGGTCTAATCGTTGCCGTCACGACGGCCCACAGCCGCCGGGAACATGTCGCACAGCACCTCGTGCGCGAGCCGCGGAACGTGCCCCAGCTCCGTGTGCACGGTCTTCCACGGACGGTCACGGCCGACTCGTCCTGTCACGCGCCTCGGCCGGCCGCTCGGCCGGCTCGACGGACGGTCCGCGCGCCCGGTGCCCGAGAGCGGGCGCTACGGCATGAAATGGGTCGCCGAGCGGGCCCGCTCCCACATGCCAGGAATCTGTTCGGTGGGACGCTGCTGCTCGCCGTGCAGGGCGTTGAGCATCACCAGGCACCCGGTCAGTGCCGGCACCGCCCACTGCGCGTAGGCCAGCTGTCGCCGTGCCGTATCACGGTCGATGGGATGCTTCCGCGCCTTCTCGGCGTCCTGCGGATCGGGGGAGGAGGCCAGGTCGACCTTCTTGCCCAGGACACGGGTGTAGGCGGTGGCGGCCAGGGCCGCGGCGGTGACGACGGCCTTTGCCGTGGTGGACGCGGCCACTCCCTGCTGGTTGGCGACGCGGTGGGCGTTCACGGCGAGCAGCCCGCCGCCGCCGAAGAGATGCGCGCCGATGGCGGCGGCGTTGACCGGCGCCCACTTCGCCCATCCCGATGAAGAGATGCGATCCCTGGTCGCCTCAGTTCCGCCTTCGTCGCTGGCCGCGCCGTTGAGACCGATCGCGCCCATCAACGAGCCGCCGAACCAGGCGGCCAGACCCACATCGTGCAGGCTGCGGATGAGGGTGTTGCGTTCGGACATGACGGTGCTCCTTCACAAAGCGGACCGGAGGCAGCCCGACAGGAACGTCGAGCACTGCCCACCCTCGCCGGACTCCGGCCCCGCCGCCATCACGGCTGACCCGGACGGGTGCAATCCGCGGCAGGGCCGGCGGTCGCCGGCGAGCCGAGCGTGGTCGGGCTGTGAGCGGCTGGGGCTGCTGCGGGGGTGCGCGGGGCAGCAGAAGAAGATCGTCGCGCCCGCCCCTGGACTGACCACGCCGCCTCCCCGCCGACGCCCGCCCCTCGTGTGACCTACGGGCGGGTGTTCGTGTGCCGGACTGTGGTGCCCCATGCCTGCATGACGGGAGCCATGCACCACTGGCAGAGCGGGCTGCCGCCGCGGCCGTACTTGTGGGTCTTGCGCTGACAGGTGGTGCACGGGCCGACCTGACTGCCCAGACACACAAGCGCGGACGGGTCGGGCTCTGAGACCGGGGGTGGGGGAGTGCTGGGCATCGACGGTGTCCTTCGGGCGGCGTAAGGATCGGTATGGGGTGCTGCCGTCGGATAAGTCGATGATGTCCAGCTGTGTGTCGGGTCGGCAATGGCTACAGGCCATCAGGCCGTCGGCAAGGAGGCGACGGGCTTCGTCGCGGTCGACCGGTCGGCGCCGTTTGCCTGCCATGTAGCAGTCGCCGGAGTGGACCTGGAGGGGCGGGCGGCCGGTGCCGATGCCGAGTTCGACCACCCACTCCGGGGGATGCGGACGGTTGCGTCGGCCGTGCTCGGCCTCCGTCTGCCGCTGCTGCACTGCGGCGATCTTCGCGTCGATACGCACCAGCCACATGGCATGCCACACCCGCAGGGTCTGAAGACGGTCCACGTCGTGCGGCAGGTCATCGAACATATTTTTGATTCTATGCCGTGATCCATGCCCGCGCTCCCGCGTGTTCGATTTACTGTTCGATATAATGGGCTGGGAGTGATCGTGATGGGTTCGCGGCAGGGGTCGACGGGCGATATGGCATCAGTGATGCATGCGTGCTGACCCGACCGTCTTCCGGAGGAGGCCTCCCGTCGCGTCCTCGAGGATCCGGCCCGTCTTCGGTTCCCCCTGTGTCCACGCGGCGTCCCGATGGCGACCGGTCGTGCGATCTTCAGGCCGCCCGTGCTGCGGAACATCCGCCACCGCGCCGGGCCCCACGACTGCGGCTGTGAGCCGACAGCCATGTTCGGTGCGACCCTCATCTGGGATGATCGGGGGATGGATTCTGGTCCTGGACACAGGGCATGGATGAGGAGCACGAGTGGTGAGCACAGACAATCGCATAGGTCCGCCCACGTTCGGCAGCGAGCGCGACATGCTGCGGGCCTTCCTCGACTACCACCGGGCGACCCTCGCCATGAAGTGCGACGGGCTCACTGACGAGGAGCTGCGACAGCAGTCGATGCCGCCGTCGACGCTGTCGCTGCTCGGGCTGGTGCGGCACATGGCGGAAGTAGAGCGTGCCTGGTTCCGCCGGGTGTTCGAGGACAACGATGCGCCGATGGTCTGGTCCGATGAGATCGACTTCCAGGCGGCGTACGTCGCGAGCGCATCGACCAGGGCGGAGGCCTTCGCGGCCTGGGAGGCGGAGGTCGAGAACTCGCGCCGCATCGAGCGGGAGGCCGGGTCGCTGGACCTGGCTGGGCATCAGCCAAGATGGGGCGAGGACGTGTCGCTGCGGATGGTGATGGTGCACGTGCTCCTGGAGTACGGCCGTCACAACGGGCACGCGGACTTCCTGCGTGAAGGAGTCGACGGGACCATAGGCGCCTGACACACCGTCAGACCGGCGGGGCGACGACCAGCTCGGTTTCCGGGTCGTGGTCGATCTGCGGATGGCTGGCGACGATCATGGGGGCTCGGGCCCACGGCTGTTCTCGCAACATGAACGGCAGTTCCTCCAGCAGCCAGCTCGCCACATGCTCCCGTTGCTCGGGGGAGTCACCATCGCGGACGACCAGCATGCGCTCCTGCTCATCGAGGTCACCCTGAAGCCACGCCGAAGCGTCCGACCACGGGGAGAACGCCTCGCGGATGATGCCGGTTCCCTCGACCCAGATGAACTCGGTACCGGCGGGGATGGTGACCGATCCGGGCCGGTCGTGGGTGATCCTGGCGTCAGGGCGGAAGTCCACGGCCTCGCCCCGGTACAGGGGTTGCAGGATGTCCTCGACGAGCACGGCGCCCCAGTCGAAGCAGGCGTGATGCCAGGCGATGTCGTCGGTGTGCACGATGGCGGAGTTGGGCACCACCCTGCGTAGCCGCTGGGCGAGGGTCGTCTTGCCGGCGCCGCCCCGGCCGTCGATCCCGATCACCCGCGGACGCCCGGTGACGTCGGGTGACGCGTCGCGCGGCTGCCGGACGGCGTCGAGCACGGTCACCACCCGCCGGCCGGCGGCCTCGGGCTCGCCTGGACGCCAACGCATGGACACCAGTCTTCAGAGGTGTGCAGACACATCCGGCCTGCCCGCACGGTCCGCCGCCTGACCTTATCGACACCGACGTCATGGTCGAAAGACCGCGTCGGTGCCGGGCGGGACACCCGATCCCTTTTCGCCGGCTCCCGTGTCGGCCGCGGGATCGGTGGTGAGCGCCGCGGAGCGGCCCTGGTGACCATCAGGCGTGTGATCCGTCGGCTCGGCTGGTGCCGCTACGTCAGGTACCGGGTCGGGGGATGCCCTCCACACGGTCAGAAAGCTGGAAAGAGGTCACTGAGTGACGTCTCACTTCTCACTGACTTCGATCACGCGGGTGCGGCCCGGGTGGCTCCCGAACTCATGTCGACACGACATTGGCTGTGCCCGTTCTTCGGGAGTCGTGTGTCGGTGTCTTCGGGAGTCACTCAGGCAGGTCGGCTCTCAGATCCGGTCTGTAGGTCGTCCGGCATGCCGCGGGGCTTGCCCGGTTCGCCTTCGAGTCAGTAGAAGGCGATCACTTCGGCCCGATGATCTTGCAGGGCGTTGCGGTGGCCGTACCGACGTGCTCGCGCGAAGTGTGGCGTGCCTATGCCGCGCCCTCGAGGAAGCCCTCCTGGTTCATCATCGCGGCGCCGAACCCGCCCAGGATGTCCTCGAGGCTCAGCTCCGTGGCGCCGGCCGGGGCCGTGGGCGTCTGGCCCTCGGTCATCCGCACCACCAGGTCCAGCTTCTTCACCTTGGCGTTCTCGGCCAGCTTGGCGAGATCGACGGAGACCTCGGTCAACTCGCCGTTCTCGAGGGTGAAGTCAGCCGTGACCTCGGTGTCGGGAGCGTCCTTGAGGTCCTTGTCCGTGGGCAGTTCCACGCCCGGCGGCAAGTTCTTCGCGAGCGGACGGATCTCGCCGAGAAACTGAGTGATCAGCGTACGGAACGGAGCAGTGGCGGTGATGTGCTCGGAACCGTCCTTGTCGCTGGCCGTCTTGAATTCGACTTCGCGGGCGATGGTCTTGCGCAGCGCCTCCAGCAGGTGCTTCTGCGTCTTCGCGTCGAGGGTGGGATCCGGCGCGGGCTTCGCACCGGACTCCGCTCCCAGCTCGGCGGTGGTCTTCTCCATCTCCTTGGTGTTGATCTTCACCCACTCGCCCTCAAGTACCTTCTTGAGTCCGCTCGCCTCCGGGGGCAAATCCTTCACCGACGGTACGGGGAAGCCCATCGCCTTGCCGAGGACGTTCACGTCGGAGCGGATGTAGGTGTAGTCGCCGACGACGCGGTACTCGGTGAGGTCACCGTCCTTGTTGCTGATCTTCAGCGCCATGCCGACGTAGTCCTTCTCCCCGGACTCCTCGATCGGCTTCTTCGACTGCACGGTGACGCGGACCTTCGCGTCACTGACCAGGTGGGCGGCCTCGTCGGGCATCTCCTCGCCCGGTTCCGGATCCGACGAGGCGTCCAGCGCCTTCAGGCTCCGGGCGTCGGTGTCGAGGTCGAGCTCGAAGGAGATCGTCTTCTCCTCGGCGAGCTTCTGGAAGGCCTGGTCGAGCTTCTTCCCGGCGGAGAGCTGCTCCACCGTGCCGCAGGCGGCCGAACCCGCCAGGACGGCGCCGACAACTGCGGTGGCGGTCAGGGTCTTACGTATGGCGGTGATGATGGTCTCCTCGTCAGTGCGATCAGCAAGTGATCGCTGACGAAGACTCATGTCGCCGAGCAATGGTTGTGCCCCGCGCGAGCGAGGTCGATCAGGCGGTGCAGCCCCACGAGTTGAGCGTGGCCGCCGAGGGTCGGCTCACCCCTTACGGCAGCGTCCAGCAGTGGCAGGAGTTGGGGCTCTTCGTTGCGGCTGCCGCCGGTCAGCAGGACCGAGAGCTCCCGTCGCCGGTCGAGCGAGGGCGAGCCGGCACCCTCTGGTGGCCCTTTTCCAGCGCCCAGACCTGGAACGGGTCGACCACACAGCGCGGTCAACCCAGCCGGGAGGCCGCGGCGAGTCCCACCAGCACAACCCCGTGCATCCGCTGTGATGGTCAATGGCTAAACCATTTGGAACGAGAGAAGACGATCCAGGCGGGCATGGTGATGCCGGCGCCCGCTACTTCCTTCGCTCCCGCGGCAAGACAAGGTAGACCGGCTTGGTCCTCGGTCCTCAGGTCCCACGCCCTCGGGGCGTCGTCGAACCGCTCGCCTCGCCTGTGGCGCGCCTCCGTGGTGCGATGGAAGGGGGCGACGGAGGTACAGAGTGATGATCCCACCGGCAGCGGAGCGCAGGAGTGGCGCGGTCCCGGTGTCAGTCCGCCCGCTGGGTGAGGCGGACCTGGACCGGGCCGATGAGATATGCAGCCTCGCCTTCGGGACCTTCCTGGGGGCCCCTGATCCTTTCGGAACCGTCGACTACGTCCGTACGCGCTGGGCGGCCGATCCGCGGGCGGCATTCGCGGCGACGGTCGAGGGCGAAGTAGTGGGATCGAACTTCGCCACCAGCTGGGGCAGCGTCGGGTTCTTCGGACCGCTGACCGTACGTCCGGACCTGTGGGACCAGGGCATCGGCAGGCGTCTGATGGAGCCGGTCATCGACTGCTTCGACGTCTGGGGGAACCGCCACCTCGGCCTGTTCACCTTCGCGCACAGTCCCAAGCATCTCGAGCTCTACCGCCGGTACGGTTTCTGGCCCCGATTCCTCACAGCCATCATGAAGAAGCAGGTCACAGACGGTGCCGCAGTTGCCGGCAGAGTGCTCTATGGCGAACTGTCCGCTGCCGAGCGGCCTGACGCGCTGAGTCTCTGTCGCGCACTGACAGGAGCCGTGTACGAGGGACTGAGCCTGGAACGCGAGATCGTGGCCGCGCACGCGCAGGGACTCGGTGACACCATCCTGCTCCATGGCGCGGGCTCCGAGCTCGATGGCCTGGCCGTCTGCCACTGCGGAGCCGGGTCGGAGGCTGGGGCGGACGTGTGCTTCGTCAAATTCGGCGCCGTACGTCCTGGTCCGGACGCCGCCGACCGGTTCGAGCGGCTGCTCGACGCGTGCGAGCGGCTGGCCGCCGATCGCGGCCTGGGGCAACTCGACGCCGGAATGAACCTGGGCCGCTCGAATGCCTACGGGCGCATGATCGACCGTGGTTTCCGCACCTGGTTGCAGGGCGTGACCATGCACAGGCCCAACGAACCCGGATACAGCCACCCCGACGCCTATGTGATCGACGACTGGCGCTGAGACCACCGCCGCGCTCGGCCAGGTGGCAAGGCCCGCTGCTGATGCTCCCTATGATCGTCAAGCGTGAGGACGTGCCCGAAGGTCTCCGGCTCACCTCGTCCGCAGCCCCGGCATCCCCGCCCCGGATCCAGCGACCGAGCCCCAGGCGTTCGGCTGGGCCGCGGGCCGGTGGTGGGGCACCGAGCGATCAGTCGCCGGCCTTCTGCCGCTCGCGAGGCACCGGTTCGTATGTGCCTGACTGCGGTGACCGGCCGCAGGACGGGGCCGGCCACTGCCAGGCGCTGTTCACCGATGACCAGTCCCGGACCCTCCTCGTGCTGACCGCTCCGCCGCGGACCGAGAGCCACGAGAAGCTGCGGCTGCTCGCCGTGCTCGGACCGGACCGCTCCGCCGAGGCCGAACAGTCGTAGGGCCCGGTGAGGACCGAAGACAGAGCCTTCGACGGCACCGTCACCGTCACCCTCACCGCAGATCGTGTCCGGCTCCGCGGCACCGTCGGTGAGGCACGGGGACACGGCCCGGCGGCGGCCGTCGCGGCCCGGCCGGAGAGCTGTCCGTCACACCACGTTCACCGGATGCCGTACCACGGCGTCGAACAGGTAGCCGTGGGTGTTGGGTACCGCCGTCTCCGGCTGTGTCCGGCCGGCCGCGTCCGTGGCGCGGGCCAGGAGGTGGGTGGTGCCGGGTGTGTGGGGGCGCCAGGTGAGGGACCAGCGGGTCCAGCTGCCGGCGCGGGGCCGGTCGTGCAGGCGGGCGGGGCGCCAATTCGCTCCGCCGTCGGTACTGACGTCGACTCGGGTGACGGCGCCCGCGCCCGACCACGACCGACCGTGCACCACGTGTGCGCGTCCGGCGGTGAACGTGGCTCCGCTTGCCAGTTCGAAGGCGCTCTTCGTGGTCTGACGGGTGAGCGGTGTGCTGCCGCCTTCGGGGTGGGAGGGGCCGAACATGCGGTAGAAGGTGGTGTTCCAGGGGGAGAAGAGCGGTTGTGCGGACACCTCGATGTCGCCGACCCATTTGATCGATGCGATGCCCACCCAGGAGGGGACGAGTACCCGCACCGGGTATCCGTGGTCGTGCGGAAGCTGTTCGCCGTTCATCTCGTAGGCGAGGAGAACGTCGTCCAGGGCTTTGGCCAGGGGAAGCGGACGGCGGACCCGGCCGAGGTTCTCGCCGCCGCTGGTGTACTCGGCGTCCAGACCGCGCGGTTGCACGTCCACGGCGTACGAGGACAGTCCGGCCCTGCGCAGTACGTCGGCCAGGCGTACGCCCCGCCAGCGTGCGACGCCGATCGCTCCCAGGGTCCATGCGGTGCCGGCGACTGTCTCGCCCTGCTGGGTGGTGTAGTAGGAGCGGCCGTTTCCGGCGCACTCGACGAAGGCGGTACGGGTGACGGCCGGCAGGGCTCGCAGGTCGTCGTAGCCGAATTCCACCGGCTTGGCCTCGCCGGGGGTGCCGCGCAGTCCGCTGCCCCACAGCCGCAGCCGCCAATCGTCGGCTGACAGGAGGGGGGTGGCGGTGTGGTTGCGGACGAAGAACAGGTCGTTGGGTGTGTGGTGGCCGGTTCTGTGCAGTGCTTCCCAGCGGGTCTCGGCGTTGGTGCCGCGCTGGATGAACCATTCGGACGGCAGCGGCTTGATGATCGGCGTGGTGGCGGCGGCGTCGGCGTGGGCCTCGGCGTCGGCGGCGCGGGCCGGATGCGGGATGCCGAGCGTGGTCCCGGCGGCGAGCAGGGTGAGCAGTCGGCGGCGGGTGACCCCGTCGGCCCTGGCCTCGCCGTCGAGCCACTGGCGCAGCCTTCGGCGGTCGTAGTCGGTTTCGTCGTGGTGGCCGGCGGGGGTGGGAGAAGGCATGGCGGTTCCTCGTCATGGTGGGCGAAGGAGCACGACAGGGTCGCTGTGGGACGGGGTGGGCTTCAGCCGGGGCGGCCTGCGTCTGCACGACCGGGTTGCGTGCCACGGTGGTCGACGGAAGCGTCGGGGAGCGTGCGGTCAGCCGGTGGGGTGACACAGGGCGGCGGCCACGCGGACGAGGTCCACGGCGCGGCGGCGAGTCAGAGGCTCGGTCTCCGGCAACGGCATGGCGGGATGCAAGCATGTGGGGCGGAGGGTGTCAACGGAGCCTGCGTGCCGGCAGGCCGGTGGCCGTGACCGCCATGCCTGGACCGACGACGCCCCCGAGACGACCACGTGCGCGGGCACGCCGGTGTGAGCCATGTTGATGTCCGCCATCGGCCCCTGCTCTCTCGTGGATTCGGCTGCCGGCTCATTGTCGAAGGGGCGCCGATGGTTCTGGTCGAGCCGGGGTGGACCGGACGCGGCAAGGCCGGGGCGGGCCGGGGACGATTCCCCCGGGGGAATGGTCCGGGGCTGGGCCCGGCGGTTCCCTGGGCTTCGTAGCGGACCCCTGACGCGCCGAGGTCAGTGTCCCTCCTGCACCACTCCTCGCGTGGTGAAGGTGACCGGTTCCCCGGTGGTGAAGTCACCCGGCGGGATACCTGGATGATGTCCCTCGGGGGACGGCGGTGCCTGGTCGCGCGGGCCGAGGCTGAGGCGGGAGACGATGCGGTAGCGGTCGCCCCGGTAGAGGGAGTGGACGTACTCCACGGCCCGGCCGCGCACATCGGTGGTCAGCCGTTCGAAGAGCAGTGCGGGGGACAGTTCCGGCACGTCGAGCAGATCGGCCTCGACACGGGTCACCACGGTCGGCTCGATCGACTGGACGGCCTCACTGACGTCGACCGCGTGCCGGGCGCGCAAGTGCTCGTACAGGTCGCCCTGTTCCAGTTCCTCACTGGTCAGGCCGGGCACCAGATCCGCGGGGACGTGCAGGTACTCGATCGCCGTGGGCGAGCCGTCGACCAGGCGGAGCCGGACCACGTAGTGAATCTTCGCCGCCGGGGAGATGCGCAGCTTGCGGCCGACGCGCGCCCCGGCCGGATGAGTGCTCATCTCCAGCAGCCGGCTGCTCCAGGTGCCGGCCGCCTGCGGAAGGCTGAACGACTGCCGGTCGGAGACCAGTTCCTGGGTGATCTTCTCGGCCGCGACGAACGTGCCCCGTCCGTGCTCGCGCACCAGCAGCCCGTCGACCACGAGTTCGTCGACGGCCGCGCGCACCGTGGGCCGGGAGACACCGAGCCGGGCGCACAGGACGCGTTCGGAGGGAATCGCGTCGCCGGGCCGCCGCTCCTCGACGAGTTCGAGAATCGCGTCGCGGACACGCTCACGCTTAAGCACCGCACCCGAGGCGGCGGGATCGATCTCCATGCGGCACTCATTCTCTTTCTCGTCATCGGGAACGCGACACTGGTATGCCCTTCGACCATAACTGGTCTGCTGGTCAAACCTGTCGACCTCGTGGGATCCGGCCGGATGGCCCCGATCGAGCACACTGAGGCGCCAACGCGGCTTTTTCCGCGAGGGGTTGACGGCCCCATTGGTCTATGCCACCTTCATCGGGCGCCAACTGGTAAGCCCGCTGGTCTGCTTACTGGTCAGGTCCGCACGCATGTCCCTTCCCAGGTCTCCCAGAGGTGAACCGTGAAGTACCGCTCGCTCACCCTGCTCGGCGCTCTGGTGCTGAGCGCCGTGGCCACCGGCTGTTCCTCCTCCGACGACGACGCGTCGGACAGCGCCGGCGGCCGCCGGACCGCCCTGGACGTGTGGCTCATGCGTGACAGTGTCTCGGCCGAGTTCCAGCAGGAGTTCGAGACCGGCTTCGAGAAGGACCACCCCGGCATCGACCTGAAGATCCAGATCCAGGAGTGGGACGGCATCGGGGAGAAGGTCACCGCGGCGCTGGCGAGCAACGACGCCCCGGACGTCATCGAGGTGGGCAACACCCAGGTCGCACAGTACGCGCAGAGCGGCGGCCTGACCGACTTCTCGGACAAGGTCCAGGAACTCGGCGGCGACCACTGGCTCAAGGGCCTCGCCCAGCCGGGCGCCTACGAGGGCAAGCAGTACGGCATCCCCTACTACGCCGCCAACCGGGTGGTCATCTACCGTACCGACCTGTTCGAGAAGGCGGGCGTGGACGCGTCGAAGATCAAGACACGGGACGACTGGACCGCCGCCACCGAGAAGCTCAACAAGGGCGGCACGCAGGGTATCTACCTGCCCGGCCAGAACTGGTACGTCTTCTCCGGCTTCGTCTGGGACGAGGGCGGCGACCTCGCCACGGAGTCCGGCGGGAAGTGGAAGGGCGGCCTCGACAGCCCGGAGGCGCTGCGCGCGATGGACTTCTACCAGAGCCTCCAGGCCCTGGGGAAGGGTCCCAAGGACTCCGACGAGTCCCAGCCGCCGCAGGCCGAGGTGATGGCCAAAGGGGACATCGCACAGGTCATCGCCGTCCCCGGCGGCGCCAGGGTCGTCGAGGAGAAGAACCCCGAACTGAGGGGGAAGCTCGGCTTCTTCCCGATCCCCGGCAGGACCGCGGGTACCCCGGGCAGCGTCTTCACCGGCGGCTCCGACCTGGTCGTCCCGGCCGCCGCCAAGCACCAGGACGAGGCGTACACCTTCGTCAGGGAACTCAGCGGCGACACCTGGCAGAAGAAGCTGGCCCCGGCGATGAGTTACGTACCGAACAAGACGACGCTCGCGGACGCGGTCGCCGCTGATCCCGGCACCGCCGCGATGGCTGCCGGCGCGGCGCAGGGCCACGCCACGCCCAACACACCCCAGTGGGCGGCGGTCGAGGCGAAGAATCCGATCAAGGAGTACATGACGGCCGTTCTCACCGGCGAGAGCGCCGCGTCGGCGGCGGCCGAGGCCTCCGCGACGATCACCTCCACGCTCAACAGCGGCTGACCGCGGCGTCCCGGCCGGGTTGCCGTGCCCCCGCTCCACCCTTGTTGTCCGACGACACCCCCGAAGAACAGGAGGCGCCGTGTCGACCGTCCGTGAGCGGAGCCTGCCGGGCTCCGCCGGCCGCCAGGCCCGGCGCGTGGTCAGGGATCCCTCCCGCCGGACACCCCGGCGGCACTCCGGCCGACCCGGCCGGGCCGGCCCCTGGCCGTACCTGCTGATCGCCCCGGCCGTCCTGGGCATGCTGTACCTACTGGTCTACCCGCTGGTGCGGGCCGTGGTGATCTCCTTCCAGGACTTCCGGCTGCGACAACTGATCGTCGGCGAGGCTGAGTTCGTGGGTCTGCGCAACTACCGCACCCTGCTGTCCGACCCGGAGTTCTGGGAGGTGGTGCGCCGCACCTTCCTGTTCATGGTGGTCAACGTCGTCGTCATCACGGTGCTGTCCACCCTGGTCGCCCTCATGGTGGAACGACTCGGCCGGATCGTCCGGACCATCGTGCTCAGCTCGCTGGTACTCGTCTGGGCGGTGCCGGTGGTGGCCGCGACCACCGTCTTCCAATGGCTGTTCCACTCCGAGTTCGGGATCGTCAACGAGACGCTGACCGGCCTCGGCTTCTCCTCCTTCGAGAGCTACCCGTGGCTCGCCCACGGCGGTACCGCGTTCACCATCGTGGTCGTCCTGATCGTCTGGCAGTCGGTCCCGTTCGCCGCCATCACCCTCTACTCGGCCCTGGTCACCGTCCCGGCCGAACTGTACGAGTCGGCGCGCATGGACGGCGCCGGGCCCGCGCGGGTCTTCCGCTCGGTGACGTTCCCGCTGATTCGGCCGATCTTCATGCTGGTCCTCTCCCTCGAAGTCATCTGGACCTTCAAGGCGTTCGTGCAGATCTGGGTGATGACCCGCGGTGGCCCCGGTGGCGCCACCACCATCCTTCCCGTCTACGCCGTGCAGACCGCGCTCTCCGGCCAGCGATACGACCTGGGCTCCGCCGCATCGATGATCACGCTCCTGCTGATGAGCGGCGTCCTCGTCCTCTACTTCCGCCAGTTGTTCCGTCAGGAGGGCGAGCACCTGTGACCGCCGCGCACGCGCCCACTCCCACCACCGTGCGTCCGCCCCGGCGGCGCCCGGCCCGCCACACGGTGCGCCGGCTGCCTCTGCACCTGGCCGCCGCCCTCACCGTGGCGATCTGCCTGTTCCCCGTGTACTGGATGGTGTCGACCGCGTTCAAGCCGTCGCCGGACATCCAGACCTACGACCCCCGGCTGGTCCCGGAGCGCTGGACGCTGGAGCACTTCCGTACCGCCGTCGACGCGGACGGCTTCGCTCTGTTCTGGCGCAACAGCATCCTCGTCACCCTCAGCGCGGTACTGCTCGCCCTCCTGGTGGCGCTCGGCGCGGCCTACGCCGTGGCCCGGATGCGATGGCGCGGGCGACGACAGTTCGTGCTCGCGGTGTTCATCGCGCAGATGGCGCCCTGGGAGTCGCTGATCATCCCCGTCTACATCATCTCCCGCGACACCGACATGCTGGACAGGCTGTCGACACTGACCCTCATCTACTTCATGATCACCCTGCCCTTCACGGTGGTCGTGCTGCGCGGCTTCATCGCGGGCATCCCGCCCGAACTGGAGGAGGCGGCGCAGGTCGACGGCTGCACCCGGGCCGGCGCCTTCCGCAAGGTGGCCCTGCCGCTGCTGGCGCCCGGTCTGATGGCGACCTCGCTGTTCGGCTTCATCACCGCCTGGAACGAGTTCACCTACGCCAACTTCCTCATCATCAAGCAGCAGGACAGCCGAACACTGCCGGTCTGGCTCTCCTCGTTCCAGTCGACGTTCGGCACCGACTGGGGAGCCACCATGGCCGCCTCCACCCTGTTCGCCCTGCCCGCGCTGATCATTTTCCTCGCGCTCCAACGACATGTGACCGCCGGGCTCGCCTCGGGAGGCGTCAAGGGCTGACCTCCGCACGTCCCTGCCCGCCACCGAGCCCCTGCGACCGACGGAGTCGTCCCGTGGACCTGCCGCCCCCCGAACTCGCCCTCGTTCCCCGCCCCCGCAGACTCGTCGTACGCTCCGGCCGCTTCCGGCTCGACGCGCGGACCGCGCTGCGCGTCGCCCCTGGGGCCGAACCGGCGGCGCGCCTGCTGCGCGGCCTCCTCGCCCCCGCCACCGGTCTGCCCCTCCCGGCCACCCCCGACGGCAGGTTCCTTCTCGTCCTCGACAGTGCGCTGACCGGTCTGGGCGAGGAGGGCTACGGCCTGACCGTCAGCGCGCAGGGCGTCCTGTTGCGAGCAGCCCGCCCGGCCGGGCTGCTCAACGGCGTGCAGACGGTACGTCAGCTCCTGCCTTACGAGGTGCTGTCGGAACGGCCGGTGCGCGGCACAGCGTGGGAGCTGCCCGCCGTGGAGATCACGGACGTGCCCCGGTACCGGTGGCGGGGCAGCATGCTCGACGTCGCCCGGCACTTCCAGCCCCTCTCCTACCTCCTGCGGTACATCGACCTGATGGCGCTGCACAAGCTGAACGTGCTCCATCTGCACCTGACGGACGACCAGGGCTGGCGGATGCCGGTGGCGGCCTATCCCCGGCTGACCGAGGTCGGCGGACGCCGGGCCGAGTCCCAGATCGGACCGGCGGGCGACGACCGCTTCGACGGGCGCCCGCACGGCGGCTGGTACACGCGGGCCGAACTGACCCGCCTGATCCGGTACGCGGCCGAACGCGGCATCACCGTAGTGCCGGAGATCGGGATGCCAGGCCATGTCCGGGCCGCCCTCGCCGCCCACCCCGAACTCGGCACCGACCCGGCCCGCCGCCTGGACGTGTGGACGCGGTGGGGCGTCTGCGAGAACGTGCTCGGCGTCGAGGACCACGTCCTGGACTTCTTCCGCACCGTCCTGGACGAGGTGATGGACATCTTCCCCTCGCCGTACGTCCACCTCGGCGGCGACGAGTGCCCCGTCACCGAGTGGGAACATTCCCCGACGGCGCGCGCCCGCGCGGCCCGCGCGGGCCTGCCAGGGCCCCGCGCGTTGCACGGCTGGTTCCTGACGCGCATGACCGAGCACCTGGTGCGGGCGGGCCGCCGTCCGGTGGCCTGGGCCGAGGACGGGGTGGCACTGCCCCGCGAGTGCGCGGTGATGAGCTGGCGGGATCAGGCCCACGCCTGGGCCGCCGCCCGGCGGGGCCACGAAGTGGTGCACGCCGACCACAAGGCCACCTATTTCGACTACCCGCAGCGCCACGGCCCGCTCGAACCCCCCGGCCAGCCCGGACTCGTCGTCGATCTGCGGACGGTGTACGGCCTCGACCTCGAGCCGCCCGACGAGGACCCGTCCGCCGCGCGCATCCTGGGCGCCCAGGGCCAGTTGTGGACCGAGTTCGTCAGCTCGTCGGAGCACGTCGAGTACCTCACCTACCCTCGGCTGTGCGCGCTCGCCGAACGGGTCTGGGACGGGGCGTCCGGCTGGGAGGACTTCACCGGCCGCCTGACCGGACACCAGGAACGCCTGGACGTCCTCGGCGTGCCCCACGCCCCGCACACCACCCGCCTCGGCGCCCGCTCCGCCTCCCGGACGGATCGGCCGCGCAGCGCCTGAGCCGTACCGGCCCAGGACCCGTACCGCCCGAACCCCCACGGCGCCCGTCCGCCCCTACACCCCCGGCCCGACCGGCCGCACCGATCCTGTCGGCCGACACGCCCCACTGGTCTCACCAGCCTGACCGACCCCCTCGGGTCCTCTGACCGCCGTGAACCGCACAAGCCCCCACGGTCCACGCCCCGCCAGCCTCCTCCCCTCCCCATCGCACGCCCCTCACCCTCCCGCCCTCGCGGGAGCCTGCCGAAAGGAATCCCGATGAGAACCCGCCCCACCCTCGGCCGCGGCCGGCTCGCCCTGGCGCTGTCGGCCCTGCTGGGCAGCGCCGTCCTGACTGCCCTGCCCACTCAGGCCTCCGCCGCCGACGGCTCCGTCGTCGTCCAGTACCGCACCAGCGCCACCGGCGCGACCGCAGACCAGTCCGAGCCGTGGCTCAAGGTGCGCAACACCGGTTCCTCGACCGTCCAGCTCAGCCAGGTCAAGGTCCGCTACTACTTCAAGGCCGACTCGGCGTCGGCCGCCTACCGGTTCGCCTGCTCCTGGGCGGTGCGCGGCTGTGCCGGGATCACCGGCACCTTCGGCACGCTCGCCCACCCCACCGCCACGGCCGACCGCTACCTGGAGGTCGGCTTCACGTCGGCGGCGGGCACCCTCGCGCCGGGCACCGACACCGGGGACATGCAGCTGCGCTTCCACCAGTCCAGCTGGCAGACGCTGCGGCAGAGCGACGACTACTCCTTCAGCGGCAGCCAGACCTCGTACGCCGACTGGAACAAGGTCACCGCGCAGCTGTCCGGTGCCACGGTCTGGGGCACGGCCCCCGCGGGCAACGACCCCACGGACCCGACCGACCCCACGGACCCGCCCGGTGGCGGACAAACGCTGTTCGACGACTTCTCGTACAGCTCGCACACGGACCCGGCGGTCGCCGCGCACGGCTGGAGCATCCGCTCGAATTCGGGTGGCCCGGGCGTGCCCGGCGCCACCTGGGACCCCTCGAAGGTGACCTTCTCCAGCTCCGGCGGCAATTCGGTGATGAACCTGGAGACCTCCACCGCGGGCACCGCCGGGTCCACCCGGCAGACCGAGATCCTCACGCAGGCCACGAAGTTCAGGAACGGGACCTACGCGGCCCGGGTCAAGTTCTCCGACGCCCCGAAGTCGGGCCCCGACGGGGACCGCCTGGTGCAGACGTTCTTCACCATCAACGACCTCAAGGCGCCGATGGCCGACGACTACGCCGAGTACGACTTCGAGTACCTGCCCAACGGCGGCTGGGGCGAGCCGTCGAACATCCTCTACACGACGTCCTGGGAGACCTACAACCCCGACCCCTGGCAGGCCGTCAACCAGCACTCCGAGGCCCGGCGGAGCTACGCGGGCTGGCACGACCTGGTGGTGACGATCGACAACAGCTCCATCACCTACTACGTCGACGGGCAGCTCTTCGGCACGCACGACGCCCAGTACCTGCCCGAGCGCCCGATGTCGATCAACTTCAACCAGTGGCTGATCGACCTCGCGGGCCAGACGTCCACCACCCCCCGCGCCTATGACCAGCAGGTCGACTACGTCCTGCACGTGAAGGACCAGGTCCTCACCCCGGCCCAGGTCACCGCCAAGGTCACCGCGTACCGGACCGCGGGGACGGCCTTCGTGGACGAGGTCCCGGCCTCCTGATCCATCCGCCGCACGGGGGCGCCCCGTCGGGTCGGCGACACCGTCGGCCCGGCGGGGCTTTGCCGCTCCACCGCGCGGGAACGGCCGTACCCATGAGTCCGTGCCGCCCGCCGGCGCACACCCCGCACGACTCAGGCCCGCGATGGAGGCGGAGAGCGAGCCTCAGCCGCTGTCCGTGTGCGGCGCGGCGTGTCGGACGACGAACCTCGCGCCGTCGATGCCCTCGACGGCGAGTTCCCCACGGTCGAGGCGGAAGATGCCGACCTGTGGGTGGTGGAAGCACACGATCGCCGTGTGGGCCGGTGACGTGGCGAGCCCCATGCACCGGCGAGCAGGCCGGCTGCGGTGCCCCCGGCACTGATGCCGCCGACGCGCGTCGATCCCGACAGCAGCAACACGGTCATCGGACGGTCCGGGAACCGGACGGTGTACCCGTCCGCACCTGTACGGCGCCCCGCTCACGCCGGTGAGCGGGGCGCCGTCACATCGGTTCGCGCTTGTTCACTTCGGTCCGCCCGCGGGTCCACCGGTCAGGGCAGGGTCCATTTCTGGTTGGCGTTCGCGTGGCAGGTCCACAGGTGCACGGCGGTGCCGTCGTTCCAGGTGCTGCCGGAGGCGTCCAGGCACTTGCCGGACTGCGGATTGCGCACGGTGCCGTCCGATGTGGCCGCCCACTTCTGCGCCCCGGTCCCGTTGCATGTCCAGAGCTGCACCTTCGTGCCGTCCGCACTGCCCCCGCCGGACACGTCCAGGCACTTGTTCAGCGCTCGCAGCGTGCCGTCACCGGCAACCGTCCACTTCTGTGCCGCGGTGCCGTTGCACGTCCAGAGCTGCACCTTGGTGCCGTCGGCGCTCTGGGCGTTGTCCACGTCCAGGCACTTGCCGTTCACCCCCCTCACCTCACCCGAGCGGGGGCCGGGATCCTGTCCGCCGCCGCGCTTGATGCGGATGTTGCGGAAGGACACGTCGTCACCGTCGCCGTGGTTCTGGATGCCGATGTGTCCCTGCCGCAGACTGCGCACGGGGTCCGTGTTGGTGAAGTCGTTGATCTTCCGGCCGTTGAGGAAGATCTCCAACCGTTCCCCGGTGACGCGGAGTTCGTACGTGTTCCACTCTCCCGGAGGGTTCAGCGCGGCGTCCCGTGCGGCGATGTCGGCCGACTTGAAACCGTAGACGGATCCCGTCGTGCGGTCGGTGGCGTCGGTGGCGTCGATCTGGATCTCGTAGCCGTTGTCCACCGCCGTCCACGGGTCGTCGGAGGCGGGGAAGCCGATGAAGACACCGGAGTTGTCGTCACCGGCCATCCTCCAGTCCAGCTTGAGGGAGTAGTCCCCGCTGAACTCCTGGGCGTCGTACCAGAACAGGCCCATGCCGCCGACGGAGGTCAGGGTGCCGTCCGCGAGGGTGAACTGCCCCGGACCGGCCTGTTTCCAGCCGCTGGTGGACGAGCCGCTGAACAGGGGGGTGTAGCCGGTCTCCGGACGGCAGTCGGCGTCGGTCATCCCGGCGGCCCAGCGGATGCCGCCCAGGAGATGGCGCCGGAAGGCGGGTTCGCTGTACGACTCGTCGGTGTGGCCGCCCCCCGTGTAGAAGGCCCGGCCCCCCTGGTAGTCCTTGCACCAGGCGATCGGGTGGTCACCGGACATGTTCCCGCCCGTGTAGCTGGACTCGTCGAGCGAGGCCAGGACGTGGGCGGTGGTGCGTGGATTGGTGCGGTAGTTGTACCACTCGTCGGTGCGCTGCCAGGTGCTGCCCAGGTGCGCGGTGGCGTCGTGTGCTCGGTCCTCGACCTTGACGGTGGCGGGCTGGATGGCCGGGTGCGAATGGAAGAGTGCGCCCGCCAGTCCCTCGTAGAAGGGCCAGTCGTACTCGGTGTCGGCGGCGGCGTGGATGCCGACGTATCCACCGCCGCCCTGGATGTACTGCTCGAAGGCTGTCTGCTGAGCGGCGTTGAGCACGTCACCCGTCGTCGACAGGAATACGACGCTCTTGTACTGGCCGAGGTTGCCGGTGGTGAAGGCCTGGGCGTCCTCGGTCGCGTCCACGGTGAAGTTGTTGTCGGCGCCCAGGCCGCGCAGTGCGGCGATACCGTCGTCGATCGAGGAGTGACGGAAGCCCGCCGTCTTGGAGAAGACGAGGACCTTGTACGCCGGGTCCGCGGCAGCGCGTGCCTCCGCGCCGACGGGCTGGGTGACGGGATGGCTCGCGGTTCCGGGCACTGCCGCGGCCTGCGGGGTCAGGCAGAGCGCGGCGCCTGCGAACAGGCCGAGGGCCGCCTTGAGACGGATACGCATGTCGGTTCCTCCCTCCTACGGCAGGGTCCATTTCTGGTTGGCGTTCGCGTGGCAGGTCCACAGGTGCACGGCGGTGCCGTCGTTCCAGGTGCTGCCGGAGGCGTCCAGGCACTTGCCGGACTGCGGATTGCGCACGGTGCCGTCCGATGTGGCCGCCCACTTCTGCGCCCCGGTTCCGTTGCATGTCCAGAGCTGCACCTTCGTACCGTCCGCACTGCCCCCGTCCGACACGTCCAGGCACTTGTTCAGCGCTCGCAGCGTGCCGTCACCGGCAACCGTCCACTTCTGTGCCGCGGTGCCGTTGCACGTCCAGAGCTGCACCTTGGTGCCGTCGGCGCTCTGGGCGTTGTCCACGTCAAGGCACTTGCCGTTCACGCCCCTCACCTCCCCCGAGCGGTTGCCGGCGCCTGAGGTGGTGAAGGAGAACTCGTCCAAGTCGAAGAGCGCCCCGCTGCCGCCCTTGAAGACGAGGTACAGGGAGGTGGAGGCGCCGGGCTGGTTGCTCAGGGCTGCCGTCACGTCCTGGAAGGTCTCCCACCCGCCCGTCACCGGCACGGTCGCCGTACCGAGCAGGGTGCCGGTGGTCGATCCGGCCCGGACCTCGATGGTGCCGCCCGCGCCCGCGGAGGAGACCCGCGCGGTGAACCGGGTGGCGTTGCCGAGGGCGTACGGCTTGAAGGAGATCCAGTCGTTGTTGTCGATGTTGCCGACCGTCTTTCCGCCGTGCGCGGGGGTGTGGCTGATGACGTCGACGCCGGCTGAGTCGCCGTAGTGCTCACCCTGCCGGTGGCTGGGCTGGACGACGTGCTGGTCGTGGGCGGTCAGCGCGGGCTGACCGGCGGCGCCCTTGTCGGTGTACTCGGCGTCGATCACGCCGAATATGTTGGCGTTGGGGTCGTGTTCACCGTCCGCCAGGGTCTGGAGCGTGCCGCTGCATCCGGTGGTCGAGGTCTGCGGGTGGCCATGGCTGTCGTGGCCGACGATGAAGGTGACCTTCACCTTGGTGCAGTCGATCGTGCCGTCCTCCGGATCGGTCACCGTCACCTTGAACGGGATGGCGTCACCGAAGTCGTGGATGCTCCCGTCCGTGGGCAGGTCGAGTCTCACCGTGGGGGCGGTGTTTCCCACCGTGATCTGCACGGAGGCCGTCGCGGACTTCCCGGTGGCGTCCGTGACCTTCAGTGTGGCCGTGTACTGGCCGTCGGTGGCGTAGGTGTGGGAGGGGTTGGCAGCGGTGGAGGTGGCGCCGTCGCCGAAGGTCCAGGAGTAGCTGAGGGCGCCGCCGTCCGGGTCGGTGCTGCCGGCCGAGGAGAACAGGACGGCCAGGGGCGCCTTGCCCGAGGTGACGTCGGCCTTCGCCTGCGCCGTCGGGGCGAGCCCGTCGGTGACGTGCTCGATGCGGTACAGCGCGGAGTTGGCGTCGCCGCTGAAGTAGCCGGTGCCGTAGTCCAGGACGTACAGGGCGCCGTCGGGGCCGAAGGCCATGTCCATCACCTGGGTACCGCTCCAGGGGAAGGAGTTGATGGACTGCACGGTGCCGTCGGTGCCGGACTCGATGCGCTTGATCCAGCGGCGTCCGAACTCCCCGGCGAAGAAGTCGCCGTCGAACTCCTGCGGGAACTTCACCTCGGAGGTGGAGGCGGCGTTGTAGCGGTAGACGGGGCCGCCCATCGGGGACTCCGAGCCGTTGCCGAACTCCGGAACGGATCCGCCGTCGTAGGGGATCCAGGCGGGCTGCGCGGGAGGCAGGCTGGTGAGGCCGGTGTTGTTCGGCGACGTGTTCGTGGGTGCGGCGCAGTTGAACGTCGAGCCCGAGGTGCCGGTGGCGAAGTTGTAGTCGATGTAGGCGTCGTTGTCGCCGGTGCAGTAGGGCCAGCCGAAGTTACCGGCCTTGGTGATCCGGTTGAACTCCACCTGTCCGCCCGGTCCTCGCGTGGGGCTCGCGGCACCGGCGTCGGGGCCGTAGTCACCGAGGTGGACGATGCCCGTCGCCTTGTCGACGCTCATGCGGAAGGGGTTGCGGAAGCCCATCGCGTAGATCTCGGGACGGGTCCTGGCGGTGCCGGGTGCGAAGAGGTTGCCGCTCGGGATCGTGTACGACCCGTCGGCGTTGACCTTGATCCGCAGGACCTTGCCGCGCAGGTCGTTGGTGTTGGCCGACGAACGCTGGGCGTCGAAGGCGGGGTTGCGGGTGGAGCGCTCGTCGATCGGGGTGTAGCTGTCCGAGGCGAACGGGTTGGTGTCGTCGCCGGTGGACAGGTACAGGTTCCCCGCCGCGTCGAAGTCGATGTCGCCACCCACATGGCAGCACAGGCCGCGGGAGGCGGGCACGTCCAGGATCTTCTTCTCGCTGGCGGTATCCAGGGTGCCGTCGGCCCTCAGCACGAACCGGGACAGCCGGTTGACCCCGTCGAACGGGGCGAAGTCGGAGGCGGTGCCGTCGGAAGGGGCATCACCGGCCGGGGTGTTGAGCTTGGGGGCGTAGTAGAGGTAGATGTACCGGTTGGAGGCGAAGCCGGGGTCGGCAGCGACGCCTTGCAGACCTTCCTCGTCATGGCTGTACACGTCGAGCTTGCCCGCGACGGTGGTGGTTCCCGCGGCGTTCGTCAGCCGCAGTGTGCCGTCCCGAGCAGTGTGCAGCACCGAACGGTCGGGCAGCACCGTCAACGTCATCGGCTCGCCGGTCTCCTCGACGCCCTTGGCCAGCGTGACCTGCTGGTACTCGACGGCGGCCGCCGCGGGCCGGGCTTCCGGACCCGTGGGGCGGGCGGCGGCCGGGGACATGGGCAGCAGGCAGCCGAGTCCGAAGGTGACGACGGTGAGCAGACAACGGATGCGTCTGTGTCCGAGCGGTTTCTTGCGCACAGAGGTCTCCCGAAGTGGGGTGGGATGACGGCAGTCCTCCCCGGACTGCCAAGCGGTGCACAGGCGCGCGCCGTCGCGCCGTCATCACCGGTCGGAGTCTCATGACCGGTTGATGACAAGGAAGTTAGCGAGCTTTGTCGAAGCCCGTAACCCCTTTCGCGCATGATCTCAGTACTTTCTCCAAGGCGGGGACAAAGTCGAAGCGCTTCCGTGTCCCTGCCCCCTGCCTGCACGCCTGCCCTGTCACGCGTGCAGAGCCGGCTGTGCCCGGCTCTCACCCCCTGCGAATCTCGCCTGCGCGCCCACCGGCTCAGCGCTCCCGTCAGGCTCCGTTCACCCGATCCAGCAGTGCCCGCGTTTCACCGGTGCGGCGGTGGCGGACCGGAAAGGGCGGCCGGGCAGACGCAGGGGGTGGACGCCGCTCTCGTGCGGGCGTCGCTGCTGGGCTCCAGGTCCGACAGAACCGAGGTCATGACGCCCTTTCGGGCGGCGCTCAGGCAACGCGCGGTCGGACACCGCGGACACTCGGGCCGCCTACGCACTCCATCCCCGCATCCACCTGGCCCAGCTCGGCCTCGCCAAGGCTCTGTGCTCCTCCAGGCCGACGCGCCCGTGTGACCACGGAGGGCACGGTCTGGAAGCGACGCGGACACCGCCCCGGAAATGCCCCGCAACCAGTGTCGTTGCCGCCTTACTGGCGGGGGCCGATCGCGGCCTCGATGTGGGCGAGATGGGCGGCGAGGATCTCTTCGAACGCGGCGCGGCGTTCCGCCCCGAGAGGGCGGACGTCGCGCGCGAAGTGGGCCAGGGCCGGGAAGCGTTCTGGGTCAGCACCCAGAACCGCCACGCGGAACAGCTCCATGCCCTGTTCGTACTCTTCACGCGTGACGGTGCCGACCCCGGCCTCGGACGCGATCAACGCGGCGGTGAGGATCGCGATCCGGTGGTAGCGCGCCGGGATCTCCTCGTCGGGCAGCCCTGATGCGCGCAGGGCCTGTAGCACTTCTTCCATGACCAGCCGGGAGCCGGTGCCGCTTGATGCGTAGCGGCCCCAGACCGCGGCGAGCTGGGGCTGCCCGCCGAAGGCCTCTCTCACACGCAGGGCCAGGGACGTGATGCGCTGCTTCCAGTCACCCTCGGGGTGGTAGCCGTCCACCGCGGCCAGGAGAATCCGGTCGGCGACCGCGCGCAGGAGTTCGGTCTTGCTGCGGAAGTGCCGGTAGAGGCTGGAGGAATCGGTCCCGAGGGCCGCGGCCAGCTTGCGCACACTGAACGAATCCGCGTCGCTCGTGCGCAGGAGTTCCGCCGCCGCGTCCAGGATCTCTTCGGTTGACCAACGCCTTCGGCCTGCCATCTCGCCCCTCTCGCCGGACCTCAGCCTAGCCTATGCACTTGGCGTTGCACGCACTGCGTGCATAATGAGGACATGGATCGGGCATGAGCATGAGCATGTCGAGCGGGTCGGCATGCCGCTCGCGCCCGGGTGTCCGGGGCAGGCGACCGATGAGGAGCTCGTCCCGGAGAACACGAAAGAAGGTATGACGTGAAGGACCCACTGGATCGCGCGGCGCTGAACGCCGCCGTCGAAGACGTCCACCGCGCAGGGGTGCCGGGGGTGTTAGCCGAGGTGCGAGACGGCGACCAGGTCTGGCGCGGCGCCGCCGGGGTCGCCGATGTCGTCACCGGCCAGCCCGTTACCACCGACATGCGGCACCGCGTCGGCAGCATCACCAAGACCTTCACCGCCGCCGCGGTTCTGCAACAGGCCGAAAGCGGTCGGATCGGTCTGGACACCCCGATCGGCCGATACCTTCCGAAGCTGGTTCCCGGAGAACGCGGCGAGGTGATCACGGTCCGGATGTTGATCAACCACACCAGCGGCCTCGCCGAGTACCTCCCTCATGCCTATCCCTCCCTCAGGGCGTACCCCGTCCTCGCGGACACCGGACCCCAGAGTCTGGACGACCACCGGTTCACGCGGTTCGATCCCGCTGAACTGATCGAGATGGGAGTCACCGCACCTGCCGTCGGCGCCCCGGGGGGTACTCCGGGGGTGTACTCCAACACCAACTACCTGCTCCTCTGCCAACTCCTGGAACAGGTGACCGGCACCACGGCCGAGCGGTACATCACCCGGAACGTCATCGAGCGCGCCGGGCTCCGGGACACCGGGTTTCCCGACGGGCCGTACGTCACCGGGCCGCACTCGCGGCTCTACGAGGCGTGGTTCGGCATGATCGACCCGCCGCGCGACTACAGCGTCTACGACATGTCATGGGTGGGGCCGTCTGCCTCGCTGATATCGACCGTCACGGACCTCAACCGCTTCTTCGCCATGCTGCTGGCCGGGAAGATCGTCGGTCCGTCGTCGCTGGCGCAGATGCAGTGCACCGTCCCGGTCGTCTCCCAGGAGGGGAAGATCATCGACTACGGCCTCGGCCTGCACCCGATGGAGGGTCCCGGCCAGGGCACTTTCTGGGGCCATGGCGGCACGGTCTGGGGCGGTGGATCGCTGGCCATGACCCGTGCCGACGGCAAGCGGCAGATGTCCGTCGCGGTCAACCTTCAGAGGTGGAACAGGCTCGACTCCTCCGGCAAGCCGCAGCCCCATCCCATCGACGACGCGCTGCTGACTCTGTACCGCGTGGCGATGTACGGCTGACCGGGCGAGAGGTCGGTGACGCGGGACGACCGACCGAGACCGTGGCCGGGCGGGGCCGACGACATCGTTCAGGTGACGCCGACCTCGTCCAGAACACGTAGGCGGCGCGAGCGTCTTGCACCCGATGAGCGTCCACCCGGTCACCAGGGTGGCCACGCCGCCGCGCAACCTCCGGGCCCCGTACCTGAGGAGGTCCCGCACCACCCGTCGGGGGTCCCGTGGTGCAGCCGGACGTGGCGCCGCGATGCGGTACGGCCATGGCGCCTGCGGGGGATCCCACGACATACGGGTCTCTGTGGACACGCCGCGCCGTCCCGCGCCGGTTTCGGCCCACCGGAGTGCTGATGTCCGCTGCGCGCAGGCATTGGTGCGGCGCGGCAGGGCATCCGGGGAGGGAGCGGGCCGGCCGCATCCCGGGGGCCCGTCCGCCGACGTCGAGGAGTCTCGAGGAGTGAGTAGGTGAAGGGTTTCCGCAGCTTCATCTTGCGCGGCAACGTGGTCGATCTGGCCGTCGGTATCGTCATCGGCGCGGCGTTCACCGCCGTGGTCAACGGTTTCGTGAGTGCCTTCCTGACTCCGCTGGTCGGGCTGGCCACCGGCGCCACGGGCGACATGAGCCGCAAGACCTTCACCGTGGGCGCCACCGAGTTTCCCTACGGCGCCTTCGTCAACGCGGCGATCAGTTTCCTGCTCCTCGCCTCCGCCCTGTACTTCCTGGTCGTGCTGCCGATCAACAAGCTGCACGAACGCCTCGCCCCACACCATGACGTCCAGGCACCCAAGCGGGACTGCCCCGAATGCCTCAGCCCCGTTCCCGCCCAGGCCGTACGTTGTGCCTCCTGTACCGTCCCCCTGGCCGCCGTGCCCGCCCAGGCGGGGGAGACGACCCAGCGCGCCGGGTGACCGCGGCCGTACCCGGACGAACCGTCGCTACCGACGACGACCCGAAGCGCCCACTCTCAGGTGCACGCCGGCGCCTCTTCGGCTCCTCGGCCGGCAGTGCTCTCCCGGACCAGAAGCCTGTGACCGGCAGTCACCTCCCGTAGATCGGCACGCGCGCCCCTGTACCGCGAACCATGGATCTGCTGTTCGAGCATCTCCACTGCCGCCCGGGCGATCTCCTCCTTGTCGGGAGAGACGGTGGTGAGCGTCGGCGTGCTGTAACGACCGTCCTCGATGTCGTCGAATCCCGCGATGGCCACATCCTGCGGCACTCGCAGGCCCTGGGCGAGCGCGGTGCGTTGAGCCCCGAGGGCCAGCAGGTCGTTGAAACAGAAGACCGCCTGCGGGAGCTCCTCCAGGGTGAGGAGCCGTGCCATCAATCGGGCGCCGTCCGCCCGGTGGTACGAGTCGGTCGGCGGAGCGAGCGCCTCGTCGTAGGGGAGACCGGCCGAGGCCAGGGCCTCCTTGTAGCCGGCGAGCCTCAGGTGAGCCGTGTTCGCGCTCGGATTCACCTGACGTCCGATGGCGGCGATACGGGTGTGGCCCAGGGACACCAGATGCTCGGTCACCTCTCTCGCCGCACACTGGTTGTCGATGGCGACGTGGTGGGTGGGCCCGTCGACGACGCGCTCGCCCAGCAGAACGAGCGCGGTGGTGTCACTGCGCTCGGTCAGTTCGTCACGGCCCACCGCGATGGGACTGAAGATCAGACCGTCGATGCGCTGCTCACGCACCCCGTCCAGGACTTGGCGTTCGCGTTCCGGCCGGCCGTCCGTCTGCTCGATGATGACGGTCCAGCCCCGTTCCGTCGCCGCGTCGATGACGAAACGTGTCAGCTCCGCGAAGTACGGCGCGTCGAGTTCCGGCAACGCGAGGGCGATCACGCCGGTTCGGCCCTGGCGCAGGTTGCGGGCGGACAGGTTCGGGCGGTAGTCCAGCTCCGCCAAGGCACGCTCGACCTTCTCGCGGGTCGGTGGTGCGACATAGGTGTAGCCGCTCACCACGTTCGACACGGTCTTGACCGAGACCCCGGCCAGGGCTGCAACGTCCTTGAGACTGGCTCCCACCAGATCACCTCTCTACTGCCGTCGGGAAGGCGCTTCCAACAGTGCGGCAGGGGTCACCCTGGCATACCGCGCGTCGGTGCCGGGAACCGCTCACCACCCCAGCCCGGATCACGATCTCGATTCGTGCCTTCCGAATACTTTACGACGTCGTTTCAACGATGTAATCGTATGTTCCAGCAGGTGACGCACCTCTGTCCAGCCGACCCTGTCGCCCGTGTTCCGCCTGCGCCCGGTGCTGCGCCCGCGCAGGTGGTCGGGCCTCGCCGTTCGCCAGATCTCCAGGAGTGCCTCCGCATGGTCACAGCCCGTCTCACCCTCGACCCGGCCTTCGGAGTCGGCACCATCGACCGCAGGCTGTTCGGTTCCTTCGTGGAGCACATGGGCAGGTGCGTCTACACCGGCGTCTTCGAGCCCGGGCATCCCGCCGCGGATGACGACGGCTTCCGTACCGACGTGCTCGATCTGGTGCGGGAGCTCGGCGTCACCACCGTGCGTTACCCCGGCGGCAACTTCGTCTCCAACTACCGTTGGGAGGACGGGGTCGGCCCCGTCTCGGAGCGGCCCCGGCGGCTCGACCTGGCGTGGCGCAGCCTGGAGAGCAACGCTTTCGGCCTCAACGAGTTCATGGCCTGGGCCGGCAAGGCCGGGGTGGAACCGATGATGGCGCTCAACCTGGGCACCCGCGGTGTGGCCGAAGCGCTCGACCTGCTCGAGTACAGCAACTACCCCTCGGGCACGGCCCTGTCCGATCTGCGCCGCTCCCACGGAGTGGCCGAACCGCACGACGTCCGCGTCTGGTGCCTGGGCAACGAGCTGGACGGTCCCTGGCAGATGGGGCACAAGACGGCCCACGAGTACGGGCGGTTGGCGGCGGAGACGGCCCGCGCGATGAAGCGTTTCGACCCCGGGCTCGAGCTGGTCGCCTGCGGCAGCTCCAACGCGTACATCGACACCTTCGCGTCCTGGGAGGCGACGGTGCTCGAGCACACCTACGAGTTCGTCGACTACATCTCCCTGCACGCCTACTATCAGCCCGAGAACGGTGACCTCGACTCCTTCCTGGCCAGCGGCGAGGAGATGGACCGCATGATCACGGCGATCGCTGCCACCGCCGACCACGTCGGAGCGCGTGTCCGCAGCGACAAGAAGATCAAGCTGTCCTTCGACGAGTGGAACGTCTGGTACCAGAACCGCTTCGCCGGCGAGGCCTCCCTGCCCTGGCGCGAGGCACCCGAACTCATCGAGGACGTCTACGACGTGACCGACGCGGTGGTCGTGGGCAGTCTGCTGATCACGCTGCTGCGCCATGCCGACCGTGTGGGTGCCGCCTGTCAGGCGCAGCTGGCGAACGTCATCGCGCCGATCATGACGCGGGCCCAGGGCCCCGCCTGGCGGCAGACGATCTTCCACCCCTTCGCCCTGACCGCACGTCACGCCCGGGGCACCGTGCTCCGCGTGGAGCCCGAGTCCCCCGTGGTGGAGACGGCCAAGTACGGCCCCGTTCCCGCCCTCTGGGCGACCGCCACCCATGACGAGGAGAGCGGCGACGTGGTCCTCTTCGCGGTGAACCGCAGCACACGGGAGGAGCTGGCCCTCTCCGTCGACCTGCGGCCCTTCCCCCGGCACCGGGTCGTCGAACACGTGATCCTGCACGACGCGGATCCGACGGCGACGAACACCGAAGCCCACCCCGACCGTGTCCGCCCCACAGACGTGGAGGGCACCAAGATCGACAGCGGTCTCCTCAGCGCCGGTCTGCCGCCGGTCAGCTGGACCATGATTCGCCTTTCCGCCATCTGAGCCACCCGCGACATCACTGTCCACGGGCCCGACGACGAGCCCGAACCAAGGAGCAGAGAATGCACAGCACCACTTCGTCCTTCCCTCCGATCCAGCGGAGAACGTTCCTCGGCGCGGCCGCCGGCGTGACGGCCGCGGGTCTCCTCACGGCGTGCAGCGGCGGCACGAAGGTGGGAGCCGGGCAGAACGACACCGGCGACGCGCCCACGTTCAGCGGTGGCGAGTACAAGGGCCCCGAGGTCACGCTCGAGTACTGGAACGGCTTCACCGGCGGCGACGGCCCCCACATGCAGACCATGCTCGCCGCGTTCAACAAGCAGTACCGAGGACGGATCACCGTCAGGAACACCACCCGGCGCTGGGAGGACCTCTACCCGGCGATGCCCACCGCCATCAGCGCGGGCAAGGGCCCGGACGTCGCTGTCATCCACAACGACCAGATCGCCACCTTCGCCGTGCGGGGCACTCTCATGCCGCTCGACGACGTCGTATCGGCTCTGAGTCTCAGCGAGTCGGACTTCATTCCCGCCGTGTGGCAGGCCGGCGTCTTCGAGGGCAAGCGCTACAGCGTCCCCCTCGACGTGCACTGCCTCGCCGACTACTGGAACGTGCGCCATCTGACCCGTGCGGGCCTGGAGAAGGCCCCGAGCGACCGGGCCGGCTACGAGGACGCGCTGAAGGAACTGAAGTCGGCGGGCGTCGCGAAGCCGTTCTGGATGCCGAACAAGTGGCCCGCGCACCTGATGTTCATGAGCCTGCTGTGGCAGTTCGGCGGTGAGCTGTACAACGAGGAGGGCACCGCCGCCCTCTGGGGCTCGGACGCCGGCGAGGAGGCCCTGGCCTGGATGACCGAGCAGATCCGCAAGGGGTACAGCCCGGACCAGGTGGCGCAGGACTCCCAGTACAACGCCTTCAAGAACGACAAGGTCAGCTTCACCTGGGACGGCATCTGGCAGATCAACGACCTCAAGTCGACCGCCGGCAAGGTCAAGTGGGACATGTCGGCGATCCCCACGATCGGCTCGTCGCCGGCCGTGTGGACGGCCAGCCACAACTTCGTGCTGACCTCCCAGGCCGGACGGGACAAGAACAAGGTCCAGGCCGCGAAGTTCTTCATCGACTACATGAGCGAGCGATCCACGCAGTGGGCCCAGGCCGGCATGATCCCCGCCCGCAACAGCGTCCGCGCCGCCCCCGAGGTGACCCGGCTGCCGCAGACCCCCCTCGCCGGGAACGTCGACGTCTTCCGCTTCCTGCCCGCGCTGCCCGGACTGGGAGACGTCCAGAGCAAGGCACTGGAACTGGCCGTGCAGAAGGCCGTCCTGGGCCAGCAGTCTCCGGCCGAGGCCCTGGCCGACGGCGTGAAGACCGCCGACAAGATCCTGGCCCAGAACAAGCAGAAGTACGCGAAGTGAGGCGAGACCGGTGCGACGGCTGAAGACACCGCCGTCCAGCACGAGTGAACCGCGAGTCCCGGACCGCACCGCGGTCCGGGCCGTCTCACGGTCCTACCAGTGGTGGACGCCCTACATGTTCATGGCACCGTACCTGGTGCTCTTCCTCACCTTCGTGGTGATCCCCATCGGCTACGGACTGTGGATCAGCCTGCACGCGTGGGACATCAACCTGCCGGCCAAGCCCTTCGTGGGACTGGACAACTACCGGGAACTGTTCGACCCCGAGGGCGTGGAGGCACCTCGGTTCTGGCAGGCCATGCGTGCCACCGGAATCTTCACCCTGCTCTCCACACCGTTGCTGCTCGTCGTGCCGTTGTTCACGGCGCTGCTCATGAACGGCAGGTTCCGGGGCCGTAACCTGTACCGGGCCGTCTACTTCGCCCCGTACGTCCTCGGGGTGGCCGTCGTCGGCCTGCTGTGGCGGTTCCTGCTCGACGGCAACATCGGTCTGATCAACCACTATCTGGGTGTGATCGGCCTGCCCGACGACATCCAGTGGACCACCGACACCCCGGCCGCCTGGTGGGCGCTCGTCCTGGTCACCGTGTGGTGGACGCTCGGCTTCAACTCCGTCATCTACCTCGCCGGCCTACAGGACATCCCGGCCGAACTCTACGAATCCGCCAAGGTCGACGGCGCCAACGCCTGGCAGCGTTTCCGGCACGTCACGCTTCCCGGCCTGAGGCCGGTGGCCCTGTTCGTCGTGAACTCGACGCTGCTCGCCTCGGCCAACATGTTCGGCCAGTCGTACATCATCACCGGTGGAGCGCCGGCGGACGAGACCAAGACGGCCATCTTCCTCATCGCCGAGACCGGTCTGCGGCGCTTCGAGATGGGGTCGGCTTCCGCCATGAGTTTCATCCTCGCTCTGGCTCTCATGGCGGCCAGCGCCGTGGTCTTCCGTGTCTTCCGCGAGCGCCAGGAGAGGCCATGACCCGTACGGAGATCACGAACCGGCCGAGAACCGACAGCACGTCCCTTGAGGACCTGCGGCCGCCTCGGACGGCACCGCCCGCCCCCGCCCGACGTCTGCGGCGTTCCCTGCTCCATCTGGTGCTGGCCACCGTGGCGGCGCTGTACCTCAGCCCGTTGCTCTACATGCTGGTCACCTCGTTCAAGACCGGGGAGGCAGCCGGTTCCACCGACCCGCAGTGGATTCCTTCCCCGGCGACGCTCCAGGCCTACCGACACGTCCTCGGCTCCACGGACAGCCCGGTGCTGCACTGGCTGTTCAACAGCGTGCTCGCCGCCGCCGCACACGCCGCTCTGGTCCTGGTCACCGCGACACCTGCGGCCTACGCACTGGCGAGGATGCAGTTCAAGGGCAGAGGACTCCTCTTCACCTCGATCGTCGCGACGCTCTTCGTGCCGCCCATGGTCCTGCTCATCCCGAACTTCCTGATCGTCAACGAGCTGGCCTGGGTGGACAGCCTGCCCGCCGTGATCGTGCCGGGCGCGGCAAGCGCGTTCGGGGTCTTCTTCCTCCGCCAGTTCTTCCTCACCGTGCCGGCCGAACTCGAGGAAGCCGCCGAACTCGACGGCTGCAACCGGTGGCAGATCTTCGTGAGGGTGGTCCTGCCCCTGTCCAAACCGGCACTCACCACGCTCGGCATGCTTGCCTTCCTCGCCAACTGGAACGACTTCCTGTGGCCGTTGTACGTGCTGCTCAGCCCCGAGTCGCTCACCCTGCCCGCCGGACTGGCGAACTTCCAGAACGCCAACAACATCCACTACGACCTGTTGATGGCGGGAGCGGTGATCGCCAGCGTGCCCGTCCTCCTGTTGTACGTCGTTGTCCAGCGATGGGTCATCGAGGGAGTCTCCCGCTCTGGTCTCAAGGGCTAGACGCGGACGTCCGACCGCTCGGTTGATTCCCCCTCATGAAGAGCCGTCGACGACCAGGAGGGAAGTGGGCCCGAGCGAAACCGACGAGTGGGCGGTGGCGTCGCGTCGGCGCAGCTGCGGACGGCCGTGAACGGGGCGCCGCGCAAGGGAAACGAGGTGCTGTCCAAGGGATGTGCCGACAGACATCGAAGGTGTGTCACGTGCCCGGCGACGGCAGAGGGCAACGGGTTCACGGCTGAGGTGACCGCGATACGGAAGGAGCCCCGTGACCCGGTTTCGCTGACCGCCGGGGCCGGGGCGGGAAACCTCGCTGACCGGGAGCGGACCGTCCAGGGGCAACCCCCGCGACAGTGGGGAGACGGACGGCTGGGGTGTGCTCGCGGGGTCGGATCGACGACGTGCCTACGAGCGCGTGCTGGCGCGGACCTCGAGATGGTGGGGTACCACGATGTCGAGCCGCGGCGCCGAGGTCGCGGGGCTGTAGATCCGGTCCGCCAGGCACTGTAGGGAGCGTTCCGCGATCTGCTTCTTGTCGGGCACCACGGTGGTCAGTGGCGGATGCGCGTACCGGGCGTCCTCGATGCCGTCGAAGCCCACGACGGCGATGTCGTCGGGGACCCGCAGCCCGCGTTCGTGAACGACGTGCAGCGCGCCGAGCGCCAGCTCGTCACTGAACGCGAAGACCGCGTCCGGTCGTGTGCCGGAGTCGAGCAGGGCGGCCATGGCTCCGGCCCCGTCCGCGCGGTGCAGCGCACGCACCGGCTGCTGTAGTGCCCCCTCGGGCGGCAATCCAATGCGCCGCAGTGCACGGTGGTAGCCCTCCAGTCGCTGACCGGCCGTGTCGTTGTGCAGGTGCGGTTGCAGGCCGATGGCAGCGATGCGCCTGCGTCCGGTGTCCAGCAGGTGGGTCGTGGCCTCGTCCGCCGCGAGGACGTTGTCGACGGCGACCCGATCCGCCACTCCCATGGCCTGCTGTTCCCCCAGGAGGACCACCGGAACGCTGCGGGCGCGGGCGGTCAGCTCCTGGGGGCGCAGTGACCATGGGCTGATGATGAGCCCGTCGACCATCGGGCCCCCGGTCTCCTGGAGCAGCCGCCGCTCCGCATCGGGATCGCCGAAGGTCTGATCGATGACGACCGTCCACGAGCGCCGCTGGGCCGCCTCCACGATCAGGCTGGCGAGTTCGCCGAAGTAGGGCGAGTACAGCTCGGGAACGGCGAGGCCGATCAGCCCGGTACGGCCGGCGCGCAGGTTACGTGCGGCCAGGTTCGGGCGGTAGTCCAGCTCGTCCAGGACGGCCTGCACTCGCGCCCGTGTCTCCTCGGCCACGGAAGCGGAACCGCTGACGACGTTGGAAACGGTGCGTATGGAGACCCCTGCCCGGGCTGCCACGTCCTTCAGGCGACTGCTCACGGTGGCCATCTTGGCACGCTCGGCCAACGACGGCCAAGAACACCAAAGATTGGGTCAAGAGGTATTGCAACGTTGCATGCAACGTCGCAGGCTGTGGGACGAGCATCCCAGCGCGAGGAGGCGCACATGACCACCCACACCTATCCCGGCATCAGCGCGGACCAGTTGGACATCGACGTGTCCGCCGATGTGGAGGCTCTGTACACCGACGGAATCACCGCACGCAGGGGTGCGTTCACCCCGCAGTGGGCGGACCGGCTGCGTGAGGACGTCGACGAGGCCTTCGCCGAGGCACTCGCCCGCCCCGACGGCGCCGTGGGACGCGGACCCAACCGCTACTACGTCGAGATCCACCCCGAGCAGCTCAGGGGCTTCGTGGAACTGGTCGACCATCCGTGGGTGCGGTCGCTGTGCACCGCGGTCCTCGGACCCGACTACCGCATCGTGGAACTCGGCTTCGACGTCCCGCTGGCGGGTGCGGTCGACCAGCCGTGGCACCGCGACTTTCCCATGCCCGAGGAGACCCGCCGTGAGCGCCGCCTCACCTCGCTCGCCTTCAACCTGACGGGAGTCGACACCACCGAGGACATGGGACCCTTCGAGATCGCTCCGGGCACCCAGTGGGACGCCAGCCCGGCGTTCGAGCACGACATGTTCCCGCCGAAGTCGCACTACGGCCGTTACGAGGAGCGCGCGGTACGCAAGTACCCGCAGCGCGGGGACATCTCCTGTCGCACCGCCTTGACGATCCACCGCGGCACCAAGAACGAGTCCGCGAAGTCCCGGCCCGTCCTGGTCCTCGGCGTCGACGGCCCGGAGGCGAACAACGGCGAACGGCACGACGCCGCGGTCACCCGGGCCTTCTGGGACTCCCTGCCGGAGCGCGTGCGCGGGCACCTCGACTGCCCGGTGGTGGATGAGCTGGTGCCCATCACGCAGAAGCACACCATCGAGGGTCTGGTCATGGGCGATGGCTGAGCCCGCCACGGTCACGGCGCCCCGGGAACCGGCAGCGGCCGGCCACCCCGTACAGGTCTACGCGGTGGCGGCCGTCTCTGCCCTGGGCGGCCTGCTGTTCGGCTACGACACCGGCATCATCTCCGGGGCGCTCCTCTACCGCGTCAGCACGCTCGGCGCCGGCCGGCCTCCGCTGCCCACGTCCACGCCGATCATGAACCGCCGTCAGAGCGGCGACGCCAGGCGGGGGCATCGGCGGGGGAGAGGGCGGGGCGGGCGTGATGCGGACATGCTGGCCGCGCGGCGTACGGGGACGACGCCGCGGCCGCCGAAGGCGGAGACCGAGCGGACGAAGGCGCCGAGGCTGCGCGGGTCGGTCGGGTCGGTGTGCCACCGGCCGCAGCCCTCGGAAGCATGGCCTGCTGCTCGCCATGACGTCCCCGCTCGGCACCCGTACGCAGGGGACCACCGCGTGTTGTTGTGAGGGGGTGGGGGGCGGGGCCTGCTTCGGCCTTCTCCTGGACGGCTGAGCGGGGCCGTGGCGGGCGCGGGTCCCGCCGACGGCCGGGGCGCGGAATTCGGCGTCCTGCCCGCTCCCGGCCCACGGTCACTTCTCCCTGGACGTCGGATCAGGGAGTGAAGACCTGTTCGAGACGGTCGACGGCTCCGTCCGCGCCGAGGTGGTACTGGAATACCAGACCGCTGTCGGGGTGCGCTTCCAGCCAGTCCAGGAACTCCTGGACACCGATGGGCTGGTTCTCGGTACTCGCCACGATGGGGTCGGTGACGGTGACGTACGCGGCCTGGTCCATGGGCAGATACGTCTCCTTGCCGACCGTCTCGAACGGAGCGCCGTCGGAATCCGGAGCGCCGCAGCCCCAGTTGCCGTACCTGACGATAAGACCCAGCGACCCGCCTTCGGGTGTGTAGCGGTAGACGGCGATCTCGTCCGGCGAGATCGGCATCTTGTGGTCGCAGCCGTCGTCCTCACCACCGGTCCCCGCGGAAGCCGTTGGGCCCGCGGCCGACGACGCCGGGGAGCCCGCAGAGGCCGGGGGAGAGGACGCCTCGCTGTCCGCCGACGGCGAGGTCTTCCCGACGGGCGGCGCCTTGGCGGATGCGGTCCCCTCGGTGCCCTGCTCACCCTTGCTCCGCGAGGGAGTGACGACCGGCGCCGCCGTGCCACCCGCGTCGGGGGAGTCCTGGGAGCATCCGGTGAGCGCCAGGACACCGGCAGCACACGCGCCCAGGGCAAGCGTCCGGAACGCGATCGGTCTGTAGTGGCGCGTGATCGTCATGATGTGTCCCCCGTCGTGGTGGCAGCGGCTGCCTACGCAACCGCGTCAGCTTGAGGGACTATATTCAGCCACACTTCGGTTCCTCCGATCCCTCTGCGCGCCGTCCGTTGCGAATCGGTGACCGATCCCGGCCCCGCAGACCCCCCACGGGCGATCGTCTGTCGAGAACCCGTGTCCGGCTCCGTCCCCGGAGTGCGTGCGACGACAACGGGTCGCACGAGCGCCGAGGAGAACCACGATGGCCGAGTACCTGCTGCCGAAGCACTGCTGCCCGCCCCGCCCCGGCCGCGGTCGGCGACGTGCCGGTGGAGGCAGGAGGAGATCCCGGCACATGTGCCGGGCGGTGCGACACCGACCGCCGTCGGCCGTCGGGCCTCGGGGGCGGCGTCATGCCGGAGGGATGAGGCGGCTTTCGTAAGCGAAGATCACGGCCTGTACCCGGTCGCGGAGTTCGAGCTTGTGCAGGATCCGCCCCAGATGGGACTTCACGGTCGCCTCCGCGAGGTACAGGGCGGCCGCGATCTCGGTGTTGGACAGGCCACGGCCCACCTGGACGAGTACCTCGCGCTCGCGGGCGCTGAGCCGGCTCAGCCGTTCGTCGCGGTCGGCGCTTCTGCCGTCGGGGATGTGCGGGCAGAGATGCTCCAGCAGGCGGCGGGTGATCCGCGGGGAGACCACCGCGTCACCCGCGGCCACGCTGCGTATCGCGGTGAGCAACTCCTCGGGCCTGGTGTTCTTCAACAGGAAGCCCGAGGCACCGGCGTTGAGTCCGGCGAAGGCGTATTCGTCCAGGTCGAAGGTGGTGAGGATCAGCACTCTGCTCCGCGGGGAGAACCGGATGACCTGTCGGGTCGCCTCGATCCCGTCGGTCCCGGGCATCCGGACGTCCATGAGGACGACATCGGGGCGCAACTCCCGGGCGAGGCGTACGGCTTCCCTGCCGTCCGCGGCCTCGCCGACCGGTGCCATGTCGGACTGGACCTCCACAACCGTGCTGAAGGCCATACGGAGCAGCGCTTCGTCGTCGGCGATCAGGATGCGGATCGTCATGCGGACCCCGCTCCGCTGCTGCCGAGGAAGAGGCGGGTATGGACTCCCCAACCTCCGTCCGGGAGCGGTCCAGCGGACAACTTCCCTCCGTAGGCGGCCGCGCGCTCGCGCATGCCGGAGATGCCGTGGCCGGACGGTGTGACGCCAGGGAGCCACGGGCGGGGGCCGCTGTCGGTGGCGTCCACGGTGACGGTCTCGGCCGAGCACCGCACCCGGACCTTCGCGCGTGTGCCGGGGGGCGTGTGCTTGAGGGTGTTGGTCAAGGCTTCCTGTACCGGACGATAGACGGTCAGTTGTGCGGTGGCGGGTATGTGGGTGTGGCCGCCCTGGACATCGAGGCGGGTCGGCAACCCGGCGGCGCACATCTGGTCCGCGAGGGCCCCCAGTTGTGCGATGCCGGGCAACGGATGGCGCTCCGCCTCCGGTTCGTCGGTCCGGAGGAGGCCCAGGGAGCGTCGCATGTCGGTCAGGGCCTGCCGGCCTGTCTCGGAGATCTGGAGCATCGCCGTGGTCGCCCTGTCGGGCGACCGGTGCTGCGCGTAGACGGCGGCGTCGGTGAGCGCGACCATGACGGACAGGTTGTGGGTGACGATGTCGTGCATCTCCCGGGTGATACGGGTCCTTTCCTCGGCGACGGCCAGCCGCGCCTGCTGGTCCTGTTCCCGCTCCAGGCGCGCGGCCCGTTCCTCCAGGGTCGCGAGGTGGTCGCCCTTGGTCCGCACGTTCACACCCAGGACCGCGGCGGCGACCACCATCGCCGTCGTCGCGACGAAGGGGGTCAGGAATGCGCCGTCCGGCACCCACCGCAGACAGGCCAGCGAGACCCCTGCCTCCACGATGGCACCGGCGACGAGCGTGCCGCGCCGGCCCGAGTTCGCGGCCACCGTGTAGAGCGCCACCAGCAAGGCGACGTCCGCCGGCAGTTGGACGTCCATCACCCATTGGACGAAGGCCGCGCCCGTCACAGCGCCGAAAACGGTGATCGGAGCTCGGCGCCGCCACACCAGGGGCAGTGCGAGGGCTGCGGTGAGGGCCACGGCCACCGGCAGGCCTTGCGGCGCGGACGTGGTCAGGATGTTGACGAGGAGCAGCGTCGGCAGCAGCGAGTCCCACACCGTGGGCGGCAGCCGGGAGCCCCAGCGTCGGGCGGTACACACCAGGCGCGCCACTCGTACGCGGGCCAGGTCGGCGCACCTCGTCAGCCGTACGGCTGACCTCGCCCGCCGCACCCGGTCCCGGTCGCGCATCGGGTGGGCATCGCCGGGTCCCGCGGCGGCCTCGGTCATCACACGTCCCTGTCGGTCCAGCGTCATAGGGCGGCCGACGCCGCCCGGCGTCCAGCCGGAGCGAGGTCGAGTACGGGGAGCGTAAGCCCGGCACGTTCCGCCGCCCTGTCACGGTAGGCCGCGGTCCGGCGGAGCACATGAGTCCACCGTCTGACGGGACCGTGGCGCAGTACGACCGCAGGATGAGTGCTGCTACCTCCCTGGTCGCACATGCGACCGCTGACCTGGCGTGCTCGGTTGCGACTCCGGTTGCACACGATGGCGACCGGGGATCGATGCGGCAGCGCGTGCCCCGCGCCGAGGATGGCCAGGTGACCGAGATGATGACGGGGCTGTACATGTCCCCCCTGGAATTCCTTGCCTTGCTGGGTGCCGTCGCGGTGGTGATGGCGCGCTGGCTTCCGCCCGCCGCCCGCCCACGCGTCACGATCGCGGCGGGGGCCGTTGCGGTGCTGTCCGCGATCGTGCTGAGCCTGACGGGGATCCGCTGGCAGATGCTGCCGGTACTGGCCGGCGCTGCCGTCGCGCTGCCGTTCGCCGTCTCTCCGTTGCTGCGGCGCCGTAGCGGCCGGCCGGCCTGGCGGGCCCGATGGTGGATGGCGTTGCCGGGATCGGCCGCCTGCGTCGGCCTGATCGCTGCGGGCCCGGTGGCCGCCTGGGCCTTCCCGGTACCCGTGTTCCCCAAGCCGTCAGGCCACTTCGCGGTCGGCACCCGCGTGGTGCAGTGGACCGACCCGCACCGCCCCGAGACCGCCACTGGCGACCCGCACGACCGGCGCACGGTCGTGGTCCAGCTCTGGTACCCCGCCCAGGAGAACCCCGCGGGGGCGCCCCGGGCCCGTTACCTGGGACGCACGGAGCACGAGGCACGCACCGTCTCCGACGCCCTCGCGCGCTATGCCGGCTTGCCCGGCTTCCTGGTCGACGGCGTCCCGCGTGCCCACACCCGCTCGGTCCTCAACGCCCCGGTGGCCGGCACGGGCGGACGGTTCCCGGTCGTACTGTTCTCCCCGGGGCTGGGGGGAGTGCGCACCCAGAACACCGCCTGGGCGGAGGAACTGGCCAGCCACGGCTATGTGGTCGCCGCCCTCGACCACCCGTACGACTCCGCCGCCGTCGTCCTCGCCGACGGCCGAACGATCAACACCAGGATCGCCTCCACGGGCGACGACGACGAGGACGACAGACTGGCCGTCGAGACAACAGGGATCCGGGCCGCCGACCTCAGCTTCGTCCTCACCCAACTGGGCCGTCTGGACCGAGGTGAGATCGAGGGCCCGCTGACCGGGCGCCTGGACACCGGCCGAGTCGCGGTCACCGGCCACTCCCTTGGTGGCGGTGCCGCCCTCCAGGCAGCCCGCCAGGACCTCCGGTTCGACGCCGTCGTCGATCTGGACGGCTACCCCCGCGACCCCGGCCTGCGCTCCTTCCACCAGCCCGCGCTCGCCCTGACCCAAGCCATCACCGCGGAAACCGACCCGCGCTACATACCTCGCCTCACCAAGGTCCTCGAGCTCAGTACCGCGACGAGCTACCGGCTCACCGTCCCCGGCGCCGCACACCTCACCTTCATGGACGGCCCCCTGTACCTGCCGCCGGTGCCCTCGATGGTCGGCTCCCTGGGCCGCACCGAGGGCCCGCGCGTCGTCGCCGCGGCCACTCTCGCCTTCCTGGACGCCGCCCTGCGGCACAAACCCGGTGATCTGACCGGCGTTCTGTCGGCCTACGGCGACCTCAGCGTCCACCGCCCGGGCAGCAGCCGCTGACCGGCCGTGCCGCGGCGGCCGGCGGCAGACCTCGATCGTCGGCGGCATGGTCCGAATAGACCCCGTCTACACCCCGGCTTACCTCCGCGGCCGCGGCTACGCGCGAGCTGTGACGGTCGAGGTGAGCGGGGCCGCGCTGGCCGCAGGGGCTACGGACGTCGTCCTGTTCCCGGACCCGGACAGCCCCACCAACAACGCTCTCTACCAGCGCATTGGGTACGTCCATGTCGCCGACTTCGCAGGGTACGAGTTCTCCTACGGCGCACCAGAGGCCTGTTGAGAGCCGTGCTCGACGCGAACACAGCCGCATACCGGTTGGGACCCCCACGAACCAGCTGACGAGAGCGGCGCCGCGCACGCGGCTCAGCTCTCTGGTCGGTGCAGCTCAGCCCTGTTGCCGACGACCACCCCGCCAGGATGTCTGCCTGCGGCGCTCCGCCGTCGCACCTCGTCGGCACGTCAGCGCCGCGGGCAGCAGGGGCTCAGCCCGCCACCCGGCCCGGTGCGGTGGCGGGGCGCGCTGCGGGCACGCGGCGATGGAATCCCGCACGGCGGGGGCGTTGTCCTGGCTCGGGCGATGCCTGAGCGGGGCTACGAGGGGCCGATGGCCCGGCCGGGCGAAGCGGCCGACGGTACCGCACTCGAGACCCAGCGCGCCCCGGAACGGCGATCGACCGGCTGATCGCCCGGCGCGAGGTCCCACTACGGGAGATGACGCGGTGGCGGACCTTCTACGGCGTCGACATGCCACCGATACGATCGAGGCCATGACGGCATCGGAACCGACCATCCTCGCGACCTCCGGCGGACATCGAGTCGGAGGGCGAACCAGGGTGATGTTCGATGCTCTGGTGCATCACGCGGTTGACCTCTCCGGGGTACACGGCCGACGCCCGCGCATCATGTACGTCGGTACCGCCATCGGGGACGCCGAACACTTCACGACCCGTATGGCCGAGGCGGCGCGGGTAGCGGGATTCGACCTGACGCCTCTGCACCTGTTCCCGATGCCCAACGTCGAAGATGTCGAGGGCGCGGTACTCGACCACGATGTGGTCTGGGTCATGGGGGGCTCCGTGGTCAATCTGCTGGCGGTGTGGAGGGCGCACGGCCTGGATCGCATCATGCGTCGTGCCTGGCAGGCGGGCGTCGTGCTCAGCGGAGTCAGCGCAGGCTCCATCTGCTGGTTCCAGGGAGGTGCGACCGATTCGTTCGGTCCGGAACTGCGGCCGGTCACAAACGCACTCGGTTTCCTGCCTTACGGCAACGGCGTTCACTACGACTCCGATGAGGGCCGGCGTCCGTTGATTCACCGACTCGTGGCGGACGGCACCGTTCCTACTGCGCACTGCACAGATGATGGAGTCGGTCTGGTGTACCGCGGCACGGAATTGGTGGAGGCGGTGACGGAAACTGCGGGAAAGGGCGCCTACATAGTCAGAAGTGACGGAGCGGGGGCGGTGGAGGAACGCATGGAACCCCGGCGGCTGACTCCGTCCGGACAATGATCCTTTCTGTCACCCGTGGGACGAAGCAAGGGCGGCAGGAACTGCCGGTGGCCTGGTGAATGACCTCATCGAGTGGTGCGTGGGTGATCAGGCCATTCCTCCCTGGTCGGTTGAGGACTTGGCGGGTGGATGGAAGAAGCCGCCGGCCTACGGCTCGAGCACTTTGGACGCCCGTCGGGGCCAGTGATCGCTGCGGCGCAGGCCACGGGCGGGGTCCGGGCCCGTCGGCTGCGAGGGCGCTGTCGGTCGCGAAGTCTCCGCGATGATGCCGTTGAAGCCGGGTGCTGGCGGTCCAGCCGGCCACCATCTGCCGTCGCTCCGGCTGAAGTTGCCGATGAGTAGAGTGATCGGCTGCCTGGAAGGCCGTAAGGGAACGGAGTGTGACGTGCGTCGCTTAGCTGGCGTGGTGGTGGTGATTGCGGGGATGGCTCTCGCCTTCTGGTTGGTCTTCGGGCCTTCGTCCGCGTGGGAGGGTGCTGCGAGGTTCGTACGCTTCGCCATCCTGTTGAGCTGCTTCGCGGTGATCGGCGGTGGCGTGCGGCTGGTCTACCCCGACACGTCGATGAACGAGCCGGCCGAGGCTTCCGGTGATCAGTACAGCTCAACGTCAAGGTCGTGACCCGGCAAGGTGGCGGACTTCGATGCAGGGGTAGGTGACGGGACGGCCGCCCTGTGCAGGGGCTCCGGCGTGCAGTGAACCGGCGTGGACGGACGTCGCTGAGCTCGGCCAGAACGTCGGCTGCCGTCGAGTCAGTCGGAGCGGTGGCCCTCAGGCCACCACCGTCCCCGCGGTCAGCGCAGCTCCACCTTCGCCACGGGTGGGTACAGGGCATCCGTCGCAACGCCACCACGTCACCTGATTGTCATGGCCGCGCCTCGAGGCCCGCTCAGATCGAGGACTCCCGGTGGTCCCAGCGGTATGGCTGTCGCGGGGCAGTGATCCGTGCCTGGGACGACCGTGGCTGCGGCTGCGGCGACGCTCTCCAAGTACCACGGCTGGTCGTGGGCGCGAAGGTGCGTTGCCGCAGGGATTTCGGTGCGGGGGTCCGCGGGCGGCGACGGAGGAGTCCCGTGCGGGTGCCTACGTGACGCCTGTGTGCAGCAGGCGGGCTCGGCCGCCTTCGACCGTGTGAACTTCTCTGAGGCTGAGGCTGAGGCTGAGGCTTTATTGCTCAGGGTTTCCGTCACGACATGGCGGCCGGTCGGCGGGCTTGACGGCGGGTGGGGGTGCGGTGCGCTCCCCGGTGGCTGTGGTGGGGGAGGACCAGCTTCTCGCAGAGATGGGCTCAAAGACTTCGTTACGGCTCCTGCTGTCCGGGAACACATGGCACATCCGTTGGGGCCGCCGCGCGGTCGAGCGTCGGCGCGTCGGCCCAGGCAAGGCAGTACACCCACAGGAAGGAAGATGATGACGAAGGCGCGGGACATCATGACCGGCGGAACCGAGTGCGTCGGAGCCGAGGAGACGGTGCTGGACGCCGCCCGCAAGATGAAGGACCTCGGTGTCGGGGCACTGCCGATCTGCGGCACGGACAACAAGCTCAAGGGCATGCTCACCGACCGGGACATCGTGGTGAAGGTCCTCGGCGCGGGCAAGGACCCCGCCACCTGTCCGGTCGGCGATCTTGCCCAGGGCGAAGCCGTGACCATCGGCGCGGACGATGACGTGGAGGAGATCCTGCGCACGATGAGCGAGCACAAGGTGCGCCGCCTGCCGGTGATCGACGGGCACGACCTGGTCGGCATGGTCGCCCAGGCCGACGTCGCCCGCTCCCTGCCCAACCCGGAGGTCGGTGACCTGCTCCAGGCCTTGTCAACCGACTGACCCCCTGGCTTCGCTGCTGCCTCGAGTGCTGACCGCTCGCCGGCAATGCCGCCGGACTGACGGTCAGGGTTCGGGGCCCGAAGCACATGATGAACCCGGCGCTGGAGGGCTTGGCGCACCGTCGGATGTCGACGTACCTGGAGAAGGCTGGCGTCCGCGGTGAGGGGCAGCCAGGCCCTCCTCGCGTGGAGACGGCGCATGCCGGACCTCGCACGGTGCTGATGCCGTCTACGTGCCCCTGACGGCATCGGCACTCGTCTTTACCTCGGCAGCATCCCGTCGGCGCTCGCCGGCCGGAGTCTTCCCCAAGCCGATCAGGTGGTGGAGCGGGCTGCCGCGTCGGCCCGAACCTCTGGGCCCTGTACGGCGAGGGTGTCAGCGGGGTTCGTCGTGGGGGTCGCGGCTGCGGGCCTTGGCCAGACCTCGACTGTTCGTGTAGCCGACGGTGACGATCTCGACGTACAGCCATGCCTTGTCGGCGCGGTAGGAGGCGGCGTGCCTTCGTCGTCCCCGCCCGGTAGCCCGGTGCTCTCGCACGCGGACCGAGCCTCCAAGCCGTCGGCTCCGTCCTCAGGGAGCTGGGAGCGTAACCGGACCCGTGCAGTCACGTCGAAGCAACGCGGACTCCGGCAGTTCCCACGGCTGCCAGGAGCAGGACGTACTGGATCCGCAGGAGCCGCGGAGCGGGTTGCCGGGGTCCGTCATCGCGTCTGCTTTCCGTCAGTCGTCGGGCAGCGTACGCGGTCACGGGCTCAGGCGCCGACGTGGATGCCGGGGCGGCGGTCGGGGTCGGGTTCGTTGCTGCGGATGATCTCGCGGGTGACCGGGGCGGTGTCGCCCCGGCCGAGGAGGAAGTAGCGGAGCATGTGCTTGAGGGGGCTGCCTTCGGCCCAGGCGAAGTAGCAGTGGGGCCGCACGCCGGTGGCGTCGCGCAGGGCCAGCAGGATGGCGGCGATGGCGTTGGGCGCGGCCGGGGCCTGGGCGCGCAGGATGCGGTAGCCGTCGACTTCGGTGCCGTGGACGGTGAGGGTGTCGCTGAAGTCGGAGGGGTCGACTACGTCGATCTCCAGGAAGATGACGTCGGCGAGGCCCGGTACCGGGTTGGTGCCGCGTTGTTCGCGTTCCTTGGCGCTGTATTCGGCCAGGTCGCCGGCCTGGCGGCGGTTGGCGATGATGTTGATCGAGTTGTCGTGGGCGAGGGTGTCGGTGATGAACCGGCGGGCGGTCCGGTCGAAGACGATGCGGTCGGCGCGCAGCTCGGTGGTGCGCGAGATGCGGGAGATCAGAGACACGGTGATGATGCCGATGATGAAGAAGCCGGAGATGGTGATGCCGTCGGGCTTGTCGACGATGTTGGCCACCAGCGCGTACAGCAACACCGCGGTGAGCAGGGCGAAGCCGACGCCGGCACCGCGACGGCGGCTGCGTGCGGCGGAGACGGTGACGGCGAAGGCGCCGGAGACCATCATGGCCAGGATGCCGGTGGCGTAGGCCCCGGCCTGCTTGTCCACGTCGGCTTCGAAAGCGATGGTGATCAGGATGCACAGGGCGGTGTAGACAAGGACGACCGGGCGCACCGCGCGTCCCCACTCGGGGGCCATGCCGTAGTCGGGCAGGTAGCGGGGAACGATGTTGATCAGTCCGGCCATGGCGGAAGCTCCGGCGAACCACAGGATGAGGATGGTGCTGATGTCGTAGACGGTGCCGAACGCCTCGCCCACGTGTTCGTGCGCCAGCCAGGCCAACGCTCGGCCGTTGGCTGCGCCGCCGGGCTCGAACTCGTCCTTGGGGATGAGGACGGTGGTGACGAAGCTTGCGGCCAACAGGTAGACGCTCATGATGAGTGCGGCGACGGTGAGCAGCTTGCGGGTGTTGTGGATGCGGGCCTGGAGCCGCTGCTCCGCGTCGGAGCCGTCGGCCGCCACCAGCGGCATCATGCTCACGCCGGTTTCGAAGCCGGACAGTCCCAGCACCAGCAGGGGGAATGCCAGCAGCGCCGGACCCGCCAGATCGCCGAAGCCGCCGAGGTCGGTGAGGGAGCCGGTCCACGCCGACCAGGCTTCGGGACTGGTGAGCACATGTGCGACACCGACACCGATGACGACGGCGTTGAGGGCGAGGAAGACCACCACCAGGGGGATGGCCACCTTGACCGCCTCGCTGAAGCCCATCAGGAACACGCCACCGAGAATCAGCAGCAGCGTCACGGTCAGGGCGACCTCGTGGCCGTGGAGTGCGGCGGGGAAGAAGGGATTCTCCACCACGTGTACCGAGGCGTCCGCGGTGGACAGGGTGATGGTGATGATCCACGAGGTGGCCACGAATCCGAGGAGGACCAGGACGAACAGCTTGCCCCACCAAAACGGCAGGAGATCCTCCAGCATGGCGACCGATCCAGCACCGTGCGGGCTCTGCCTCGCCACCCGGCGATACATCGGCAGCATGCCCAGCAGCGTCAACGCGACGATCAGCAGCGTCGCCAGAGGCGATACCGCGCCTGCGGCCAGCGCGGCTATCGCCGGTACGTATGCCAGGCTGGAGAAGTAGTCGACGCCGGTCAGGCACATCACCTTCCACCAGGTATGCGGCTCGGCATGGCTCTCACCGGCCGCCGGCCCCACCGGCTGCACCCGGTGACGCAGCAGCCACAGGGCTGCCTTGCCCGTCGGCTGCGCCCGCAAAGCCGGACTGTCCACCGTCTCCGGCATTACCGGCCGACTCGCCTCGCTCATGTCCGCCATGCCCTTCCCAACCTGATCATCGAACCGATCGCGCACCGCGACGATCACCGAGTATGCGCCTCGCGGATCAGCCACCCGACACCGAGGCGCCTCAGAGCAACCCTGAGGCCTTCGCGGGAGGGCGTGGCAGGCTCTAGAGCCCTTTGTCGTCGGGCATGGCCAGTGACGAGGCCGTGGCGGGCGGCTGCCCGCCACGCTTCGACCTGCGAGGCCGGCGAGCAGCTGGAGCACCGTCGTGCGCCGCGTCAACCGCCTCAAACAGCGGCGCGGCCTGGCACCGGCAGGTCCACATGCCCATCGCCCTGGGCGCCGGGGTCGCCATGAGGGCCATCGCGTGCGCTCCACCCTCGTAGACGAACCGGTCGAAGGCGGGGAAGAGACACAGCTGAACAAGCGAATCGCCCGCTACGGCCGTGCCGGCCTCCTCTGACCCGACGAACTCGGTGACCTGGAACTCGACCTCTGCCGTGTAGGCGGCTGGACCAGATCCTTTACGCACGTCCGCCGCAGCGCGGCCGTGGTCGACGGCCTCACCTTCGGCAACGCCATCGTCGAAACCGACACCGCCTCCCGCCGGCTCGCCAGCATATGAGCACGGACCGAACACCGGCCAGGCCGGCTGCCTCAGCGGGAGCAGATCACAGTGACGAGAGTGAACGACGCGTAGAACGACCCCTGGGAGAGGCTGGTGAACCAGCGATGGCCGTGGTCTCGGTCGATGCGACCCTCGTTGATGGCTTTCTGCATGTTGCGGCCGAGGCCCAGCATGTGGTCCGCCTCTTGGAAGTCACGGAAGACCGGTGTGGTGGCGAGGACAGCTTCCACGCAGAAGCCTGCCCGCTCGGCGAAACGTGCAAGACTGCGTCCGATGGTCGCGTGGCGGACCACTTCTCCAGTCGTGTAACGGGTGAAAGCGCGGCTGGTTTCAAGATCATCGGAGTCGACGACCAGGGTGTCCCAGTCGGGTTCGACAAGGCCGATGCGCGCGCCCGGCCGAGTTGCACGATGGAGCTGCGCAAGTGCGTCCGCGGGTTCGGCAACATGCATGAGGACTCGGTCGATCTTGGCCCGGTCCACGGTGCCCGGCTCGACGGGGAGAGCATGCACGTCCCCTTCGCGGATCTCCACCCGGTGCAGATGCTCCGTGCGTTCGCGGGCCTGGGCAAGCATGGTCGGATCGCGGTCGACGCCGATCACTGTGCCCCTGCCCCCGACACGTTCCGCCAGCGCCGGCAGGTCTGTGCCCGGGCCGCATCCCACGTCCAGAACCGTGTGGCCGGCCTGGAGATCCAACAGGTCCAGCAACTGCCGCTTGTACGCACGACCGGCGTCGCCGGCGGCAGCCCGCAGCATGTAGGAAGCCTGATCGGGCCGGGGCACGCCAAGGATCGATGACATGCAGGCCATCCAAACACCCCGCGCGGATGCGGCGAAGACCATCGCGTTGCCGACCACAAGCATCTGATAGGACGTCCGGGTGCGACAGGGCCATCGGTCGCGAAGGACACGGAGATCATTTCCGGACACCTCTGGCCCCATGTCCTGAGGTGGCCGTTCACTACTGGGGGAACAGCCAGGCTGGCGCAGCGCACAAGTGCCCCGGACCGGGACGACCCCCACCACTTCGCTCAGGATTCAAAGCGGCGGCGATCCTCCTCGTCCCATTTCCGGGTGTCGCGCGGCTGCACGTACGGCTCCTCGTCGGCCGGGTGACCGCCCGCGACAGCACGCTGACGGTTCATCTCCGCGTCGAACTCCAGGCCCAGCAGGATCGCCAGGTTCGTGATCCACAGCCACACCAGGAAGATGATCACCCCCGCAAGGGCCCCGTAGGTCTTGTTGTACGAGCTGAAGTTCGCCACGTACAGCGCGAACCCGGCGGAGGCGATCATCCAGATCAGCAGCGCGAGGAAACTGCCGGGTGTGACCCAGCGGAAGCCGCTGACCTTTGCGTTCGGCGTTGCCCAGTACAGGATCGCGATCATGATGGTGACCAGGAGCACGAGCACCGGCCACTTGGCGATCGACCACACGGTCAGGAACGTTTCCCCGACGCCCAGCGCGGTGCCCACCTGGCGGGCCAGGCCGCCGGTGAAGACGACGATCAACGCACTGATCACGGCGATGACCATCAGCACTACCGTCACACCGAGCCGGACCGGCAGCACCTTCCACACCGGTCGGCCCTCAGGGACGTCGTAGACCGCGTTGGCGCTCCGGATGAACGCCGCGACATAGCCGGACGCCGACCAGATCGCGAGCGCCAGGCCGACGATCGCCACGATCGAGCCGATGCCTCCGTTGCCCTGCATCTGCTTCACCGCGTTGCTCAGGACGTCTCGGGCGGCGCCGGGCGCAAGCTTCTGGATGTTGTCCAGTACCTGCTGCGTCGCCGACTGGCCGACGATCCCGAGTAGCGAGACGAGTGCCAGCAGCGCCGGGAAGAGTGCCAGGATCCCGTAGTACGTCAGCGCAGCCGCCCGGTCGGTCAGCTCATCCTTCTTGAACTCCTTGAGGGTGCCTTTCAGCACCGCCCCCCAGGAGCGCTTCGGCAGGTCCTTGGGGCTGTCCGGCGCCCGTTCCTCCACCTGTTCATCCGGCCCCGCACCCGTCCCCTGCCTGGTCTCGCCCTCGGGGTCGGACACCGTGTGCCCGTGGTGCCTTCCGTGCCGTCTCAATGTCGGTGCCATCTCACCCGGGTATCCAAGCAGGCATGGCTCATACGGGCATTTATGGTGAAAATGGAGTTTTTCGTATGTTTGAGGCCCTTCGTGTCTGATCGGCGGACGCCACGGCTAGGGGGAGCAATCGGCGGACGCCACGGGTAGGGGGAGCACCGACACGCTCCGGCGCCGTGGCCCGGCAGGAGAACAGCGAAGCCGTGCACGAGGTAACCGCGAGAAGAAGCCCAGTCCCTCCACGACCGAGCATTCAAGCGCGGGTGCCCCGCACCACCCAGCGCTCGCCCTGGAAGTGATCGATCCATGGTCTGGTCCGCAAGAAGAAGATCGAAGCCGACCCAGCCAGGCAAGGACGTCAGGCGGCGGCGGTGGTGAACGGCCGACAGCCATCCGGCGACGCGCCTGTAGTCCGGACGATAGGGGCGATGCTGATCCAACTTCCCACCAGTGGCTGGGGCGCCATTCCACGGGACGCAGGTTGGGCCGACGGTGTGATGTCGTGGGTGCTGCCGTTGTCAGGACGGTGATCGCACGTTGTACCGGATGGTCGTCCCAGGCGGGGGCGATGGTCGCGGCCGGTGACGCGGGCGGAAGAGTGCTCAGGGCGGCGAGGTCACCCGGTAGAGGTGGGTATGAGCGATGGGGAGAGACCGGTCTGGACTCCGGCGGCGGGATACGACGGCTGCCGAGTGCTGCGTGACCAGCTGACTGCGGCGATCGATGCCCTCTGTTGGCAGGCGGGGTTGGTGGGCTTGGCCCAAGCCCTCGATCCCGCGGGTGAGGAGCCGGAGGAAACCTGGGAAGCGGCACCTTGAACGCGGCGATGTGCTGCCGCCGCAAGATGCGAGGACCCTGAGCGGATGCCAATCTGGGCAGGGGACCGACAGCAACGCCGGAGGTGAGGTCATGGGCGCAGAAGGAATGATGCAGCGGGCCAGGGGCATGGCGGACAAGCTGCTGCACATGGGCCACGGCGGGCAGAGCAGCAGAGGGCGCCACAAGGCTCAGGGGCGCAGCAGACTCCTCGAGGAGCAGATGAAGAAGCTACAGGAGCGGCGGCACCGGCATCGGTGATATGCGGTCAGCGGCGAGTGTCGGCCCTAACGGCCTCGACAACGTACTCGCTACGCGAGCTCGCGTCGTGCGCCCACCACTGACGGCGCTCTCACGGCCGGCCCGCACCGTCTTGCACACACGGCCCTTCACCCGACCACCGCGGCCCGGCTGCCCAGTGCCGGGGGAGTACCGTTGCGAGCGGGGTACTGCTGGAACCGCTCAACTACCGGCGGCGACGACGGCAGACGGAAGGTGGGAGCAGTTCCCTCCCAGGACCGCCTTGGGCATACGCATCCGGCGCAGCAGATCGCGGGTGAGGCGATTGTCGAGCGTGGTGCGCCAGGTGACATCGGGATGCTGGGAGCGCAGATGCGACAGTGCCCTGGTGTCCAGCCCGCAGCCGCGGAACGGTTCGTCGAGGACGACATCGGTCACCACGCCCTGGGCGCACTTGTCGCACGTGCGATAGGTCACCCGCCCGACCACCTTGCGGATGTGTACCAGCAGCAGACACTCCTCAGCCGCATCCTCGGGAGAGGGAGACGGCAGCAGCTCGACGCCGCGGTAGGCCAGGAGCCTGCGATGCCACCGGCCCACTCGTCGTACAGTGCGCCGATGCCTTCCCGCAGCCCGCCGATGTGTGGCGCCTCCACGGGCAGGCCGACCGTCTGCATTACTCATGGCATACATCTGGTTTCCCTGCATCCCCCGCGCCTGCCCCTGATCCTTGGCCTCATGCCACGACGCCAAGACCGCGTCACTTCGCCGACATGACACTCATAGTGGCGCACCGCGTCAGGTGGCCTGCTTCTCCACCCGAGCTTGAACACCTGCCTTCTGGTGTCGTCGTCCCGCACGGCCGGGCCACCCGCTTAGGGCGACACGCCCTGCTCTTTGCCTGCCGACCCTCGCCAGTGGAGCGCTCCCGGACGTCTGGGGGGCGTCGTGAGAGGTCTCTTTCAGCTGGCCAGGGCCTTGCTGCGGTGGCGTACCGCTGTTTTCACGGCAGTCGGCCCCCGGTTTCCGGGCGCGACCGACGAACGCCAGTTCCTATCAGTCCCGTTCCGCGTCATCGCAGCGCTCCCCGTCGCCCCACGCACGTCCCTCGACAGCTTCCGCCCGCCCAGCCACAGGGTGAGGGCGTCGTGGTCGCCGGCCAGCAACCGCAGGGGTCGCCTATACCTGCGGCCCGCCCGACGAACGGGGGACCGCAGGCGATCGCCGGTAGGCTGCGGGGGTGCGCACGGTCGAGCTCCTGCTGGACGAGGCGGCAGAGCTGGCGGTCCGGGAAGCCTGGAGGCGGCTGGCGGACGCGGGGCTGCCCAGTCAGGCCCGTCACCGCTCACCCACGAACAGCCCGCACCTCACCCTGGCCGCCTGCCCGGAGCTGACCGCCCCGATTCGTTGGGAGCTCGCCGAGGTGGCCGCCGCCCTGCCGCTGCCGGTGCGGTTCACCGGCGTGGTCCGTTTCGAGCGGCCCACCTCGGTGCTGGCTTGGGCGCTGGACTGCGACTCCCCGCTGGCGGGTCTGCACCGCCGGGTGTGGGAGGCGGTGGCCTCGGACAGCCCGCCCGAGACCCTCAACCCCTTCCACGAACCTGGGCGCTGGAGTCCCCACATCACCCTCGGCCGGACCCGGCGGGCCGGTGCCTTCGCCGGCCGGCGAGTCCCCGAACTGCTTCCGGTACCACCACTGTCGGCCCAGCTCACCACCCTGCGCAGCTACGACACCGAGACCGGCGCCCTGGAGGTGCTGGAGCCCCGCCCATGAACCGCCGTCCCGGCTTTGGCGTGGTGGGAGTCCGGCGATCACACAGGCAGCACTGTGGCCGCGTGCTGGCGGCCGCTGTAGCGGATGGAGCTTTGAGCATCAAGGTTCAGCCGGCCGCAGGGGCGCCGCACGAGCTCTGGCTCTCGCCGTCAGCGCAGGCCAGGCCGGTGACGCGGCCGAGGCTGCCAAGGCGGCCGCCCGCATGCCCTCCCGCGAAGCCTACAGACAGCGGAACACCGTCGAACTACCGTGACGTGCCGGGTGCCGGGTGCCGGATGCCGGGTCCAGGACACCGACCCCGTCCGTTCAAGCTACGAGCAGACGGAGGCCGAGATCTGCCGCGTCGAGGTCGGCCAAGGCGCTGTTGCGCTCGGCCCACCGGCCGGAACGGAGGTCGGTGCTGAGGCTTCGCACCGCTCGCTGCTCGGCCTCCGGCCCGACCCTCGTCCACACCGACATCGCACGGCGCACGTGATCTTCCAGATACGCCCCCGGTCGACGCCAGTACGCCTCGAACAGGCCGTCAGCGCAATCCCACGGGATGGGCACCGGCTCAGCGCGGGCGCCGATCGCGTCGGCCATCCCCGCAAGGGAGGGAAAACCTGCCAGGACGGCGGCGAACTCGGGCAGGTAGTCACGCGTCAGCCAGAACCGGTCCTGCCATCCAGGCTCGTCGGTGTCGAACGTGAGTACCACCACGCGGCGGGCCACCCGCCGCATCTCCCGCAACCCCGCGATCGGGTCCCCCCAGTGGTGGACGGTGGAGACGGCCATCGCCACGTCGAAGGAGTTGTCCTCGAAAGGCAGGCTCTCAGCGGCGGCAGCAACGCACGGTGCCGAGTCGGCGGGCCGCTGCCCCCGCATGACCGCCGATGGCTCCACCGCGGTCACGTCGCGATCAGTGGGCTCGTAGGAGCCGGTGCCGGCCCCGACGTTCAGAACCGTCCGCGCGTCCCCGAGCGCGTCCCAGATCTGCGCGGCGATACGCGGCTCGGTACGCCGTGTCACGGGATAGGCGCCGCCTATCGCGTCGTACAGCCATGCACCGAGCATTTCCCGTTGCTCCTCCGGCGTCACCATCAGTCCCTTCGCCCGTGTCTCGAGTTCCGTGTCGATGGCCGCCACCATGGCGTCCGCGCGATCACGCCGCTCCAGCAGCAGGCCGCGCAGTCGGCGGAGGTGCGCGACCGCGTCGGTGGACGAGTCGCCAACCAGTTCCGCGACCTCCCGCAGACCGAAGCCCAGCCGCCGGTAGGCCACCACCTCCCTGAGCCGCTCCAGGTCGGCAGCCGAGTAGGCCCGGTACCCGGCCGGGGTCCGCGCCGACGGACGTACGAGCCCGATCTCGTCATAGTGATGCAGCGTGCGGACGCTCACGTCGGCCAGCTCGGCCACGCGTCCCACGGTCCAGTGATCCTCCACGGCAGCGACTATGGAGCCTGACGTCACGTGAGGGTCAAGAGGGTGATCACGGCGATCACGGCAGCAAGGGCCGAAGCGGAGTCCGCAGCCGCGCTCCGCCTTACTGTCAGGGACGTTCTGTGCCCGGAGCAGGATCGGAAACGGTCCGTGTGCGAAGGGAGATCTCACCGATCGAGTCGGCCACGGACTGAACCTGTTGCAGCGGAACGTTCCCCGGTGCCGTCGGCCGACCACGGCCGGTGGCGTTCGTGGACCGTCTCCACGGTCCGATCGGAAGGAGGGGCTATGCGCTGGGCGCGCCATCAGCCGGGCCGGTCGACATCCACCAGTCGATCACCCGGACGGCCAGTGCGTCTGGCCGCAGCCCCAGAGGGTCGAGACCGAAGATCTTCCAGCTCGTGCCGCAGGAATTCGCCGATCTCGATCCGGCCGGCGCCGGAACGGAGCCGCTGGAGCAGAGGAGCGAGCATGCAGTCGTGCCAGCCCTTGCCCCTCCGCCCAGGCCGCCCTGCAACATTTCGTGGCGCAGTTCGGGCCCGCCGGCAGCAATGCGGCCCGATCCCTCTGCGAGGGATCGGGGACGCGAACAGTGGCAGGAACGGTCGGGGCCGGCCTGCGCAGAGTACGCTCCCGCCTTCCTCCTCATCACCGAGAAGGGACCGGCCTTCCACGACGAGGTCGGCGAGGGCGGGAGCTTGCACGACCCCGACCGCGCGGCGGCCCTCGAGCGTCACCTCGAAGCCGCCGCCTCAGCGGTCCGCCGGGGAGCACCGCTGCACGGCTCCTGCGCCCGGCCGTTGGTGGACAACTTCGAGCAGCGATTGTTGGTATGCGGAGGCGTGGGCACGAGTCGTCTGCGTGCAGGGCTGTCTTGCTGCGGGTCCGAAGTGGGGGCTCGTCGAGTTCGAGCCCCGCGGGCGGCCAGGCGCGTCTGCTGCGCAAGACAGCAGGTGGAGTGACCGGAGGCTACCCGGCTCAGAGTGCCGTGCGGTATGACCGTTGCACTCACGCGGGCGGCGCACTGGGCCTCGCACGCGGCAGGAACAATGCGTCGCCGCTCGGGCACGGCACGCACATGTGGGAACCCGGCCGCCCGGCTCAGGGTGACACGTGGCCGCCCTCTGCCGTGCGGGCTTCATCACCGGGCGCGAGGTGATCCGTGGGGAACGTCTGACGTGGGAGTTCCTTGACCAGGCTGGCCAGGTACTCCCGTGCTCCCAGGTCCTCGCCGGCCAGCGCCGCCGCCTGTCCGGCCCATAGATTCATGTACTCCGGCCTCGCCTGGGCTGCGGCGGCCCGGCGGATGGGCTGCATCAGTGCGTTCTGGACGGGGTACGGGGGCACGGCGTCCTCGTAGGCGGCCATGTCGCGGACGAACCGGTTGTACATGCCGCGGGCAGTGCGGCCGGAGAAGAGCCGGGTGAGGACGGTCGTACGGGCTGCCGGGGTCGCGAGTTGACGCTTGTGGGCGTCGCTCGCGCCGGATTCCCGGGTGGCGAGGAACGCGGTGCCGATCTGCACGGCGTCAGCGCCGAGGGTGAGGGCGGCCCGGATGCCACGGCCGTCGGCGATGCCACCCGCGGCGATGACGGGCACGGTCACGGCGTCGGCGACCTGCGGCACCAGCGAGAAGGTGCCGACCAGCGACTCCCGTACGGGTGCGAGGAACGCCCCGCGGTGCCCGCCCGCGTCGCTGCCCGAGGCCACGATCGCGTCGAGGCCCGCGTCGTCGAGGGCGACGGCCTCGTCCACTGTCGTCGCCGTACCGATCAGGGCGATACCCCGGCGACGCGCCTCGTCGATGACGCGGCGGGGCGGGATACCCATGACGAAGCTGATGACGGGCGGCGCGGCGGCGAGGAGTGCGTCCATCTGGTCGTCGAAGTCCGGCAGGGCTGTGACGTCCTCGTAGGCGGGGGCGGTGGCGCCGAGTTCGTCGTAGTAGGGACGGAGCCGCTCGGTGCCGGCGGTGAAGACGGCGTTGTCCGGCAGTGCGGAGCGCTCGCCCTCGAGCGGCACCCAGAGGTTCACGGCGAACGGCCGGCTCGTGGCGGCCTTCAGTTCGCTGACCAGCCCGGTGATCGCGTCGGGAGTGAGGATGTGCGCGCCGTAGGAGCCGAGGCCGCCGCCCTCACTGACTGCGGCGGCGAGGGCGACGGAGGAGAGGCCGCCGCCGAACGGGCCCTGGACGATGGGGTGGTCGATGCCCAGCAGGTCGCCGAGTCGGCCCGGGCCGCTCATGCGGTCACCGCCGGGGTGGCCTCGCGGCCGTAGACGGGCTGGAGCGCGGTGCGGGCGCCGAGGCGGTGAGCGGTGCGCAGGTTCGAGTCGGGGTGGGCGTGCTCGGGGTCGAGGTCGGAGGAGGAACGGCCCATGGCGCCGACGAAGCCGCCGAGACGGTTGAGGTCGCCCCGGACGCCGGTGGAGTTGGTCGAACCGGCCGCGAGCCTGTCCTGCCAGCCTTCCGCGGCCCGTACCTTGCCGCTGGCCTCGGCAGGCTGGCGAAAGCCTGCGGAGGTGGACCCCATGGAGGTGGGCGAGCCGAAGATGATCGCGTCAGCCTCTTCAAGAGCCGCCCGGAGGCGGTCGTCCGGAGCGACGACGTCCGGCAGATCGGCGCACACACCGGAGACCGAATCGACGCCGGTGGCGGCGGCGCCGGCCTGGCGCCCGGTGTGGCGGTAGCCGCTGTGATGAGCAATAACGACGGAAAGTGGCACGGACATGAGGGGGTTCCTTTGCTCTGTTACCCAATAAGGGGATCAGCACAACCGATACTAGACGACTGGTCCACTATTTACCACGTTCATCGGATCTCAACCGGACGCACGCATCGCCTTCCCATGGACGCACCAGCACGGCACGTGACCGCCTCACCGACGGCACTGTCAACCCCATCATGCAAAGCCCCCCGTGGAGCAGAGCCTCGGCGTCGCCAAGATGTGCGCGAAGACAGAGGTGAACGAGGGCGGCCTTCCCCTCTTCAGATCGAACAGGCTGACGGTCGAGGCCGTCAACGCCAACGGAACGACGAGCGCAACTGCTGGAACACCGAGCCGGCCGCGTCCGCCCCGCCCTCGACCGCCTGTGGGGACTTCTGGGCACCATGGCGCAGATCCAGTGCCGGATGAAGGAGGCCCCGGAAGCGGTCGACGGCCGCCTCCTGGCGACCTCGCGCTGGAGCTGTCCGCCCAGGTGCCCGTCGAAGGGGCCCGTCGAAGGGGCCCGTCGAAGGGGTCCGGCCGGAAGACGGTCGCGACGTCGAGAGGAGCAGACCCGTCTTCGCTCCCCTCGACGTCGCCGCCGACGAGAGGACCGCTTCCCCGCGAGCGAGCACCAGCGGACACCGCGCAGGCCGCGGCCGCCTGTCTCGAAGGACTCCTCATGCGCGCCGAGCTCAAGACTCACCTCACTGTCTTCGACGACCTGCGGTCGCGCACACAGCTCCTGCCAGGGGCCGCGGGCCGGGGTCCGTCCTGAAGCGGATCGGCCGCGGTACGCGGAGGCGGACCAGGTCAGCTGGCAACAGCACCTTCGTCCCGCAGACTCCCAGGTGTCCCACTCTCAGCCCGTACAGGTCCCGACAGGTACGGCGTCGCGGGTACGGTCCTACTCCCGCCCCGCGGGCTCGTCGAGGCGCCCGAGTTCCACGGCGGCCTCGTGCCGGCGCGGATTGTTCAGCCGGATGAGGGCGTTCTGCGCTTCCATCAAGGTCTCACGGGCCTCACCATGGCGGGCGAGATGGCGCAGGGCGATCCCCAGATCGAGGCGGGCCGGTTCGCTCCAGGCGGGCATCCGGGCCGCCTCGAAGTGGCTCACCGCGTAGCGCAGGGGTGCCTCCGCCTCGCTCCACCGCCGCAGTGCCGCCAGGTCGTTGCCGATGTGCTGCCGGGTCAGCGCGAGATACAGTCCGACCAGTTCACGGGGCTTGCCTGGTACGCCGGCGAGGCAGACGCCCTCGCTGCGGCGGTGGATGGTCAGCGCCTCGACGGCGTGGCCGGCCTGGCGCAGGTGCTGGCCGAGCATGTTCAGGGCGGTGAGCTCGGCGAGGCGGCTGGACGCGCCGGGCTGCCTGCCGAGGTGGTCGGCGGCCTCCCGAAGCCGCGCGATGGACTCGTCGGTCCGTCCGAGCCGGTGCAGCGCTCCTGCCGCGTAGCCCAGGGCCCAGCCGACCTGGAGCTGGTCGTCGACCTCGCGCGCCACCGCCAGCGCGGCCTCCGCGGTGGACAGGGCGGCGGTGTGGTCGTAGAGGCACATGTTGTAAGCCCAGGCCAGGTAGTTGAGGTGGGCGGCCTCGTCCCGCCTGCTGCCCAGGGCGCGGGCGGAGTCGACGGCCCGTTGGAACACCTCCGTCCACAACTCCCAGTGCAGGGTGCGGTCGGAGAACCAGTGCATCGCCTCGGCCGTGTCGACGACCTGCCGGTGGTGGCCGGCGGCCTGGACCCGGCGCAGGGCCGCGAGCCACTGGGCCCGCTCGGCCTCCAGCCAGGTGTGGGCCTGCTCGCGGTCGGTGGGCGCAGTGGCAGGGTCAGGGTCGCCGCCGTGCGTGTCACCGGGCGTGGGGCCGCCCGCGTGGCCCGGGTCGTCGGGGTGGTGGTCGGTGTCGAAGAGCCGCGCGGCGGCCGTGGCCCGGCGCAGGACCCACAGGTCGGCCCGCTCTCGGACTACGGTGAGCTGCCCGGGCTCGTCCTCCTCGGCCAGTTGCTCGGTCGCGAACAGGGCGAGCAGGTCGTGGAAGCGGTACCGGTCGGCGGCGGGGTCGGGCTGGAGGAGCCCGGCGTCGGTCAGGTCCTGAGCGCAGCGGGCCGCCTGCCGCAGCGGCACGTCCGCCAGGAGGGCGACGGTCTCGGGGCCGAAGTCGGGACCGTCGGCGAGTGCGGCGCGGCGGAAGACGGTGCGGGCCCGCGGGTCCAGCTGCCGGTAGGACAGGGCGAAGGCGGCCCGGACCTGGAGGGAGCCGGCCCGCAGGGTGTCCAGGCGGCGCTCCTGGGCGGCGAGTTGGGTGACGAGTTTGGCGATGCGTTCGCCGGGCCGGGAGGCGAGGCGCTGTCCGGCGATGCGTACGGCCAGGGGGAGGTACCCGCACAGCTCGGCGAGGTCGCGGGCGGCCTGGCTCTCCCGGGAGACCCGTTCGCGGCCGATGATCCGGCTGAGCAGTTCGACCGCCTCCTCGCGGCGCAGCAGCACGAGTTCCGTGCGGTGCGTCGCTTCGAGACCGGCCAGCGACTGGCGGCTGGTGACGAGCGTGAGCGAAGGGCCGTGGCCGGGCAGCAGGGGACGAACCTGTTCCTCGTCGGCCGCGTTGTCGAGCAGGAGCAGTACGCGCCGGTCGCGCAGAACGGAGCGGAGCAGGCCGCCGCGGTCGTCGGCGCCGGCCGGTACGGCGCTGCCGGCCACGCCCAGGGCGCGCAGCAGCCGGGCCAGGGCGTCGCGCGGAAGGGTGGGCCGGGCGTCCATGCCGCGCAGGTCCACGGCGAACTGTCCGTCGGGGAAGGACGGGGCGAGGGCGTGGGCGGCGTGCACGGCGAAAGCGGTCTTGCCCAGGCCGGGCTGCCCGCAGATCACGGCGACCGCCGGACGGGCGGGATCGACGCCGTCCGCCAGAGCGAGGAGCCGGTCCAGGGCCGGGCCGCGGGCGGTGAAGTCGTGCAGGTCGCGGGGGAGCGCGAGGGTGTGGGACGGATTCGGTCCGTTCTCCGGCCCGTCGGCGTTCCCGGCGGTCCGGCGGGTGCGTCCCAGGCTCGCGGCCCGCTCCAATTCCCCGGCACAGGCCTCGTCCAGGCCCAGGGCGGCGGCCAGGGCCTCCACGGTGCGGCGCTGCGGTCCCCGGGCGCGCCCGCGTTCCAGGTCCGACAGGGCCCGCACGCTCACCCCCGCGGTCTGCGCCAGCTCCTCCTGACTGAGCCCGGCGCCCGTCCGTAAGGCGCGCAAGCGTCCTCCGAACCCGCCAGTGGCCGATATACCGGTGCCCATGACTGGAAATCTCTCCTGCTCAGCGTGGTCCCGCCGGGACGGTGGACCTCTCCGGCAGAAGTATGCACGGACGGCTGATTCCGCCACTGGAACCTCCCCGGCCACCCCCGGTCGACCGGCTCGGCTGAAGGCACCGCGGACGCGCCACCGGAACCACCGGAGCACCCGGCCCGCGGTCTTCCCGGCGCTCGCTTGCGCGCCTCCGACCACCCTCATGGGGGCCTCAGCCGATCTCCGCGGTACGCCGCGCCGGCAGGCGCCTGACCACGCTGTGTCTCGCCCCGATGCCTGTCTGTCTCTGGTGAATGCCGACGCGATGTCGCCCATGTGGACACCACCAACCCGTGGAGCGGCTACGACGCCACTACTTCTCCGTCCGTCTCGTCCGGGCGGGCGGCGGATACGCGCACGCCGGGAGCCTGGTCGGGTGGGTCCGGCGAGAAACCCGTCCGGCGGCGGGTCTGTGCGGAGGCCAGCCGCGTCTTGATGCCGCACGATGTGAACAGCAGGGCATTCGCATGAGAACGACGGGAACACGCACTCCATGACGAACTCCAATGACGAAGCGCAGACGTCCCACACACCGGGATCCCAGCCGAGCGTTCGCCCAGGTTCCGACGAACCGCAGACGATCACAGCGCCGACACCGCCCGTCGCGTGGAGCAGTGGCGCTCCGGACCGAGCCGACCTGGCCGACGAAGGGGATCAGTCGGAACGGCCCTCCCCTCGCGAAGAATCGAAGACTGAGCCTCAGAGCGACTGAGCCCTCGCTGGGGAGGGACCAGCAGCACGCGGTACGCCACCGGGCGCGCCCAGGGCTTGCCAGCTCCGGTCCTGGGCGCCCAACCGTCACTGCTGGTCCCCACGAAGGCGGGGTGCTTCACGGCGGCCACCGGTTACCGACCACGGCCGGTCGGGCAGACGGGCGGCGCGTGCAGGATCACAGGAGACCGGCGGCCTCCTGTCGGGGGCGCTTCGGTCGACGCCGTCACCCTCGCCGGAACCGGCACGCCCTCCCCGCCGACGCGGAGAAGATGATGCCCAGCCTGCCGAGGAGACGAAATCCTACGGTCGGGCCGGTGAGAAGCATGAGAGTTCCGAACATGACAGTTCTCCGATAGGGACAGGACATGCAGGATGAGCGGCGATGGTGGTGTCCATCGCCGGGTTCGGCTGCGGGCGCGGCGCATACCAGGTGTCGCACGTGGACGGGGGAGAAGGCCGGCGGAAACGGCCCAGCGTCCCTCGAACGGGATCTTCGGGACAACGACCCGTCCTCATGTTCAACCGGCGGTGAAGAACAGGCCGGCTCCGTACGCGTGGCGCGCGGAGATGAAGAATCCGTCACTGGTCGGCCGGGTCATCGTGCCGCTGCTTTCGACGATCTCGCGGGCGTCGTCGACGTCGTCGACCAGGATGGTCATGGCCGCCAAGTAGGAGGAGGCCGGGTGCGGTTCGCCGGGCAGTACCTCTTCGGCGTCCGACGCGCGGACGATCTGCAACCGCGCAGCTCCCGCGTCGAGCATGGTGAGGGGGCCTTCATGTCTGGGAGCTGTTCGCAAGATGCGGGTGTACCGGAGAGTGGTCGCATCGAATTCGACGTCGTCAGCGACGAGCAATACGGCGCCGATCCCGCGGGCGCCGTTCTGCCGCCCAGAGCGACGGCTTCGGATCCCCACTCACTTGCATCGACGGCGAAAGCAGCACAGCCGGACACCGGGCTGCCCAGGATCCCGTGCCGTACGGTCTGCCGTCGCGGTCGCCCACCGGCCGCAACGGATCTCACCGTACCGGCGGCGCCGCCGGTACGGTCGGAAGATGTGAACCCATGCCGGGAATCAGGCCGCGACCAGCTCCTGCTCGCGGCCCGGCGTCTTGACCCCGGGCTTCTTGTTCGGCAGTGAGAGCCGGAAGACCTTGTGCCATGCGGAGAACACCTGCTTGGGCAGCGGCCCGGTGACGTACTCCAGCTCGTACTTCTCGAACAACGCGCGCACCTTCACCGCGACCTCGGCGTACCGGTTGCTCGGCAGGTCCGGGAACAGGTGGTGCTCGATCTGGTGCGACAGGTTGCCGGTCATGAAGTGCATGGCCTTGCTGCCGCTGATGTTCGCCGAGCCCATCATCTGGCGCAGGTACCACTGGCCGCGCGTCTCGTCCTTGATCGAGCGGCGCTCGAAGACCTGCACGCCCTCGGGGAAGTGCCCGCACATGATCACCGAGTGGGTCCAGATGTTGCGGACCAGGTTCGCGGTGAACGTGGCGGCGAGCGTGCTGAGGAACGACGGGCCCGACAGCAGCGGGTGGATCACATAGTCCTTGAGCACCTGCTTGCGGATCTTACGGCCCACGGCTTTGGCCCGCGCGCGGAACTCCGGGCTCTTGCGGCGGCGCTTGTTCAGGTTCTTGCCGAGCTCCAGGTCGTACGCTGCGATGCCGTACTCGAAGAAGCAGGCGTTGAGGAAGTTCCACAGCGGCTGGCCGAGGTGGAACGGGTGCCACTTCTGGTCCTCGTCGACGCGCATGATGCCGTAGCCGAGGTCGTTGTCCTTGCCGATCACGTTGGTGTACGTGTGGTGCAGCTCGTTGTGCGAGTGCTTCCACTGCTCGGCCGGCGAGACGTGATCCCAGTCCCAGGTGGTGGAGTGGATCTTCGGGTCCCGCATCCAGTCCCACTGGCCGTGCAGGATGTTGTGGCCGATCTCCATGTTGTCCATGATCTTCGCCACGGACAGACCGGCGGTGCCGATCAGCCACGCGGGCGGGAAGATCGAGAACAGCAGCACGCCCCTGCTGACCAGCTCGAGCTTGCGCTGCGCCGAGATGACCTTGCGGATGTAAGCGGCGTCGTTCTCGCCGCGGCCGGCGATCACCTCGTCGCGGATCGCGTCCAGCTCGCGGCCGAGCTCCTCGATCTGCTCCGCGGTCAGGTGGGCGGTGGGGTCGATGGCGGTCAAGGTGCTCCTACCGTTCGATGGCGCAGGCGCCCGCCGCAGCGGACACGCAGGTCTGGATGAGGACGCCCGGCTCGGCCTCGGTGATCTCACCGGTGCGCAGATCGCGGACGGCGCCCGCCTTGAGCGGCGTGACGCAGCCGAAGCAGATGCCCATGCGGCACCCGGACGGCATGAGCACCCCAGCCTCCTCGCCGACGTCCAGCAACGGCGTGGCGCCGTCCGCGTCGACGGTCTTGCCGGTGGTGCTGAACGTGACCTCGCCGCCATCGCCGGCGACGACGATGCTGGGTCGGAAGCGTTCGGTGTGCAGGCGCTCCTGGACGCCGTGCTCGGTCCAGTGCTCTTCGGCGGCGTCGAGCAGGCCCGCGGGGCCGCAGGCCCAGGTCTCGCGCTCGGCCCAGTCGGGCACGAGGTCGTCGAGACGGGCGATGTCGAGCATGCCGTCCGTGTCGGTGTGCAGCTCGGTGAGACGCAGCTTCCTGTCCGCGACCAGGTCGTGCAGATCGTCGCGGAAGATCACGTCTCGCGGCTGCGGCGCGGAGTGGACCATGACGACGTCGTCGAACTCGGTGTCGCGCAGCATGCCCATCACCGGCGTGATGCCGCTGCCGGCCGTCAGGTAGAGCACCTTGGCGGGCTTGGCCTCCGGCAGCACGAAGTCACCGGTCGCCTGGTCGAGCTGGATCAGCGTGCCCGGTTTCACCCTGCGGACCAGGTGGTTGCTGACCTTGCCGTCCGGGATCGCCTTCACGGTGATCGTGATGCGGCCGTCCCGGCGGTCTGTCGGTGAGGTGACCGAATAGGCACGCCACAGGCGCACCCCGTCGACATCGACCCCGATCCGCACGTACTGACCGGCTGCGTGGCCGCGCCAGCCCCGTCCCGGCCTGATCACGATGGTCGCGGCGTCACTCGTCTCGGGATGCACGGCCTCGATGCGCCCACGCAGGTCAGCGCCCGCCCGTAGCGGGCTGACCAGGTCAAGGTAGTCCGACGGCAGCAGCGGCGTCGTGACCATCTCCAGCAGTTTCCACGCCCTGCTGCGCAGGGCTGCACTCGTCATGGCTCCAGCTTGCTGTGCCTCAAGGCGTAAAGTCCTGACCGCAGGACGTAAATCTGGTCGGCTGAATTGTTCCCAGGAAACAAAACATGAGCCATGCAATCCGACGGGCCACCGAACTGGCCCTGGATGAGACGACGGCCACCGCACTTCGGGCCGCGCTGAAGACCACCGCCGACGAGGTCGTCCAGGCGATCATCGACGAAGTCCCTCCTTACGCCAACGCCCTTTCGGGCAGCATGGGCGGCACCATCCGCCGAGCCGTCCGCACCGCCCTGGGTCACTACCTGGATCTCGCGAGCGGGAACGCCACGGGCGGCGACGCCGGTGACGCAGCCTACGAGCTGGGCCGAGGCGAGGTACGCGACGGCCGTTCGATGGATGCCCTGCTCAGCGCCTACCGCGTCGGCGCCCGCGTGGCCTGGCGATGCCTGGCGGCGGGTGCCGTACCCGCAGGTCTGCCCGCCGCCGAGGTCGCCAAGTTCGCCGAGCTGACCTTCGCCTACATCGACGAGCTCTCCGCCGCGAGCGCCGCGGGCCACGCCGACGAACTGGCCGCCCAGGGCAGGGCCCACGAGCGCCACCTGGAACACCTGGCCCGCGACCTCGTCGCCGGCGCGAGTCCGGAGGTGCTGCTGGCCTCTGCTCAACGGGCCGGGTGGCAGCCCCCGGTTTCGCTGACCGCGGTCCTGCTGCCCGCCGCCCAGGCCCGGCCTGCCTACCGCGCGCTCGACCCGAGCACTCTCGTCCTCGACGATCTGCCGGATGCCACCGGCTTGCTGCTGGTCCCCGATGCCGACCGGTCACATCTCTTGCGGCAGCTGACCGACCGCACCGCCGTGGTCGGCCCGGCCCGGCCATGGACTCGTGCGTCCGCCTCGTACGCACGAGCCGTACGCGCGCGCTCCCTCTCCTCTGATATCCGCGACACCGAGGACCACCTGCCCGAGCTGGTGCTGAGCGCCGACGTGGACGCGTTCGCGGACCTGCGTGCCCGAGCCCTCGCACCGTTGCGGACCCTGCCTGTCGCGACCGCGAGGCGGCTGGAGGAGACGCTGCGGGCGTGGCTGCTGCACCACGGCAGGCGGAACGAGGTGGCGGCGGCATTGTTCGTCCATCCCCAGACCGTCCGGTACCGGATGTCGCAGCTGAGGGAGCTGTTCCCGGATCTCGGGTCCCCGCACCGGGTGCTTGAACTGACGCTGGCGGTCGGTCTTCGGGGCAGCTGACGGGTTCTTCGACCGTCCGCGACCGCGTACCTCTTCTGCGGTGAAGGCGGTGAGGAACGTCCCATCCTCTATGCCGACTCCGAAGGCGGTGCCGCTCTGGTTGCCATCGGCCTGCCCGAGCTGGTGCGGCTGCTGCGGTGGGGTGCGAGTCCGGCGACGCCGGCGAGTCGGCCCGCAGTCCTGAACGAATGACCCGCGAACCCGCCCGGCTTCGTCAACGAGAGCAACGGCACTGCGACGGACGTCTCCGGCCCGGCCTGCGCCCAGCCGCGCGGGGTGGCCGCGAGGACGCGCCCGACGACCCAAGGCGAAGGCGTCTTCGCACGGGTCCGGGTCGATGCCGCACCGGGCGGTGACCGGGACGCTGACCCGCTCCGCTGCGTCCATGAGCAGTGCGGGCATGCGCGGATCGGCGCTGGCAAGCCCGGTGGCCGCTTCGGTCTCGCCGGCCTCCACAGCCCGGAGGTGGCTGAAGGCTGAGCATCGCGTCGGGCGTCATCGGGGGGAGCGGCGATCGTCTCCGAGCTCGCGCCGCTGTCCCTGTGGCAGGGAACCTGGCCCGATTGCCATCGGAGTTGGGCCGCTGTGCAGGCGGCAGCCAATAATTCAGGATTTTGTGAACTCAGCTATCCGTGTACAGTCGTGGGTGTGCTGACTGTCGCTGCTGACATCGAGGCGCTGGCGCGGTTCGGCCGCGCCCTCGCCGACCCGATCCGCTGCCGGATACTCCTCGCCCTGCGCGCGGCGCCGGCCCACCCCGCCGACCTGGCCGACGCCCTCGAGATCTCCCGGACCCGACTGTCGAACCACCTGGCGTGCCTGCGCGACTGCGGCCTCGTCGTCGCGGTGCCGGTGGGCCGACGCACCCGCTACGAGCTCGCCGACGAACGCCTCGGTCACGCGCTGGACGACCTGCGCACCGCCGTGGTCGCCGTCGACCTCGACAAGACGTGTACGGACGCGGATCAGAAGGGCTGCTGCTGATGACCGCCGAGACATCCATCGGCATAAGCCCCACCCCAGCCCGCCGCGATGTCCTCGCCAGCCGGATACGGCTGCTGGTCGCGGCCACCATCACCTACAACGTCATCGAAGCGGTCGTCGCGATCACTGCCGGGACGATCGCCTCCTCCACCGCGCTGATCGGCTTCGGGCTCGACTCCGTCATCGAGGTTTCCTCCGCCACCGCGGTCGCCTGGCAGTTCTCCGCCTCCGACCACGCCGCCCGAGAGGCGCGGGAGAAGCGGACGCTGCGGATCATCGCGGTGTCGTTCTTCGCCCTCGCCGCGTTCGTCAGCGTCGACGCTGTCCGCGCTCTGGCCGGCACCGGCGAGGCCGAACGTTCCATCCCCGGCATCGTCATCGCCGCCCTCTCCCTCACGGTCATGCCGTTCCTGTCCGCCGCCCAGCGCCGGGCCGGACGCGAACTCGGCTCGGCCAGCGCGGTCGCCGACTCCAAGCAGACCCTGCTGTGCACGTACCTGTCCGCCGTGCTCCTCGTCGGCCTGGTCCTCAACGCCACCCTCGGCTGGTCCTGGGCCGACCCCATCGCCGCCCTCGTCATCGCCGCCATCGCCGTCAAGGAAGGCCGCGACGCCTGGCAGGGCAAGGGCTGCTGCGCCCCCGGCCGCAGCGGTGTCGCCTGCCGGTGCTGAGCAGAGTGACGCCTGCGGGTGCCGCCCCGGCTGCGACTGCTGTGGCTGAACCGCATCCACCGACGGCGGGCCTCGGCGAGCACACCGCCGGGGCCCGCTGCCGTCCAAGGGCACGGGCACGAACCGACATCGGATGCTCGGAGACCGAGGCCCCCATCACGAGTCCGTGGTCCCGCCGACGTAGGCCACCACCGGGAACATCGAGGCATGTCGCCCCCCAGGGCGGCCTCTCAGGCTTCGGGGTCGGCACTTCGCCCACCGCACCAGATCGGCGACCGGAGTCGTGGCCGGCAGGTTCGATATCCAGTGGTGCGACGGGGCATCCTGGCTGTCCGGCCACTCGATCAGGAGAGTCGACGTGGGCAGGACGCCGTCCCAGCGGTTGCGGCCGCCGCCGGCTTCCTGGGCTGCGGCCATCGACTGCCTGCCCGCGGGGCAGACGGTCAGGACTGCGAGACGGGGAACGGCCCGGCGCCGCCCCGGGACACAAGGCGCGGTACGACGCGCTCCTGTCGCGTGGTGCCGTTGATCACTGTGCGGTCATCGCTCCACCGGCCGCCGGGGCGGCCACCTACAGGCAGCAGTGGTTCCAGCCGGGACCACTCATGATGGGTCAGATCGCCTCGCCCGCCATCGGGCACGACGCACCCCGTTCCCCCTTGATCCCCTCGTGGGCTGCTGAGCGATGGGCCGCCGTGCGTACACCTCGATCTCGATCCTCATGCGTGGGTCGGCCAGGCCGCACATGAGCATCGTGGCGGCCGGCCGGACCTCGCCGAAAGTGCGGCGCAGCACCGGCCAGCAGGGCTCGAAGTCCTCGCGGTCGGGCAGCAGATAGCGAACCCGCACCACGTCCGCGAAGGTGCACTTCGCCTCGGCCAGAGCGGCCTCGATGTTGCGCAGGCACTGCTCGGCCTGTTCCACCACATCATCGGAGATCGTCATGGTGGCGTAGTCGAATCCGGTCGTCCCGGACACATGCAGCCACTCGCCGTCGACCACAGCACGGGCATAACCGATCTGCTCCTCAAAGGGTGAACCGCTGAGGACGGCACGTCGCTCTGTCATGCGCCGAACGCTAAGTGACCAACAGCGATACGTCTAATACGCCCTCAGGAATGACCTGATATCTCTAGACGTATGGAGCGCCCCGAACTTCCCCTTGCGCAGCTGCACGCCTTCGTCGTGCTCGCCGAGGAACTGCACTTCGGCCACGCAGCCGCCCGCCTCGGCATCGCGCAACCGCCATTGAGCCAGCAGATCCGCCGCCTGGAAGACAAGGTCGGCCATCCCCTGTTCCATCGCGAACCGGGAGGCATCACGCTCACCCCGGTCGGCCGTGAACTGCTGCCCACCGCCCGCCGAGCGCTTACCGGCCTCGCTGACGGCCTGGCCGCTGCACGGGCCATCGGCAACGGACAGGCCGGCCGTCTGCGGATCGGCTTCGCCGCCTCCCTCGCGCTGACCGTCCTGCCTGATCTGCTGCGCACCTTCCGATATCAGTTCCCCGACGTGCATCTGGACATCCACGAGATGACCACCGCACCTCAGCTCGCTGCCCTCCACGACGAAAGCATCGACATCGGTCTGCTGCGCGAACCCCCCACCGACGAGACAGACATCGGCTTCAAGACCGTACTCAACGAAGCCTTCGTGGCCGTCCTACCGGCAGCACATCCGCTAGCGGCCCAACGCGCCGTGCAACTGGCCCACTTGGCGTCCGAGCCGTTCGTGCTCCTGCCCCGGGCGGCCGGCCCAGGACTCTATGACCAGATCACCGGTCTATGTATCGCGGGAGGCTTCACGCCGGAGATCGCCCAGTACGCAGTGGAATGGCAAACCGTCTGCGCGCTCGTGGAAACCGGATTGGGGGTATCCGTGGCCCCGGCCAGCATCCGGCGGATCCGCCTCAAAGGCGTCGCCTTCCGCCGGCTTGGACCCGGCCTCGCACGCACACGAGTCGCCGTCGCCTGGCGCAAGAACGATACAAGCCCCCTGGTCGCAAACCTCCTGACGACCATCGCCCAGGATCCGCCGGACAGGCCCTAGGGGTTCTGCCCGAGCAGCCGTTCCCGATCCCGCCAGGCGGCTTCCCACCGGCGGGTCATCGCCGGGTAGACGATCAGGTAGCGGAAGGGTGCGATCAGGGACATGTAGGCGCGTCCCAGGCGGCCGTTGGGCTTGACCAGGACGGCCATGCGGAGTTCGTGGCCGCCGTCGGGCGTCTCCACCCAGCCCAGGTGCGCAACTCCGTGGACGGTCTTGTTCGCCAGCTCCCGGGCGCACTCATCGGGCAGCTCGTACAGGGGGACGAACAGGCCCGGGACGGGATCCGCCGTAGCCGTCAGTTCCTCCGGCATGCGCTCGCGCAGCGACCGGACGCGTGGGCCGAGGCCCGCCTTCGGGTCGTCCCAGCCGAGCAGGGCACCCAGCTTCCAGCGCACCGCGAACAGGAACCCTGATGGTCCGGTCTGGCGGGAGGGACCGGCGCCGGCCGTGATCGCCGCGAGCACGCGCGGGAAATCGTCGGGCCCGGCGCCCGGAGTGCGGAAGGACCAGACATCCTCGGTCGTGAAGTCGGGAGTGAACTCGTGGATCCGCCACGGCCGGGTGGTGTGTTCGGTGACGGGGAGCTTCATGCGGCGGACGCCTTCCCGGTTCTATACGCTTGCGTATACGACGCGGCCAACAATGCCAGAGCTGACGTACGGAGGCGTATATTCGATCCAATCCGTGAGGGAGGACACACCGTGGGCGCCGCACGCACACCCCGCGACCGATGGGTCGAGGAGGGCCTGACCGCCCTCGCCGAGGGCGGCCCCGACGCCGTCCGCGTCGAAGCGCTCGCCAAGCGCCTCGGGGTCACCAAAGGCGGCTTCTACGGCCACTTCACCGACCGCGACGCACTCCTCGCCGCCATGCTCGACACCTGGGAACGAGAGGCTGCCGACCAGGTGATCCATCGCATCCGGCAGGACGCGGACGGCGACCCCAGAGACCTCATCACCCTCGCCGGCATACTCACCTTCTCCAGCGACCGGCTGCGCCCCATCGACCTCGCCGTCCGCGACTGGGCCCGGCGTGACAAGGCCGTCGCTACCCGCTTGCGCCGCGTCGACAACCGGCGCATGGAGCTGCTCCGCGAGATGATCGGCACCTTCTGCGCCGACCCGGACGAGGTCGAGGCCCGCTCCCTCCTCGCCTTCTGCGTTGCCATCGGCCACCACTTTCTCGCCGCCGACCACCAAGGCCGCACCCGGACCGAGGTCCTCACCCGCGCCGGCGACCTGATCCTGGACCGGCCGCAGAAACCGTAACCCCGGGGCCCGCACAGCGCGTGATCGCGGCCTCGCGCGCGTGTCCGCTCCTGGTGTCGACACCGCCCTCCGCGAGCGGCTGCCGACTCAGGCGGCACTTCTCCAGCAGCGGTGGTAACGGTCGGCCTCCAGTTCCGCCATCACCTTCTCGGGAGGATTGGCGCTGTCCCGGCCGGTGAGGTGGTCGAAGACCGGGACGAGCACGAAGGCGAAAGGACGGTCCCCACCACCAACAGGCGCCGAGGTGCGTGACAGAGACGAGGGCGCCGGCTTGGAAGGGCAGGGCGGGGACCGCGCGCCCGGCCACCAGGGGAACGGCGACTTCGGCAAACTGATCATGAGGGCGATGCCGGGGCGTGTGGTTCGGCGGCTGGGACTGATGTCGGCGGGCTCCGGCGCTTCTCAGGGAGGCCGGAGCCCGCCTCGGCGGCATCACCGGGGGTGGGCCGCTTCATCGGTCAGGGCAGGAGCCACTTCTGGTTGGCACCGGTGTGGCAGGCCCACAGGTGGACGGGGGTGCCGTCGTTCCAGGTGCTGCCGGACGCGTCGAGGCACCGGCCGGACTGCGGGTTGCGGATCGTGCCGTCGGCCTGCGGGGTCCACGACTGGGCGCCGGAGCCGTTGCAGGTCCACAGCTGGATCTTCGTGCCGTCGGCCGTGCCGCCGCCGGAGATGTCCAGGCACTTGCCGAGGGCCTTGATGGTGCCGCCGGATACGGTCCACTTCTGCGCGTCGGTGCTGTTGCACGTCCAGATCTGCACCTGGGTGCCGTCAGCGGTCTGGGAGTCGGCCACGTCCAGGCACTTGTTGTTGACGCCCTTCACCTCGCCCGTCCCGGACGCCGCGCCGGGCAGCTTGTTCAGCGTGTACCAGGCCTCCGTACTCCACAGCGACTCGCCGTCCGAAGAGCTGAACGGACGGGGCGAGCGGACGTGCACCACCCGGTCGGCCTTGAGGCCCGGCACGGTCAGGGCGACGGTCTTGCGGTCGTCGGAGAGCGTCGCCGACTGAACGGTCAGGGTCTCTTCGTCGACCTTGGGGCCGCCGTAGTCGGCGGTCGGTACGTAACGCCACTGTCTGATCTTGTACCGTTTGGCCAACTCGGCCGCAGTCTGCGTCGACAACGGCTTGGTGTACTCAAGCGCGAAGCCCCCCGGTACGGCGCGCATCGCCCGGATGTCGAAGGCGTTGCCGCCGTTGGGCGTCAGTTTCTGCAGGCCGTGGCTGAGCTTGCCCTCCTGACCCCAGTTGCCGCCGGCACCCAGCCCGCCGGCATACAGAGCGCCGTCCGGTCCGACGCTGATCCGGGTGACGCCGGCCTCCAGACCCTGGGTGAGACGAAAGACGGCCCCCTGGTACTCGCCGCCCACCTTCTCCAGAAAGGCGCGCTGGATTCCGCCGTAGGTCACGTCACCGAAGAGCATCTGGCCGGCGAACGGGCCGTTCGCCAACTGCAAGGGCGTGCTCGGGGAGTTGGCGATCTCGTTCTGCGGCAGCCACAGCACCGGCTTGGTCACCGGCCGGGTGTCGAAGGGCCCGTCCGGGTTGGTGTAGTGGTTGAAGAACCGGTCCTGCTTGATGTGTACGAGTTTCGACGAGGGCAGCCAGCCGCCCTGGTTGTCGGTGACGAAGATGTCGCCCTCGGGGCCCCAGCCGATGCCGTTGGGGGTGCGCAGCCCACCGGCGACGTAGGAGACGGCTCCGGTCTCCTTGCTCACCTTGATGGTGGTGCCACGGTTCGGCGCCGGCTGCGGATCTGTCGTGGCGCCGCCGTAGTTGATGGACACAGACAGGTTCAGGTAGAAGAACCCGTCCTTGTAGAGCAGGCCGAAGGCGAACTCATGGAAGTTACCTCCGAAGGGCCATGTCGCGACCCTCCGGTACTGGTCGGTGACCTCGTCGCCGTCGGTGTCGTTCAGCTCTGTCAGCTCGTGCTTCTGCGAGACGTAGAGCTTGCCGTCGACGTGCTTGATGCCCATCGGCTCCTTGAGGCCCGAGGCCACCTTCTTCGCCCTCACCTTGTCCGGGCCGGTGCTACCCGTGACATTGCTCAGCAGGTAGACCTCGCCCGTGGTGTTGTTGCTGCCGCCCCAGGTGGCCACGGCCAGTCGGCCGTCCGGCAGCCAGTCCATGGCGGAGACCTGTGGCTCGAAGCCGCTAGGGCGGAGGTCGGTCAGGGTGTAGTTCGGGTGCACACCGGTCAGCGGCAGTCCGTCGCCCGGCGAGTCCGTGCCTCCCTCACACTCCTTGCGGCCCGGCGACGTCACGCGTACGACGTCGGCGTCCGTGCTCAGCGCCGAATTGGGCACGACGGTGAAGCCGCCCGCGCCCGGCGGCTGCCAGGCCAGGGTGATCTGCTGGCCCCCGTCCCGTTCGAAGTGCTCGATACGCATCGTGTGATGACCTGCCGTCAGCTGGACAGCGCCGTCCTTCGGGTCCGCACCGTGCAGGCCGTCGTGGTCGATCACCAGTTTGTCGTCGATCCACAGGCGGGAGCCGTCGTCACTGGTGAGCCGGAAGGTGTAGTCGCCCGCCTGAGGGGCGTCGAGGTTGCCGAGGACATGGGTGACGAAATTGCTCTCCAGGCCGAAGTCGCCGGCCGAGGTCCAGTCGATGACCGGCATCAGCTTGTCGATGTTCGGCGTCTGCCCCGGCTTCAGAGAGCAGATCCCGCTCAATGGGGTCTGCACATCGAAGACGCGCAAGGTGACCCCCGGTTCCTGCGGGGGCAGGTCGGCAGGGTCCGAGTCGTCCGCCGGAGCAGGCGAGGAGGACAGGCCGATCGCCAGTAACGAAGCGATGAGTGCTCCGGCCAGGCGTCTGCCCGGCCGACGTCGGTACAGCCGTGGATACACGTGACCTCCTGACGGTTCCTCGGCACTGAGGAACGCGGTCCGGTAAGTGGGAGATCCACCGCTGCCGGGACGCGCCGTCGTCCCGGGAAACGGAGGTGTGCGAGTGGTGTCCAGAAGACGTACACGTCGCGTCGCACACAGTAAGGACTTCTGCCGCAGTCGTCCATACTTTGTCATGAGCGTGTACAAACCTGCGGGTCATGCGGGCCAACGCGCGGCTCCGGTGCGGGTTTTGGTGATCAGTGACACCGGGGGACTCACCCGACCGGAGGCGGGTGGGTTCGCCCTGCGGGATCCGCCCATGATCACAAGCGCCGCCACGCAGAGATCCAGGACATCACGACCCTCGTGCACGAGATCGGCCACTACGCCGAATACCAGTCCTAACCGGCAGCTGAAGTCGATCCATAGGGCCTCCACCGAGCCCGCAGCGGTTCATCCGCGACCGATCCCCAGGTCCCGAGCATTGCTCCTGCCGCAGTCGCTCGGCTTCGTCCTCGCCCTTGCCGCCCTGCTCGCGGCACAGCTTGATTCTCCACACCACCCCACCCCCGAAGGAAGAACCCGACGAAGCCAGGCACAACGACGAAGCCAGGCACAACGACGAAGACAGGTACGACTACGAAGACAGGTACGACTACGAAGACAGGTACGACTACGAAGACAGGTACGACGATGAAGACAGGCGAGACGACGGAGACGGGCATGACCATCGCCGTGCTCCGCGCTACCGGAAGGGGCGGCGGCCGGGTGATCGCGGAGGCCGTGGCCCGCGGACAGCGGGTGCTCGCCCTGCCCGCAGGCCCCGGGCCACGCACCCTGATGTGACCTCGCTCGCGATCGACGCCACCGACGCGTCCGCCGTGCGCGAGGCGCTCTCGGCCTTCGCCCGACCGGCGCCCCGGACGCCGTAGTCCTGGCCGTGCGCACCAGTCCGGCCGACCAGGAGTTCCTGGTCGGCGTCACCCGCACCGTGCTGGAATTCGCCGCGCGGCTCGGGGCGCGGGTGCTCGTGGTCGGCGGTGCCGAAGCCCTGCGCAGTCCCGACGACCCCGAGCTGCTGGTCGCCGACAACTCCGCCTACGTGCCGATCGAGTTGCGGCGCGTAGGCGCCGCCGGAGTCGCCCAGCTACGGACCTGCCGGACGTACCCCGACACGGACTGGGTCTGTCTGAGTCCGCCGGCCCTCCTGGAGCCGGGCGAACGCACCGGACGCTACCGACGCGGCACCGACACCCTGCTCGCCGACGCGGACGGCCGGTCGTGGATCAGCGCCGAGGACCTGGCCGTGGCCGTCGTCGACGAACTCCAGTCGCGGGCGGCAAACACCTGATGACGGTCTTTCACCACGGCGGACGGGGCACACGGAGGTTCCGCCACACCCGCGGGAAACGCGGCCCACACGGCCGGCGACCGAGGACCCGCCTCATGAACCGACCACGTCCCCTGGCCTGAATGAGTGAGAAGGGACGGGGCGGGACGCAAGGCGCGCCCGCGGGCTGGGAGACGGGCACGAACACGCACCAGCCCCTCGGTGGAGGACCGGTTCCAGTACGTCGTGGAGACCGCTGGAGGTTCCCCCTGCCGCCGCGCCGTCACGATGCTCATCCAACCTCTCAACCTCCCGACCTACCAGCCGTCCACCCGACCTCCTAGCCGCCGAGCAGGCGGTTGAAGAAGGAGCGATAGTGGTGCAGGGCGATCCGCAGGGTTTCGGTGTCGGCCTGTTCGCCCCTGTTCCACTGGTCCTCCAGCCGCTGCTTGTGATCGGCGAACGTCGTGGCCAGTTGCCGCATGAGATCCGACACGAGGGCGTCCGCCGTGTCCACGGCGTCGCGGGGATCGTCGACGAACCTGTTCTGCACTTCCTGCCAGCGCTCACGGAATGCTTCTTCGTCCTCTGGACTGATGAGCTGCTGAGCGTCGTCCTCGCCGGGGTCGATCCGCCCTCCGTCACGATCCTGCTCGACGGGATCAGCGTCCGCGGATGTGGGTGGAATTCCGGGGGTACCGCCGAAGGTGTCCTCGCGCTCCCCGGGCGGGTCGGTGGTGGGTGTGCTGTCGCCCGGGAAAGTGGGAACATCGCCCTGCGTCTCCCCGGGTGTCGGGCTGCCGGGGTGGGCGAAAGCGCCGGATGCGGAGCTGTCGCCGGAGTCCGGTACGGGATCGCGTTGCATCTCTCCTCCGCTCCCCGTTCCCGAGGGCCGGGCGGCCAGGTGGGACGGGAATCCGTCGGGAATCGTGGGGAACGAGTGCTCGGGCAGAGGCCGGCGCTCAGGCGGTTGCCCGCCGGGACCGGCCGTCGTCGGAGAGCAGCTCGTCGAACAGTGAGCGGTAGTGCACCATGGCGCCCCGCAGCTGCTCCGTGGTCGCCTGGTGCCGCGTGCTGAGCTCGTCCACGTCATGGGCGGCGCGGTAGTGCTCCAGCGTCCGGCTGTGCTCGACCGACAGGTCCTTGAGCTGTTGGTCGAAGTCCTGCGTCGGATAGCCGCGCTCCCGCATGAGTGACGTCACCAGGCGGTCCGCGTCGTGCACGGCGTCCTCCGGGCGATCCACGAACTCCTCCTGAACGCCTGTCCACTCCCGTGTGTAGCGGTCACGGGTGGCGCCGTCCAGCGGCTTGAGGTCCAGCGAGTCGTGGCGCTTCTCGCGTTCCCTGAGTTCGCGCTCGGCGGCGCCACGACTGTCGGCGTTCACCATGGTCCGGTCGTACTCCGGACCGAAACGCTCGCGGAGTTTGCGGCGGCGCATGAGCATCGAGGCCGCCACGGCGATCACCGCCACGACCAGTACGGCGGCGATGACGATCACAAGAAGTGTCCCTGTTGACATCGGACACAGCCCCCTTACGGGAACGATATGACTCGAATATGCCAATTTCCCGTTGTACGTGTTTTAAACCTTTACATCGCGAGCCTGTCTCACCGAGACCTTCCGGTCGCACCCGCCGCGGCGGGGCCCTGCCTGCTGCCGACCGACAGGCATGAGTGCCGTTGGCATCCTGGGGCGATCTGCGCCGGCGTCGACGAGGTAGCCGAAGACGGTTGCCCAGGGTCATGATCTCGCGCGGCTCGTGCTCGGTCGGCCGTCCGGCCTGCCGGCCGCACAGCATGTGTGGGTGAAGGCGTCCGCCCCCTATCGTTCGGCGCCACGGGCGGCCGCGATGATGTTGCGGGGCCTGCTGTGCGCCGGAGGCGGCGAGCGGACGGTGTGGGGGAGCGACCGGCCCTGGATCCGGCATGAGGAAGGCCGGGTCTGCGGCACCACCCTGACATGGCTCACAGCGGAACTCGGCACCGCGGAAGTCCAGCGTTCACTGCGTGCCAATCCGGCCCGGCTGTTCGGCTGGGCGCCTTCCGCCGTAACGGTCGGACGAGGCCGCACAGGCCTCCACCCCTTACGGCCCATATCTGGCAACCGGTGCTCAAACGCTGTCGGTCGCGTATCAACTCGGTCAAACAGCACACCGGCTCCAACTGCGGCTCCCTGACGGAACACCGGACCACCTACACCCGCTGATCCACCCGGCACGCGCACAAGGCCGTAGCGATCCGGCCTGCCCTGGCGGAACCCACCCGGCCCCGCCAGGGCCACCACGGGAGCGGGTGCAGTGCCGTCGCCGAGGTCGACGCACTCGAAGCCGTAGTTGTGATCCTCGGCCGGCCCGGAGGGCGACCGCCAGCCGAAGAGGCGGATCTCCAGCACCCGCCCCTGCCAGAGTTGCGATCCTGACGCCTTCCTCGCGGAGCAGGATGCGCAGGCACTCGTGCCTGATGTCGTCGACCGCCCCCCATCGGACAGGACGACGGCCGCGCGCCGCCCGGCACGACATTCGCGCGGCGCGTCACACTGTGACGGAACATCCCCGTTGGCAGCATCTGCGCGTCTCAGCGCCGGAACGGCCCGCCGGTAGAGTCGGTACGAGGAGAGTGCTGACCTGGAGGACTCATGACGGCAGCAGGTGTACCGCCCATCGTCTTCGTACATGGGACGCGGTTCAGCGCGGGACAATGGAGCCCACAGCTCGCCGCACTCCAAGAGGACTTCCCCGTGGCCGCGGTTGACCTGCCAGGCCACGGCGCCCGCTCTGCTCACCCCTGGACCCTGAACGCGGCGACGGAGATCATCGCTTCCGCGGTGGACTCGCTCGACTGCGGACCGGCTCTGGTCGTCGGGCACTCACTCGGCGGATACGCCTCACTGGAGTTCGCAAGGCGCTGCCCCGAGCGACTGCGGGGGCTGGTCCTTGCTGGAGCCAGTGCCTCAACTCGTGGCCCGTGGACCACGCCGTACCGTTGGGCCGCCGGGCTCATCCCTCGCCTACCGCCGGACCGGCTGGCCCGGTGGAACGACCGGTTGCTGCGCCGGCTCTATCCACCCGAGGTGGTGGAAGCGACCATCCTCTCCGGCTACGCCTTCCACACCCTGCCGGCCGCCTGGGGCGAGATACTGGGCCGCTTCGACGCGGGTGCGATGCGTCATGTGGCGGCTCCCGTGCTCATTCTGAACGGCGAGAAGGACACCGTCTTCCGGTCCGGCGAGTTGGACTTCGCCCGCGCTCATCCGAACGCCCGCGTCGAATTGATCCCGCGGGCACGGCATCTCGCGAACTTCGACGATCCAGACGCCTTCACCGATGCTGTCCGCCGCTTCGCCCTTCAGCTACCTGTCCGCAGCTGAGCGTGCCGGAGTCGGGTCCACCATAGGGCTGACCGAGCGCCACAGGACCGCGAAGCTCAGGCTGACCAAATCGCGCGCTCACTGGCCAACTGCGGTGCTCAGTCACACCAGGGCGAACGTTGCCTGATACGGCACCAGCCGAAGGCAGCAGCTGCTGAGCCGCCCGCATCTCTGGACAGTAGGGCCGGGCGGGACGTCGATCCGCTCAGTTGTCGGCGTCGATACCGAGGCACCTCGCCATCCCGGTGATTTCGCGGCCAGAGGTGCGACCGCCCGGCGATCGCCTCCGGGTTGACGTCTAGGCTTTCCGGGCCAGTCCGGCGGCGATGAGGTGTTCCCAGACTGTTGGCTCTCGTCTTTCGCCCCTCTCCCACGCGTTGTCGGTTTCGTCTGGACGCCACAGGGAGGCGGGGACGATCCCGGGATCGAGGATCTCCAGGCCGTCCAGCAGGGAGGCGATTTCCGCGTCGGTGCGCCACCGGCCGCGGCCGAACGTCTGCTGGAGGACCCTCTCGGCCTCCGCGGTCTCCGGGTTGTTGCCGGAGCGGAAGTGGCTGACGAAGAAGTAGCTTCCGGAGGGAACGTGGTCTCGCCAGTAGCGGACTATGCCGGCCGGGTCCTCGTCGTCGTTGACGTGGTGGAGGATGGCGCTGAGGATGACGGCGACGGGACGAGCGAAGTCGATGACTTCGCTGGTGTCGGGGTGCGTGCGGATACCTTCGGGGTTGCGCACATCGACCGCGACGACGCGGGTCCGGTCGTTGTTCTCCAGCAGTGCGCGGCCGTGCACCAACACTTGGGGGTCGATGTCGACGTAGACGATCCGGGACTCGGGAGCGTGCCGTTGCGCGACCTGGTGGACGTTGTCCACGGTCGGCAGGCCACTGCCCAGGTCGATGAACTGCCGAATGCCAGTGGTCTTCGCGATCTCCCTGACCGCCCGCGTCAGGGCCGCGCGGTTGGCGAAGGCGATGGCCACCGAACCGGGCAGGTCGCGCTTGAACACGTCGCCGATCTCACGGTCCACGGCGTAGTTGTCCTTGCCGCCGAGCAGGTAGTCGTAGACGCGGGCGATGCTGGGCTTGGTCGGGTCGATGGAGGAGCCCTCGTTCGTCATGGTTGCCATTCTTCACCGCAACGTCGCCTGCGCAGATCCGGTTTGTGGTCCTCCAGCCGATCGGGACGGCGAGAGGGCATGGCCGCCGCCGTCCGCGTACGCGACGCCGACCGGGACCCGCTTCCCGAAGTAGACCTTCGTTGCCCGGGTTCGAGGGCTGCGCTATCAGATGCCGGACCTGGTAGCGGACTTCGCACCGGTCTTCGACGAGATCGTCCTCGGGTTCGGATGGACCGATGTCGAGCCGTGGGACGCACAGTCGCTCCTGCGCCCGCAGCCGCGGCCCGTCTCGACCTGCGCCGCTTTCGTGGCAAGGGTCCGGCAGGAACGCCCGGTCGGGCCCTGGGGGAAGGCGCCACGTAAGCCGCGCAGGGGCAGGGAGGACGGTTCTTGGCGATCGTCGCTGTACGCGATGGGCCTGATGAGTACTCCAGCCGTGATCGTTGGTGCCTGAGCTTGGGCTGCCTGCCGCTGGCGGAAACGCAGATGGCCTCAGCTTGGGACCTGGCCTCGGCGGTCTCCTCAGGCAGCAGTTCCTCCCGGCCGGATACCGCCATCCGTCGGAAGACGTCGCCGCGCACGTGGGTGGCTCGGGGTGGCCGCCGGGCCAGCAGTTCGGCCACGGTGCGCTTCCCCGCCGCCATTACGCCGGTGATCAGGACGACTGCGGAACTCGGTTCGGTGTCCACGCGGACCTCTCGTGTGCAGACGGCATGCCGGATGCGAGCTCACTTTGGGGGCGGGAGTGAGGCCCGCACACTGCTGGTGGCCGCGTAGTGGCGGAAGAATCTCCCGATGCGGCAACTCGGGCCTCTGTTCGGGATCTCGAAGTCGGCCGCGGACCGAGTCATTGACCGCATCGCTCCGCTTCCAACCCTGGCCCCGGTGTGGCGCCGGTATCCGGCGGCACGGTGCTGACCGCGGACGGCACCCTGGTCAGCGGAGTAGGTCCCCGATCACCCCGGAGTCCCGCTGCCGCGCGACTGAACTGCCCGTCGGCGCCCAGGTGATGAGTGACAGGTACGCCTGAGCCATCGCAAGGCACATGCCACAGGTCGACCCGCAGATGTTTGCCGAGGGTGGATACCACAGTGGTGCGCGAGGTCTGGACAACCGTCGAGGGCCGTGCTGTCATTTCGGCTGTCACAAGGTTTCCAACGTTGCAAGACCTGCCGCGCCGCGTCCGTACCGGTCCATCGTCTGCGACCTGGTTCTCCCGACGACCGGTCCTGGTCCGCGGCACCCGTGCGAGGAAGGTTCGATGACAGGACACCACATCCGCCCACGCGCCAAACTCTGGGCGCTGCTGGCCATGGCCGCTCTCGTTGCCCCTCCAAGCGGTCTGGCCACCGCCGCATCGGCGTCGGAGCCGACCGGCAGCGCCTCCTCGCTCTCCGCGAAAACAGCCGACGTCGAGGTACACGGCCTGAAGGGCGAGTACTTCAGCATGTCGGCCCCCGGAGCGCGGGACTTCGCCGAACTCGGCGGCACGCTGCTCGACCCGCAAATCAACTTCTCCGGCCTGACCAGCACTTTCCAGGAGCTGACCGGCAAGACGGAGCACACGACCGCCCGTTGGACGGGACAGATCGAGGCGCCGGCGACCGGCGACTACACCTTCTACGCCACCGGTGACAACGGGTTCCGGCTGTACATCGACGGCAAGCCGGTCATCGACCATTGGGAACCGGACTGGGACAGGGAGCAGACCAGCGCCGCGATCGAGCTGACCGCGGATGAGAAGCACGACTTCCGTCTGGAGATGTTCCAGGACCTCGGTGGATCCAACATGTTCCTGCGCTGGGCCGGCCCGGGCCTGTCCAAGCAGCTCGTGCCGATGTCGGCGTTCACTCCACCCGCGGGATTCGAGGTCTACCCACTGGAGCTGTCGGTGGCCGCCGACGGACGGCGGCTGCGGGCCGGGTTCGACGGCAGGGTCGGTGACCTCCGGGAGGTCAAGGACCACCTGAAGATCGAGGCCGACACCACGTCCATGCCCCTGAAGTCGGTCACCGTCGCTCCCGGTGACCGCAACTCCCTACTCGTGACGCTCGCCGAACCCATCCAGAAGAACCAGCAGGTGCGGGTCACCTACGACGGCAAGGGCGGCCTGACCTCCGGCGGCAAGGCGGTACCGAAGGTCGTCCGCTACGCCGACAACGCCTCCACTCACCGGCTCACCACCAAGTGGGGCGACAAGGTCGACAGGAACAACCCGCTGCCGGAGTACCCTCGTCCGCAGCAGGTGCGCTCCAAGTGGAAGAACCTCAACGGCGTTTGGCAGTTCAGCGGCGCCGAGGCGGGCGAGCAGCCGGCATTCGGCAAGGACCTCGACGAGAAGATCGTCGTGCCGTACCCCGTGGAGTCGCAGCTCTCCGGGCTGGAGCGGCACGAGGACCACATGTTCTACCGCAAGCTGGTGAGCGTCCCCAAAAGCTGGAAGATCGGCAAGGGCGGCGAGGGCAACCGGCTGAAGCTGAACTTCGGCGCCGTGGACTACCGAGCCCGCGTCTTCGTCAACGGCACCGAGGTCGCCGAACACACCGGCGGCTACGACGCCTTCAGCGCCGACATCACCGACGCGCTGCGGGGCGGCGGTCCGCAGGAGGTCGTGGTCGCGGTCACCGACACCGGCGGCGCCGACCAGCCGATGGGCAAGCAGTCCACCCATCCGGGCGGCATCTTCTACACCCAGTCGTCGGGAATCTGGCAGACCGTCTGGATGGAGCCGGTCGCCCGTGCCGCGATTGATAACGTTGTCTCCACGCCGGACATCGACACGAGCAGCCTCGCGGTGACCGTCCGGTCGGCCCAGGCCTCCCCAGGTGCCCGTGTGGAGGCCGTCGCCCGTGACAGGCACGGCAAGGTCGTCGGCAAGGTCAGCGGGGCGGCCAACGAAGAGCTACGGCTGCCGGTGGCGAAACAGCATCTGTGGAGCCCGGACGACCCGTACCTGTATGACCTCGCCGTCGAGCTCACCGACGGAGGGTCGACCGACAAGGTCGGCAGCTACTTCGGCATGCGTTCCATCGGCATCGCGAAGGTCGGCGGTTTCCAGAAACTCGTGCTCAACGGGAAGCCGGTCTTCTCCCTCGCCACCCTGGACCAGGGCTTCTGGCCCGACGGCCTGTACACCGCACCCAGCGACGAGGCCCTCGCCTTCGATCTGAAGGCGCACAAGGAACTCGGCTTCAACGCCGTGCGCAAGCACATCAAGGTGGAGCCGGCGCGCTGGTTCTACCATGCGGACCGGCTCGGTCTGCTCGTCTGGCAGGACTTCGTATCCGGCGACATCACCAAGGAAACCGGGCGGCGCGCCTTCGTCGACCAGGGTCGGGAGATGATGCGGGAGCACCACAACGCGCCGTCCGTGATCGGCTGGACCGTCTTCAACGAGGGCTGGGGCGAGTGGGACCGCATGGAGACCGGCAAGATCGCCGAGGCTGTGAAGGAAGCCGACCCGTCTCGCGTCGTCAATGCCCACAGTGGTGTCAACTGCTGTAATTCCAAGGGGGATTCAGGCGCCGGCGACATCCTCGACCACCACGACTACAACAACGAGGACCCGCCGTTCCCCGATGCCGAGCGGGCGGCGATGGACGGTGAGCACGGCGGATTCACCCTGCGCACCCCCGGGCACATGTGGCCGGGCGCCCCGACCGTCATCTACAGCGGTGTCGCCGACAAGGAGGCGCTGACCAGCAAGTACGTCGAGAACACCGAGAAGTTCTACCTGGACCAGGCCGGAGCCGAGCTGTCCGGTTCGGTGTACACCCAGATCTCCGACCTCGAAAACGAACTCAATGGCCTTTATTGGCTCTAACAAAAGCCGTTGATCATGTGACTGTCGGCTCGCTGGATCGTTGGTGTGGTCGTGGGGAAGAGACAGTCGCGGCCGTGGATCGTC
>NZ_JBVIQK010000017.1:0-162478 GCF_055577115.1 Streptomyces sp. NPDC033216 | reverse complement strand
GACGCTTCCTTTGTACTCACCCGAGAGACTCTCTCAGGCTTTCCTCCGGGCGCTTCCCTTCGGTCTTGCGTTTCCGACTCTATCAGACCGTTTCCGGCCCGATTCCCTGTCGGCGGGATTTGTCTTCGGCTCCCGGCTTTCGCCTGTCGGCCTTTCGACATTCACTACGTTAGCCGATTCCCTCGGCAGCTCATAATCGAGCTTCTCGAGTTCGAATTCAGACATGCGGACACGTCGAATTCGACCCCGCTGAGGGGCATCGTAGGTAGTGGGTTGGCCGCTTCCGGCTGCAGGCGAACGCCGTACCCGGGTCAAGCGGCTCGGGCTACGTTACGCCTATGCCCAAGGAGAGTCAACTACGGCGGCGTCGGGGCACATGGGCCCGATAGGGGCTCACGGTCGGGTCCTCGGCGATCCAGTACCGCCAGGGGTGGACGGCGCCGTCGCCGGCGACTCCCGTACGTGGACCGTTGCGTACCTGGTCGGCGGGGACCGGGGTGCCCGCGAGGACGCGGAGCGGGGTGTCGCCGGGGGTGCAGGCGTCCGTGCCGTCCAGAGCCCGGTCGACGTCCAGGGCCGTGGCCAGGCGGGCGGGGCCCTTGGCCAGTTCCTTGTCGCTTCGGGCCGAGAGCCGACGGCTGCGGGCCTGCTCGGCGCCTTCGATCACCTCGCCGGCCCGAAGAAGGACACCGCTCGCATCCCCCTCCGGGCCGCAGACCAGGTTCATGCAGTGCCACATGCCATAGGTGAAGTAGACGTACACGTGTCCGGGCGGGCCGAACATCACGCTGTTGCGGGCCGTGCGTCCACGGAAGGCGTGTGATCCCGGGTCGTTGGGGCCGTCGTAGGCCTCGACCTCTGTGAGGCGCAGGGTGATCGGACCGTCGGGGGTGGTGCGCACGACGAGGCGGCCGAGGAGGTCGGGGGCGACCTCCAGGACAGGGCGCTCGAAGAAGGTCCTGGGCAGGGGCGTACGGTCGGGGGTCGCGATCATGGCCTCCGAGCGTAGTGGAGACGGTCGGTGTGCCGGGGTGGTCAGTCGGTACTCGGCTTGCCAGGGTGGAGCGCGGAACCGGCTCCGTCCGGATCGCGTTTGTAGGGATCAAGGATCCCCGTCGTAGTCGAGAAGGAGAGTCATGGCGTTCAAGAAGCTGCTCGCGAGCCTGGGAGCCGGTGGGGCCTCGGTCGAGACGGTGCTGACCGAGGTCAACGTCGTTCCGGGTGGCGTGGTGCAGGGCGAGGTGCGGATCCAGGGCGGGTCCGTCAACCAGCAGATCGAGGGACTGTCGGTCGGGCTTCAGGCCAAGGTCGAGGTCGAGAGCGGTGACGAGGAGTACAAGCAGGACATCGAGTTCGTCAAGCAGCGTCTGGGCGGAGCCTTCGAGCTCCAGGCGAACGCCGTGCACGCCGTGCCGTTCGGTCTGGAGATCCCGTGGGAGACGCCGATCACCATGATCGACGGGCAGGCCCTGCGCGGGATGAACATCGGGGTGACCACCGAGCTGGAGATCGCGCGGGCCGTGGACTCCGGTGACCTGGACCCGGTCAACGTGCACCCGCTGCCGGCGCAGAAGGCGATCCTGGACGCCTTCCTCCAGCTGGGCTTCCGCTTCAAGAACGCGGACCTGGAGCGCGGTCACATCCGGGGCACGCGGCAGAAGCTGCCGTTCTACCAGGAGATCGAGTTCTTCCCGCCGGCGCAGTACCGGGGGCTCAACCAGGTCGAGCTGAGCTTCGTCGCCGACGAGCACACGATGGACGTCGTACTGGAGATGGACAAGAAGCCGGGGCTGTTCAGCGAGAGCAGCGACACCTTCCGCTCGTTCCAGGTCGGGCTGAACGACTTCCAGGGGACCGACTGGGCGGCGTACCTCAACCAGTGGCTGTCCGAGGTCGGCAGCAAGCGCAACTGGTTCTAGGCTCGGAACCACTGACTCCAGAACCGATGCAGGAGGTACCGAGGTGACCGAGCTCAAGCGGCGGCCGCTCCCCCACGACTTCCATCCATCCGTGCCGTCGTTCACGGTGACGAGTGAGGACGTCGAGGAGGGCGCGACCCTCAGGAACGACCAGGTCCAGGCGGGCGGGAACACCTCGCCGCACCTGCGGTGGGAGGGTTTCCCGCCGGAGACCAAGAGCTTCGCGGTGACCTGTTACGACCCGGACGCGCCCACCGGCAGCGGGTTCTGGCACTGGGTCCTGTTCGACATCCCCGCCTCGGTGACCGAGCTGCCGGCGGGTGCCGGCGGCGGCAAGTTCGAAGGCCTGCCCGAAGGTACCGTCCACGCGCGCAACGACTACGGGACGAAGGACTTCGGTGGAGCCGCGCCGCCGCCCGGGGACGGTCCGCACCGGTACGTCTTCACGGTGTACGCGGTGGACCAGGAGAAACTCGGTCCGGATTCCGACGCCTCGCCCGCCGCCGTCGGGTTCAACCTGCGGTTCCACACGATCGCGCGGGCCCAGCTGATCGGTGAGTACGAGAACCCGGCGGCGGGCTGAGGCTGCCCTCGGCTGAGTCCGCTCCTCGTTCCTCCAACGTTTTGCCCGTCCCTGGTCTTGGAAGTGATCAGGGGCGGGCATTTTGTTGCCGGGGGCGCGGGGGGGGCACCCCCCGTGGGAGCAGCAGATATTGCGTTGTCCATCTCGGCGTGCCCGGCCAGAGTTGATCCAGCCCGCCAGGGGGTGGGCCGGTGCACACAGGAGGTGGGCTGGTATGCGGGACACGCTGGTGCTGAACGCGAGCTTCGAGCCGCTGTCGACGGTGACGTTGAACCGTGCCGTCGTTCTGGTGCTCCAGGACAAGGCCGTCGTCGAGCAGGCCCACCCCGAACTGCGGATGAGGGGAGCCGAGGTGGACATACCGGCGCCCCGGGTCATCCGGCTGTGCAGGTACGTACGCGTGCCGTTCCGAAGACAAGCTCCGTGGTCGAGGCGGGGTGTGCTGGTCAGGGACCGGCACCGGTGCGCCTACTGCGGTCGCCGGGCGACCACGGTGGACCACGTCGTGCCGCGGGCTCAGGGGGGTCAGGACTCCTGGCTCAACACGGTCGCCTCGTGCGCGGAGGACAACCACCGTAAGGCGGACCGGACTCCGGACCAGGCGGGGATGCCGTTGCTGCGGCAGCCGTTCGAGCCGACCCCGCAGGACGCGATGCTGCTTGCCCTGGGGCAGGAGGATCTGGCGGCGCTGCCGGAGTGGCTGACCTCGGACGCGGCCTGACGGACTCGCCGTCGTTCGCGGCCCGTTCGCGGGTCGTCCGACGGGGCTGGACGCGCGGTTCCCCGCGTCTCCTGACGGAGGAGGCGCGGGGAACTGTTCGTCACCGGGGGTTGCGTCAGTCGATCGACGGCTTCTCGCGGCGTTCCTTCGGACTGTCCGAGCCGCCGCCGTTGGAGCCCGAACCGCCGCCCATGGGGCCGAAGTTGCCCATGGCACCGGACAGGCCCTTGAGGGCGTCGCCGATTTCGCTGGGGACGATCCAGAGCTTGTTCGCGTCGCCCTCGGCGATCTTCGGAAGCATCTGGAGGTACTGGTAGGAGAGCAGTTTCTGGTCCGCGTCGCCTGCGTGGATCGCCTCGAACACCGTGCGGACGGCCTGGGCCTCGCCCTCGGCGCGCAGGGCGGCGGCCTTGGCCTCGCCCTCGGCTTTGAGGATGGCCGACTGCTTCTCACCCTCGGCAGTGAGGATCGCGGCCTGGCGCGTACCTTCGGCGGTGAGGATCGCGGCGCGCTTGTCGCGGTCGGCGCGCATCTGCTTCTCCATCGAGTCCTGGATGGAGGTCGGCGGCTCGATCGCCTTCAACTCCACGCGGTTGACGCGGATCCCCCACTTGCCGGTGGCCTCGTCGAGGACTCCGCGCAGGGCCGCGTTGATCTCCTCGCGGGAGGTGAGGGTGCGCTCCAGGTCCATGCCACCGATGATGTTGCGCAGGGTGGTGACGGTGAGCTGCTCGATCGCCTGGATGTAGCTGGCGACTTCGTAGGTCGCGGCGCGGGCGTCGGTCACCTGGTAGTAGATGACGGTGTCGATGTTGACGACCAGGTTGTCCTGGGTGATCACCGGCTGCGGCGGGAACGGCACGACCTGTTCGCGGAGGTCGATGCGGTTGCGGATGGTGTCGATGAACGGAACGACGATGTTGAGGCCCGCGTTGAGCGTCCGTGTGTAGCGGCCGAACCGCTCCACGATCGCGGCGCTCGCCTGTGGGATGACCTGGATCGTCTTGATCAGGGCGATGAAGACCAACACCACCAGGATGATCAAGACGATGATGACCGGTTCCATCGTGCTCCCCGTACCCTTCTCCGCCTCGGCGCTTTCGGAAGATCTTAGGCTTGTTGAAGATCTTGCTGGTCGAGTGTGACAGACCGTCGTCCGGTTCGTGGGGTGTTCGGTTCACTTGTACGGTGCGGGAGTTGACAAGGTCAGATGACGATCGCCGTGGCCCCCTCGATGTCCACGACATCGACCTCCTGCCCCACCTCGTAGGCGCGGTCGGTGTCGAGAGCGCGCGCCGACCAGACTTCCCCGGCGAGCTTGATGCGTCCGCCCGCGCCGTCGACCCGTTCCAGTACGACGGCTCTCTTTCCCTTCAACCCGTCCACGCCGCTGGCGAATTGGGGTCGCTGCGCGCTGTGCCGGGCCGCGATGGGACGTACGACGGCGATGAGGGCGACGGAGATGACCACGAAGACGAGTACCTGGGCGACCACGTCGAAGCCGAGCCCGGCCGCGATGGCCGCCGCCACCGCGCCGACCGCGAGCATGCCGAACTCCGGCATCGCGGTGACCACCAGCGGGATTCCGAGCGCTGCCGCGCCTACGAGCCACCACACCCACGCGTCGATGTCGTTCACGCGTTCATGGTAGGTCCGGCGGGTGTGCCGCCGACAGGGCGCGGACGGGGGCGGTCAGGCGAGCGGCAGTCCCTGGGCCGTCCAGCGGTCACCGACCTGTTCCACGACGAGGGGGAGGCCGAAGCAGAGGGAGAGGTTGCGGGAGGTCAGTTCGAGTTCGACCGGACCGGCGGCGAGGACCTTGCCCTGACGGATCATGAGGACGTGCGTGAAGCCGGGGGCGATCTCCTCGACATGGTGCGTGACCATGATCATCGAGGGGGCGATCGGGTCGCGGGCGAGGCGGCCGAGGCGGCGGACGAGGTCCTCGCGGCCGCCGAGGTCGAGGCCGGCGGCCGGCTCGTCCAGCAGCAGCAGTTCGGGGTCGGTCATCAGGGCACGGGCGATGAGTGTGCGCTTGCGCTCGCCCTCGGAGAGGGTGCCGAACCTGCGGTCCAGGTAGTCGGTCATGCCGAGGCGGTCGAGGAAGGCGCGGGCGCGCTGCTCGTCGATCTCCTCGTAGGCCTCCTGCCAGCTGGCCGTCATGCCGTACGCGGCGGTCAGGACGGTCTGGAGCACGGTCTGACGCTTGGGGAGCTTGTCGGCCATGGCGATGCCGGCCATCCCGATGCGGGGGCGCAGTTCGAAGACGTCGGTGCCGGGCTTGCCGAGGGTCTCGCCGAGGATGGTGGCGGTGCCGTTGCTGGGGTAGAGGTAGCTGGACGCGACGTTCAGCAGGGTCGTCTTGCCGGCTCCGTTGGGGCCGAGGATGACCCAGCGCTCGCCTTCCTTGACCGACCAGGAGACCTGGTCCACCAGAGCCCGGCCCTCACGGACCACGGATACGTCCTGAAGCTCCAGAACATCGCTCATGAGCGCGTTGTCTCCCCTTGCAGTGTGGCCGGTCTCGGTTGTCGTACGCCAGTGGCTCGGACCGCCGCGCGCGGGTGGGCGCGGCCCTCCAGGAAAATCTACGCCACCGGCCGGGTGGGCCGTTCCATCGGTCCGGTCCTTAGGCTGGGGGCATGCTTTCGGAACCGCGCTCTGGTCGCCTTGCCGCTTGGGGAAATGCCCTTTTGGCCGGACTCGTCTCTCCCGACGACGCCGTCCTCGCCATCGTCGGGTCGGACGCCGTGCACCGGGTGGACGGGCTCCCCGGCGAGTCCGCGCCCGTCGGACTCACGCTCGCGCTGGGGCGGCTGCGGGCGCTCGGGGTGACCGGGCTGCGGGTGGCGCTGCCGGCGCCGGGGCATCCGCTGGGGCTGAGCGGGCCGCCGGAGTTCAACGCGCGGGCGCTGGAGGCCGAGGAGGCGGTGGTCTGTCACGGTGCCGCGCTGGGGCTGGTGCCCGAGGTGCACGAGGCCGGGCCCGACGGCGATGTGCACGCGGAAGTGGTGTGGCACTGCCTCCCGGTGCGGGAGGCTCCGCCGGCGGACGTGCCGTCGCTGGGTGAGGCCGAGCGGGAGCTGGCGGAGGCGCTGCGCGACGCCACGGCTGTGCTGGCACGGTTGGACGTGGCCGGCTCGGGGCCGGTGGCGGAGGCGGCGGTCGAGGCGTACCGGGCTCGGGCGGAGCGGGGGCGGGAGGTGTTGGCGCCGGGGTATCCGCCGCGGGCGGTGCGGGTGCTGGAGCTTGCGCAGCGGGTGGGGTTGTTGGTGTCGCTGGCGTACGAGAACGGGCATGGGGGTGCGGTGAGTGCTTCGGAGATGGGGGCTCGGGTTGCCGCCCTGCGGCCGGTGGAGCGGACGGGGCGGCGGGCGCAGGTGGCCGCGTACAACGCGTATGTGGAGGAGCGGGAGCGGGGGGTGCGGTGAGGGTGGGTCGCGCGGTCGGTGGGTGTGCGGGGGTGGCCGCCGGGGCCTGCCGCGGGAGGCGGGTGAGCGTGAGCTGAAGCACTCCGATGACGTCGACGCTGTTGCCGACGACGTTGACCGGGATGTTCACCGAGGCCTGGACGGTGTCGCCCGAGACGACGCCGGGCGGACTTCACGGCCGTGCTCCCCCGGCGCCCGCGTCGGCGACAGTGGCACCGGCTGGGGCACCGGCCGCGACACCGGCGACGGTGAGCGCCGGAGCGGGCGGCGGGAGCGGTGTTCATGAGGAGGGTTCCTCCTCATCTTGCGTGGGCGCCCGCGGTGTGCTGATCCATGTGGAAGGGCCGCGCGGGGTACTGAGCCCGGCGCCGGTCTCCCCCTTCGGGCCGTCGGGCGACAACGCGGACCGGCCTCCCCCGGAGTGGGGCCGGGAGAGGCCGGAAGGGACGAGATGGTCCCTCACTGGTGCCTCAGTGGTTGGCGCCCAGGTTGCCGAAGGCCGGGTTCAGCACTCCGATGACGTTGACGCTGTTGCCGACGGCGTTGACCGGGATGTGTACCGGGGCCTGGATGACGTTGCCCGAGACGACGCCCGGCGAGCGCTCGGCCACGCCGTCGGCCGACGCGCCGCCGGTGGCGGAGGCCATCCCGGCGCCCGCGGCCACCAGCCCACCGGCCACCATCGTCACGGCCGCTGCCTTCTTCAGGTTCTTCACTTCTGACCCCTCCTGGCGATTGCCGCGGCAATCGCCGCGGCACGCACTGGAGAACGCCGGGAACCGGCGGAGGGTGCGCCATTTGGGGGACATTCCCACGACGGTATGAATCTCGGACCGGAGGCGACGCATCCGGATGGCGTCCGTTGTGCTGTCGGTCAGCCGGCCATACCGTGGCGCACGGCCCACAGGGCGGCCTGGGTGCGGTCGGCGAGGTCGAGCTTCATGAGGATGTTCGAGACGTGGGTCTTGACGGTCTTCTCGGAGAGGACGAGGGCGCGGGCGATCTCGCGGTTGGAGCGGCCGTCCGCTATCAGGCCGAGCACCTCGCGCTCCCGTTCCGTGAGGGATCCGCCCCGGCCCTGGCCCGAGTGGGCCTCCTCCTGGGAGAGCAGGGCACCGGCGACCTCGGGCTGGAGCAGGATGTGGCCGGCGTGCACCGAGCGGATGGCGCCGGCCAGGGCGTCGGGGTCCACGTCCTTGTAGACGTACCCGGCGGCGCCCGCGCGCAGGGCGGGGACCACCGTGCGCTGCTCGGTGAAGCTGGTGACGATGAGCACGCGCGCGGGGTTGGCCAGTTCGCGGAGTCTGCGGAGGGCTTCCACGCCGTCCATGCCCGGCATCTTGACGTCCATCAGGACGACGTCGGGCTTCAACTCCTCGGCACGGGCGACTCCCTCGGCGCCGTCGGACGCCTCTCCGACGACCTCGATGTCGTCCTGCACCTCCAGGAAGGTGCGCAGGCCCCGGCGGACGACCTGGTGGTCGTCGACGAGCAGCACCTTGATCGCGTCAGCCACCGGGAGCCTCCATCTCTATCGTGGTGCCCTTGCCGGGCGCCGATTCCACCGTCAGGCTGCCGCCGATCCCGCCCGCCCGGTCCCGCATGGACACCAGGCCGAGATGGCGGCCGGCCCTGCGGACCGTCGTGGGGTCGAATCCGCTGCCGTCGTCCGTGACGCGCAGGACCGTGTCCGGGCCGCGCCTGTGGAGGGTCACGTCGACGTGCTCGGCGCCGGAGTGGCGCAGCGCGTTGTGCAGCGCCTCCTGGGCTACGCGCAGGAATGCCTCCTCCTGTGCGGCGGGGAGGGCGCGGACGCCGTGGCCGGTGAAGGTCACGCGCGCGGAGTGGGCGCGGTCCAGGACCTGGATGTGGGTGCGGAGGGTGGCCACCAGGCCGTCCTCGTCGAGCGCGGCGGGGCGCAACTCGACGACGGCGGCACGCAGTTCGTCGGCGGCCTCGGCGGCGAGGGCGGCGACCTGCTGGAGTTCGCCCTTGGCGCGGGAGGGGTCCCGGTCGACGAGGGTGGCGGCGGCCTGGGCGGTCAGGCGCAGGGAGAACAGCTTCTGGCTGACGGCGTCGTGCAGTTCGTGGGCGAGCCGGGAGCGCTCCTCGGCGATGGTGAGCTCGCGGCTGCGCTCGTACAGGCGGGCGTTGGTGAGGGCGATCGCGGCGTGCTGGGCGAGGATCGAGAGCAGCTCCTCGTCGTCCTCGGTGAAACCGCAACCGCCCCGGGGCCCGGGGCGCGGGGGCTGTGGGGGGTTTCCTCCCGCAGGGCACAGCTTGTTCGCGAGGAAGAGGGCGCCGATGACCTCGTCGCCGTCGCGGACGGGCAGGCCCAGGAAGTCGGACATGTCCGGGTGAGCGGACGGCCAGCCCTCGAAGCGCGGGTCCTCGCGCACGTCGGCGAGACGCTCGGGCTTGGCCTCGTGCAGCATCGCCGCGAGGATGCCGTGCTGCCTGGGGAGCGGGCCGATGGCCTTCCACTGCTCCTCGTCGATCCCGTCGACGACGAACTGGGCGAAACCTCCGTGATCGTCCGGGACGCCGAGCGCGGCGTACTGCGCGTCGAGCAGCTCGCGGGCCGAGGCGACGATCGTCTTGAGCACGTCGCGCACCTCGAGGTGCCTGCTCATGGCCAGCAGCGCGGAACTGACCGCGGCGAGGCCGGACCGGGGGCCTTGACTCATGCCCTCACGGTACCGGCGGGGTGCGACCGGAGGCATCGGACCTGTGACGCGGCGGGGTAGGCCGCAAGTCCTAGGCCCGGCGTCCCCGGTGCCCGAGGCGTACGCCGAAGGACCCCGGTGGACCCCGTCCCGCGTCCGAGGCGGGCGGGACGGTCGCGTTCCTACGGTGAGATCACCGCCGAGCGGCGGGTCGACGAGGGGACGGTTGTCATGCCGGTTGCGATCATCACGGGGGCTTCGAAGGGGCTGGGACGGGCACTCGCCGAGGCCCTGGCCGTGAGGGGCTGGGACCTGGTGCTGGACGCCAGGACGGCGGAGGTGCTGAAGGAGGCGGCGGCCGCGCTCGCGGAGCACGGGACGAGGGTAGAGGCACTCGCGGGGGACGTGACCGATCCCGTGCACCGGGCCGCGCTGGTGGCCGCCGCCCGGCAGCTCGGGGGGTGCCGGCTGCTGGTGAACAACGCGAGCGCGCTGGGCGCCGAGCCGCTGCTTCGGCTGGCGGAGCTGCCCCTGGACGGGCTGCGGCGGGCCCTTGAGGTGAACGTGGTGGCCGCGCTGGGCCTGGTCCAGGAGGCGCTGCCACTGTTGCGCGGGGGGCCGGACGGCGCGGTGGTCACGGTCAGTTCGGACGCGGCGGCGGAGGCGTACGGGACGTGGGGCGGGTACGGGGCGTCGAAGGCGGCCCTCGACCAGCTCGCCGCGGTGTTCGGCGAGGAGGAGCCGGAGCTGCGGGTGTGGGCGGTGGACCCCGGGGACATGGCGACGGACCTGTACGCGGCGGCCGTACCGGAGGACGGCGGGGCGCGGCCGGAGCCCGACAGTGTGGTGCCGGCCTTTCTGCGGTTGCTGGACGAGCGGCCGCCGAGCGGGCGCTACGCGGCACCGGCCCTGCTGGAGGGACGGCGATGACGGCGGCCGCGGGGGTCCCCCCGCTCGAACGCGGCCGGGAGTGGGGGAGGGTGCCCGAGGAGCTGTCGGCGCGGATCCCGGCGGAGCAGCGCGGGCCCGGCCGCGACCGGGACTGCGTACGGCTGCTGGTGTCGCGTGGGAGTGAGCCGGCGCATCACGTGTTCGGGGAGCTGCCGGACCTGCTGCGGGCCGGGGATCTGCTCGTGGTGAACACCTCGCCCACGCTGGCAGCCGCCGTGGACGGGCGCATCGGGCACGCGCGCGTGGTGGTGCACTTCTCCACGCTGGGGGACGACGGTCGGTGGGCGGTCGAGCTGCGGGAACCCGACGGGCGGGGCACCACGCGTCCGCGGGCGGGTGGTCCGGCCGGGGCGGAGGTGCGGCTGCCCGCCGGGGTGCGGCTGGTGCTGGAGGAGGCGCTGAGCGGGCCTGGCGGGCGGTTGTGGTGGGCGCGGGTGGCCGAGGGGGCGGTGCCGGGTCTGCTGCGCGAGCACGGGCGGCCCATCCGTTACTCCTACACGGAACAGGATCAGCCGCTGTCGGCGTACCAGACGGTGTTCGCGCTGCCGTCGGCCGACGGGGCGGGCAGCGCGGAGATGCCGAGCGCGGCGCGGCCGTTCACGGCACGGCTGGTGGTGGAGCTGGTGAGCCGGGGGGTGCAGTTCGCACCCGTCACGTTGCACACCGGGGTGGCGTCGGCGGAGGCGCACGAGCCGCCGTATCCGGAGCGGTTCGCGGTGCCGGAGGCGTCCGCCCGGCTGATCAACGCGGCGCGGGCGGGAGCGGGCCGGGTCATCGCCGTGGGGACGACCGCCGTGCGGGCCGTGGAGTCGGCGGCGGGAGCCGACGGGGTCGTACGCGCGCATGCGGGGTGGACGGACCTCGTCGTCACGCCCCAGCGTGGGGTGCGGGTGGTGGACGGGATGCTGACGGGGCTGCACGAGCCGCAGGCCTCGCATCTGCTGATGCTGGAGGCGGTGGCCGGGCGGGACGCGATCGACCGGGGTTACGAGGCGGCGTTGCGGGGTTTCTACCTGTGGCACGAGTTCGGGGACGTTCATCTCCTCCTACCGGAGGAGCCTGCTCACACTGAGCATTGCGTGAGCAACTGTTGGTGACAAAACCTCCTCGGCCCTGTGAGCCCGCACATAGGGCGCACATCACGTACGAAAGGCGATAGGAGTCAAAAGGGACCCACCTGAACGGGACAGATGGTCTGATCTGTCCCGTTTTGCCCTTCCCCGATCCACTACCGGGGATAGTACGTCACACCTTTGCCTGGGCATTTTGCGGCCGCTAACAATGGCTCTCGTCGCTCAGCGCCGCGGGTTTCTCCCCGCGGCGTTCGTGCCGAAAGCACCCGCCGCCGGACGAAGAGAGCGGCCTCCGCGCTATTCGAAGAGGTCCTTCCGCCATGCCCAAGAACACTCACAAGATCGCGATCGCTGGTGTCGCCACCCTCGGCGCCGCCGCCATCGCCTTCACCGTGGTTCCGGCCGACGGTCAGACGACCACGACGGACTCCCTTTCCTCGTCCCGTGTGGCCTACAGCTCCGAGCAGGTGCGTGACGTCAAGGCCGGCGTGACCGACCAGCTGGCCGGCGCCAGCCTGAAGGTCGAGGCCATCGAGGCCAAGAAGAAGGCCGCCGCCGACGAGGTGGCCGCGAAGAAGGCAGCCGCCACCGCCGCGGCGAAGAAGAAGGCGGCCGCCGCTGCCGCCGCGAAGAAGGCCGCCGCCGCGCGCAAGGCCAAGGCCAAGGCCAAGGCCACCGCGAGCCGGGCCGCCAAGCGTCCCGTGGTCAAGCACGTCGTCGTCAAGAGCTACCCGAACAACCTCGACGGCTGGATCCGCGAGTCTCTCGCCATCATGAAGAAGAAGGGCATCCCGGGCTCCTACCACGGGCTGCACAAGAACATCATCCGGGAGTCCTCGGGCAACCCGAAGGCCATCAACGACTGGGACATCAACGCCATCAACGGCGTCCCGTCGAAGGGTCTGCTCCAGGTGATCCCGCCGACCTTCAAGGCGTACCACGTCCCGGGCACGTCCTGGAACATCTACGACCCGGTCGCCAACATCACCGCCGCCGCCAACTACGCGGCCGACCGGTACGGCACGATCGACAACGTCAACAGCGCGTACTGAGCGTCCCGAGTCGTCGCCGGGCACCACGCGCCGAAGGGCGGCACCCCGACCGGGGGGCCGCCCTTCGGCGTTGTCGTACGACCGCTCGCGACTACTTGCGCATGACCTCGGGCTCGTGGCGGCGCAGGAAGCGGGCCACGAAGAAGCCGCAGACCACGCCGAGGACGATCAGGGCCGCCATGTCCATGCCCCAGGCGCCGGCGGTGTGCTCCCACAGCGGGTCCGTCCCGCCGCCGTCCTTGGGCGGGCTGATCCTGTTGAAGTCCAGCGTGGCGCCCGCGGCGGCGACCGCCCAGCGCGAGGGCATGAGGTACGAGAACTCGTTGACGCCGACCGCGCCGTTCAGAGTGAACAGGCAGCCGGTGAACACGACCTGGATGATCGCGAACATGACCAGCAACGGCATGGTCTTCTCGGCCGTCTTCACCAACGACGAGATGACCAGGCCGAACATCATCGAAGTGAAGCCCAGCGCCATGATCGGGATGGACAGCTCGATCATCGTTGCGCTGCCGAGAACCAGGCCCTCCGTCGGGATCTCCCGGCTCGCGAAGCCGATGACGCCGACCAGCAGGCCCTGGAGCACGGTGATGACGCCGAGCACGAACACCTTGGACATCAGGTACGCGGAGCGGGACAGGCCGGTGGCGCGTTCCCGCTCGTAGATGACCCGTTCCTTGATCAGCTCACGGACGGAGTTGGCCGCGCCGGCGAAGCAGGCACCGACCGCGAGGATCAGCAGGACGGTGGTGGCGGTGCCGTTGGGGATGATCCGGCCGGTCTTCGGGTTGACCGGGTTGGGCAGCAGGCTGTTGCCGGAGTCGATGAGCAGGCTCACCGCGCCGAGAACGGCCGGCAGGATCACCGTCAGGGCCAGGAAGCCCTTGTCGGAGGCGATCACCGAGACATAACGGCGCACCAGCGTGACCAACTGGGACATCCAGCCCTGCGGCTTCGGCGGCTTCATCGCCTGCATGGGCGTCATCGACACGGACTGCGGCGCGATGGCGTCGATGTCCGCGGCGTACATCTGGTAGTGCTGGGAGCCCTTCCAGCGGCCCGCCCAGTCGTAGTCGCGGTAGTTCTCGAAGGCGGAGAAGACGTCGGCCCAGGTGTCGTAGCCGAAGAAGTTCAGCGCCTCCTCGGGCGGACCGAAGTAGGCGACGCTGCCGCCGGGCGCCATCACGAGCAGCTTGTCGCAGATCGCGAGTTCGGCCACCGAGTGCGTGACCACGAGGACCGTGCGGCCGTCGTCGGCGAGACCGCGCAGCAGCTGCATGACATCGCGGTCCATGCCCGGGTCGAGACCGGAGGTGGGCTCGTCGAGGAAGATCAAGGACGGCTTGGTCAGCAGCTCCAGGGCGACCGACACGCGCTTGCGCTGGCCGCCGGAGAGGGAGGTGACCTTCTTCTCCTTGTGGATGTCCAGCTTCAGCTCGCGCAGCACCTCGTCGATGCGGGCGTCGCGCTCGGCGGCCGTGGTGTCGGCGGGGAAGCGGAGCTTGGCCGCGTACTTGAGGGCCTTCTTGACGGTCAGTTCCTTGTGCAGGATGTCGTCCTGCGGGACCAGACCGATGCGCTGGCGCAGCTCGGCGAACTGCTTGTAGAGGTTCCGGTTGTCGTAGAGGACGTCGCCCTCATTGGCGGGCCGGTAGCCGGTGAGGGCCTTGAGCAGGGTGGACTTGCCGGAGCCGGACGGGCCGATGACGGCGATCAACGACTTCTCCGGAACACCGAAGGAGACGTCCTTCAGGATCTGCTTGCCGCCGTCGACCGTCACGGTCAGATGACGTGCGGAGAAGGAGACCTCACCGGTGTCGACGAACTCCTCGAGCCGGTCGCCGACGATCCGGAACGTCGAGTGACCGACGCCCACGACGTCGGTGGGACCGAGCAGTTGCGAGCCGCCCTTGGCCATGGGCTGGCCGTTGACGTACGTGCCGTTGTGCGACCCGAGGTCGCGGATCTCCATGCGCCCGTCGGGCATCGAGTGGAACTCGGCGTGGTTGCGCGAGACCTGGAGGTCGGAGACGACCAGGTCGTTCTCCAGGGCACGACCGATGCGCATGACGCGGCCGAGGGAGAACTGGTGGAACGTGGTCGGGCTGCGGTCGCCGTGGACCGGCGGCGCCCCCGCGCCGACGCCGGGGCCCTGCTGCTGCGGGATGGGCGCGGAGACCTTCTGCGGCGGCTCCCATCCGGGCGGCGACACCTGCTGCTGCGGCATCGGCTGCTGGGGCGGAGCCTGCTGCGCCCAGCCGGGGTTCGCGGCCTGAGCGGCGTACGGCTGCTGCGGCCGCGCGACCGCCGCCTGCGCGGCGGAGAGGTTCAGGCGCGGTCCGTCGGTCGCGTTGCCCAGGTGGACCGCCGCGCCGGGCCCTATGTCCACCTGGTGGACGCGCCGCCCCTGTACGAACGTTCCGTTCGTGCTGCCGTGGTCCTCCAGTATCCAGCCGCGGCCGTTGAAGCTGACCGTGGCGTGACGCCACGAGACCCTGGCGTCGTCGAGGACGACGTCCCCCTGCGGATCCCGTCCGAGGGTGTAGGACCTGGACGGATCGAGCGTCCAGGTGCGTCCGTTCAATTCCAGTACGAGTTCCGGCACTCCATGCCCCACTGAGTAGTCCCCCGAGTTACCCCCGTCGCAGGGAGTCTAGGGATGTCGAACATCGTCGGGAACTATTTCAGGCCCGGCCCCCTGACCGAAAGTCGGGCCTTGCGAAGGGGCCGCGCGGGCTCACGCGGTCTCATCGGCCCTTCGCATTGACGGGGGTCGAAACCGGGCCGGAGAGTGGTAAACGCACGCGAGGGGGACGGAAGCGGTGATCTTCACCGCTCCGCACCGCGGATCGGGGGGTCTGCATGAGTGCCGGCACGAGTGTCGGGAACGGCGCGAGCGCGGCGTACGGCAAGGGTGTGCCGTGGCCGGACGTGCTGGTGTCCGCGATCGCCGCGGTGAGCTGGGCGTTGATCGGGATGGCGGGGACGGCGGCGCTCGGCCTGCATCTGCTGGGGGCGGACACCGCGGGTTCGCTGGGGTCGATGACGGTGGCTGTCGTGGCACTCGGCGCGGGCGGTTCCGTGACGCCGTCGGGCGATGTGTCCACCTTCGGGCTGACGGGCGCGGAGGCGTACACCGCCATCGAGATCACGCCACTGGGTGTGAGCCTGGCCGGAGCGGTGCTCCTGTCGTGGTTCTTCCTGAGGTCCCTGCGCGCGGCCGGCGTCGTGGTCGCGCCGGCCGAACTCCTCGCGCGTGCGGGCACGGTGGTCGCGGTCTTCGTGGCCGTGCTGGGCGGCCTGGCCTGGGCCGCGCACGACGTCGTCACGGTCGACGGCGGGGCGCTGGGGCTGGACGGCCTGCCCGGCGGGGGCGGCGTCGTCCCCGGGCCGGGCGACCTCGGGGACGTCGGCGCTCTGCTGCCCGACCGGCTCGCAGGCCTGGTGGACGCGCAGGCCGCGGTCGGGTTCACCGTCGACAGGTCCGCGACGCTCCTCGGCGGGCTCGTCTGGTCGGCCGCCGTACTGCTGATCGCCCTGCTGGCCTCCCGCCGTACGCCACTTCCGCACGGTTGGGACGGCGTGGGCCGGGTGGTACGGCCCGCCGTGTCCGCCCTCGTCACGGTACTGCTGGTCGCGGTGGCCGCCGGGTTCGCGGCGGCCGTGTACGCGGCGACAGGTGACGACCACCCGAAGCGGATCGCGGGCGCGGCACTGCTCGGCGCGCCCAACGGGGTGTGGCTCGGGGTGGACGTCGGTCTGTTCGTGCCGTGGGACGGCGGGGCGACGGGTGTCCTGACGCGGGTGCTGCCCGCTCCGCTCGACGACCTGCTGGGCAGCGGCACCGATCGGTCGGTGACACTGGGCCGGCTTGCCGAACTGGACGGGCGGGTGTGGCTGTTGGCGGTCGCGGCGGCGGTGATGATGCTGCTGGCGGGGGTGCTGACGGCGGTGCGCAGCCCTGTGGCGGGTCCGAGGGCGGTCGCCGTGGCCTCCGGTTCCGGTTCCGGTGCGGTACGGGGTGCGGAGGTGGCCGGGTTCGCCGGGCGGTGCGCGGTGCGGCTGGGGATCGTGACCGCGCCGGCCCTGCCGCTGCTCGCCCTGCTGACGGACGTCTCCGTGAACGCCTCCCTGTCCGTGCTCGGGTTCGACGCCTTCGGCGCGGGCCTGGACCTGCACGGGCGTCTCGGCATGGCCTTGCTGCTCGGGGCTGCCTGGGGCGCCGGGGCCGGCGCGGCGGGCGCGCTGCTCGCCCGGGCGACCGGGGCGGCGGGAACACGCGCGGCGGCGCCGGTACCGCGTGACATGGCGGCGAGGCCGGCTGGTGAGCGGGGGACGTCGACGGCGCGTGACAAGGCGGCGAGGCCGGCTGGTGAGCGGGCGGCCGGGGCACCCGGGCGCGCAGGGCCGCACTCCTGCGGGCACGCTCCGGGGAGGACGGCCGAGCCGGCCGGAACCCCGGAGGGGGCAGGCGGCCGCTCCGGGCCGTACGCGCCGGGTACGCCGTACCGCCCGCCCGACCCGGCGACCAACCCGTATCTGCGGATGCCGGGAGGGCGGAGGGAACCCGAGGTCACGCGGTCCGGAGACGATCCTTTCGACGCACCGACGATGGCGGGCCCCATCGAGCCCCCCGCCCGACCACCGCGGCGTCCGTCCGGGTCCCGCCGCACCAGGGAGCGGTCACCGGACGACGGCCCCACGCCACCACCCCCGCCACCGCCTCCCCCGCCACCGGGCCGGCCGGGCGGCGGCCGGTGAGCCCCATGGGGGAGCGGTCGAGGCAGAGGGACACGGCCGGTGCGGCTGCGGGGCCCCCGGCCGCAGGCCCCAGCAGCGTGACCCGCGGAACGGCGAACGCCTGGGCGAAGTACGGCGGCGCCGGTACGGCCGCGCCGACGCCGTTCCGTGTCCGCAGGGCGGACCTAGGCGGCGGGAGGCACCGGGTGCCGGATACGGTGGTCACACCATGAGCGCTTCGCAGACCTCGCCGACCTCGTCCTCCGATGTCCCGACCCTCCTTGTCAAGGTCTTCGGCAAGGACAGGCCGGGCATCACGGCCGGCCTCTTCGACACCCTCGCCGCCTACTCCGTCGACGTGGTCGACATCGAGCAGGTCGTCACCCGTGGCCGCATGGTGCTGTGCGCGCTCGTGACCGAGCCGCCGCGCGGGCTGGAGGGGGATCTGCGGTCGACCGTCCACAGCTGGGCGGAGTCCATGAAGATGCAGGCGGAGATCATCTCGGGCCTCGGGGACAACCGGCCGCGCGGTCTCGGGCGGTCGCTGGTCACCGTGCTCGGGCATCCGCTCACCGCGGAGGCCACGGCCTCCGTCGCCGCTAAGATCACCAAGTCCGGCGGCAACATCGACCGTATCTTCCGGCTGGCCAAGTATCCGGTCACGGCCGTCGAGTTCGCGGTCTCCGGGGTGGAGACCGCGACGCTGCGCACCGCGCTGGTCACCGACGCGGCGGCACTGGGTGTCGACGTCGCCGTAGTGGCCGCGGGTCTGCACCGGCGCGCCCAGCGGCTGGTCGTCATGGACGTCGACTCCACACTCATCCAGGACGAGGTGATCGAACTCTTCGCGGGTCACGCCGGCTGCGAGGACGAGGTCGCCGAGGTGACGGCGGCCGCGATGCGCGGCGAGCTGGACTTCGAGCAGTCCCTGCACGCGCGCGTGGCGCTCCTGGAGGGCCTCGACTCCTCGGTCGTGGACAAGGTGCGTGCCGAGGTGCGGCTGACGCCGGGCGCGCGCACGCTGATCCGCACCCTGAAGCGGCTGGGTTACCAGGTGGGTGTCGTCTCCGGCGGCTTCACCCAGGTCACCGACGACCTGAAGGAACGGCTGGGACTGGATTTCGCGCAGGCCAACACCCTGGAGATCGTCGACGGGAAACTGACCGGCCGCGTCATCGGGGAGATCGTGGACCGCGCGGGCAAGGCGCGGCTGCTGCGCAGGTTCGCCGCGGAGGCGGGGGTACCGCTGTCGCAGACGGTGGCGATCGGTGACGGCGCGAACGATCTGGACATGCTGAACGCGGCGGGTCTCGGGGTCGCCTTCAATGCCAAACCGGTGGTGCGCGAGGCCGCGCACGCGGCGGTCAACGTGCCGTTCCTGGACACCGTCCTGTATCTGCTGGGCGTCACCCGCGAAGAGGTCGAGGCGGCGGACACGAACGACGAGGGATAGCGGCCGCGGCCGCCCCGTGGGGCCGGCGTGCCACCGGGCCCCACGTAGGCCGTGCCGACCTCACTCGGAGGGCGCCCAGTAGTCGACGAGCGTGGCCACACCCGGCTCCAGGGATTTCCAGGATCCGTCGAAGGACACGACGGCGAAGGCGGCGGCGGGGAAACCGCGGCGGGTCATCCGCTCGCGTGCGTCGCCCTCGGCGGTACCGGAGAGGATCTCGGCCAGTCCCTGGATCCCCGGATTGTGGCCGACCAGGAGGACGTTGTGCACGTCGTCCGGGGCTTCGTTGAGCAGGGCGATCAGCTCGCCCGGGGAGGCCTCGTAGATCCGCTCCTCGTACACCGTCTTCGGCCGGTGCGGGAACTCGTGGACGGCGAGCTTCCACGTCTCGCGGGTGCGGGTCGCTGTGGAGCACAGGGCCAGGTCGACGGGGATTCCGGTGTCGGTCAGCTTGCGTCCGGCGACGGCTGCGTCCTGGCGGCCCCGCTCAGCGAGCGGTCGCTCGTGGTCGGTCACCTGTGGCCAGTCGGCTTTCGCATGCCGGAAGAGGATGATCCTGCGGAATTCTGCGACGCTCATGACTCCCAGCTTCGCATGAAACAGGCCACGGGGCGCAGGGAGTTGACGTGCGCCTCCACCTGGGCTCGGGGTGTGAAGCGTGCGCCCGGGGCGTGATCGACAGCGCTAGCGCGCGACGAGCTGCCGTACGCGGTCGACGAGGTCGGTGAACGCCGGGTCGCCCGATGCCGCCTGGGCGTCGGACGGGTTCAGTATCAGCGCGAGGAGGGCCACGAAGGCGAGGGTCGGCAGGGCCAGCGCCCACCAGGGCAGCCGGGTGCCGACGCCCCTGCCCTGGGCGGCCGGGTGGGGCCGGGTGTGCGTAGGGGCGGACATGGGTGCCTCCGCTGGTCTCCGAGGGGTCCCGGCCGCGTCGCGCGGCCACATCTCGAAGGTACGGAACCGGCGGCGGCCGTCCCATCCGGTGATCCACCCACCTGACCCTGACCCTCACCCCCTAGGGGTCAGGGGGGTTACCCCCCTGTCGCCGGCCGGGGCGCGTCGCGTCAGGGGGAGGCGATGGAGGCGATGATCGCGATGATCACAAAAATGAGGAGGAACGAGCCGAAGACGATCAGCATCTTCTTCTGGCCGTTCTCAGGGTTCGGGTCGAGCACTGGCATGGGCCCAGTCTCGCACCCGGCGCACGGGGCGGTCTCCGCGGGGTCAGCGGGCTGTGAGGGTCGCAGGGGGAACGGGCTCGGAGCGCCGGGGGCAGCGGAGGGAGGGGCGGCAGGCTCCCGAGAAACCCAGGGACACCGGGCCCGGGACCGCGAAGGGCAAGGGGCAGGGGCAAGGGGCAGCGGTGTCAGCGGGCGGCCTCGTCCTCCACCGTGCGGTCACGGCCGGCGAGGACACCCACGGCCATCTGCGGGACCATGAGCGCCGCCATCAGCGCGAGGGGCAGACCCCAGCCGCCGCTGTGCTGGTAGAGCACGCCCACCAGCAGCGGGCCCGGGATCGACAGCAGGTAGCCGGCGCTCTGCGCGAAGGCCGACAGCTGGGCCACTCCCCCGCCGGTCCGGGCCCGCATCCCGACCATGGTCAGCGCCAGCGGGAAGGCGCAGTTGGAGACGCCGAGCAGCAGGGCCCAGGCCCAGGCGCCGGCGGCGGGGGCGAAATGCAGGCCCGCGTACCCGGCGAGGCCGCACAGACCGAGTACGACGACGATCGGGCCCTGGTGCGGCAGCCGTGTCGCGACGCGCGGGATGACGAAGGCCAGCGGCACCCCCATGACCATGGTGACGGCCAGGAGCAGTCCGGCCGTGCCCGCGGGCACGCCCGCGTCGCGGAAGATCTGCGGCATCCAGCCCATGGTGATGTAGGCGGCGGTGGCCTGGAGCCCGAAGAAGACGGCGAGTGCCCAGGCGGTGCGGCTGCGGGTGATGCGCAGTGCGGCGGGTGCCTCCGGGCGCGCGGAGGCCTGCGCGGGGGTCGTCGCCCCGCGTTCCCGGGCCAGCGGCAGCCACGGCACTACGGCCGCTGCCGCGAGGACCGCCCAGACCGCCAGCCCGGACTGCCAGCTGCCGCCGAGCGCGTCGGTCATGGGCACGGTGACGGCGGCGGCGGTCGAGGTGCCGAGGGCGAGGGCCATCGAGTAGAGGCCGGTCATGGAGCCGACGCGGTCGGGGAACCAGCGCTTGACGATGACCGGCATCAGCACGTTGCCGACCGCGATGCCCATGAGGGCGAGGGCGCTGGCGGCGAGGAAGCCCGCCGTACCGCCCGCGTAGGGCCGCAGCAGCAGGCCCGCGGTGATGGCGGCCATGCCGGCGCAGACCACCGCGCCGGCGCCGAAGCGGCGGGCGAGGCGGGGCGCCATGACCCCGAAGACGGCGAAGCAGAGCGGGGGCACGGAGGTGAGGAGGCCGGCCACGCTGCCGCTCATGCCGAGGCCGTCGCGGACCTCTTCGAGGAGGGCCCCGAGGCTGGTGATGGCGGGACGGAGGTTGAGGGCGGCCAGCACGATGCCGACGACGACCAGGCGCGTCGTCCACGCGCGCGGGGCCGACGGCCGGGGGTGTCCGTCGGTCGTGGGGGCCGTCTCGCGCATGCTCGTGGTGTCCTTGCTCGCCATGCGGACCATCATAGAATCATGGGATGATTGGTTGTCCATCTCCGGCTGTCCGTCACCGGCCCCGCCCGTGCGAAGGTGTGCCATGCCCCTGAGCCAGCCCCGCCGCTCGGCACTGTCCGAACAGGTCATCGCCGCGCTGCGCACCCAGATCACGTCGGGCGAGTGGCCGGTGGGCTCGCGCATTCCGACGGAGCCCGAACTGGTCGGGCAGTTGGGCGTCGCGCGCAACACCGTGCGCGAGGCCGTCCGCGCGCTCGCGCACAACGGCCTGCTGGACATCCGGCAGGGCTCGGGCACCTATGTGGTGGCGACGAGCGAACTGGCGGGAGTGATGCACCGCCGCTTCGCGGACGCCGACCCGCGGCACATCGCGGAACTGCGCGCGACCCTGGAGTCGGGCGCGGCACGGCTGGCAGCCGAGCGGCGCACGGAGAAGGACCTCAGGCAGCTCGACACGCTGCTGCTGCGCCGCGAGCGGGCGTGGGAGTCGGGTGACGCCGAGGCCTTCGTGACGGCGGACGCGACCTTCCACCTGGCGGTGGTGGCCGCCTCCCACAACGACGCGATGACGGCCATGTACGCCGACCTGGGCGAGGTCCTGCGGGACTGGCTGCGCGACGACGTCGGCGAGGAGCTGACGCCGGAGACGCACATGGACCACACGCGGCTGGTCGACGCGATCCGCGCGGGCGACGCGGAGCTGGCGGCCGTCGAGGCGGCGAGCTACCCCTTCCGGTGCCGGCCCGGACGGTTCACGCCCGCTGGTGGCTGACCCAGGCCGTGCCGACCTCCTTCCAGCAGCGCCCGGTGAGCCGTACGGTCACCGCGGGTCCCACGTCGGCGGCGGCGCCGTCGCTGTCGAGGTCCCACCAGCGCGCGCACTCGATGTGCAGGCGCACCCGGTCGGTGGCGGCGTAGGGGTTGTGGCAGTAGGCGGTCACCCGCGACCCGTCGACGCTGGTCCGGCACTCCGCGCCGAACGGGTCCTCGGTCGCGGCGGCGGCACGCCGTTCCCCCACGCGCGCGTGGGGCAGCGCGTCGTGCGGCAGGGACACGACGAGGCAGACGGCGACGATCACTGGGGCCACGCTGCGGAACAGGCGCACAAGGGAACCTCCTCGGCCGGGCTGGGGAGGGAAGCGCTTGACGGACGCGTACTTCAGAGTGCCTCGCGCGGGTGCTCCGGCGCCCGGCCGGGTGCGCCGAACGGGTGACGCCCCGCTTCCCGCGCGATGCGGGCGGCGGGGCGTCGACCGGGTGCCGGAGGATCAGGCGCCGATGGCGTGCAGGCCGCCGTCCACGTGGATGATCTCGCCGGTGGTCTTCGGGAACCAGTCGCTCAGCAGGGCGACGACACCCTTGCCGGCCGGCTCGGGGTCCTTGAGGTCCCACTCCAGCGGGGAGCGGCTGTCCCACACGGCGGCCAGGTCACCGAAGCCCGGGATGGACTTGGCGGCCATCGAGCCGAGCGGGCCCGCGGAGATGAGGTTGCAGCGGATGTTCTGCTTGCCCAGGTCGCGGGCCATGTAACGGCTGGTGGCCTCCAGGGCGGCCTTGGCCGGGCCCATCCAGTCGTACTGCGGCCAGGCGTACTGCGCGTCGAAGGTGAGGCCGACGACGGAGCCGCCGTTCTGCATCAGCGGCAGGCAGGCCATGGTGAGCGACTTCAGGGAGAACGCCGAGACGTGCATGGCCGTGGCCACGGACTCGAACGGCGTGTTGAGGAAGTTGCCGCCGAGCGCGTCCTGCGGCGCGAAGCCGATGGAGTGCACGACGCCGTCCAGGCCGCCCAGCTCCTCACCGACGACGTCGGCCAGCCGACCGAGGTGCTCGTCGTTGGTGACGTCCAGCTCGATGACCCGGGTGGGCTTCGGGAGCTTCTTGGCGATGCGCTCGGTCAGCGTGGGCCGCGGGAACGCGGTCAGGATGATCTCGGCACCCTGCTCCTGGGCCAGCCTGGCAGCGTGGAAGGCGATGGAGGCCTCCGTCAGCACACCGGTGATCAGGACGCGCTTGCCCTCGAGAATTCCGCTCATGGTGATCAGTGACCCATTCCCAGTCCGCCGTCTACGGGGATGACGGCTCCAGTGATGTACGAGGCGTCGTCCGAGGCGAGGAACCGCACGGTCGCGGCGATCTCGTCGGGCTGCGCGTAACGGCCGAGCGGCACCTGCGAGACGATGTTCGCGCGCTGCTCGTCGGTCAGCGCCTGCGTCATGTCGGTGTCGACGAAGCCCGGCGCGACGACGTTGAAGGTGATGTTGCGCGAGCCCAGCTCACGGGCCAGGGAACGCGCGAAGCCGACGAGGCCGGCCTTGGAGGCGGCGTAGTTCGCCTGCCCCGCGGAGCCGAGCAGCCCGACCACCGACGAGATGAGCACGACACGGCCCTTGCGGGCGCGCAGCATGCCGCGGTTGGCGCGCTTGACGACCCGGAAGGTGCCGGTGAGGTTGGTGTCGACGACCGAGGTGAAGTCCTCCTCGGACATGCGCATCAGCAGCTGGTCCTTGGTGACGCCGGCGTTGGCGACCAGGACCTCGACCGGGCCGTGCTCGGCCTCGATCTCCTTGTAGGCCTGCTCCACCTGCTCGGGGTCGGTGATGTCGCACCTGACGGCGAGGCAGCCGAGTTCGACGAGGGCGGCCGGCGGCTCCCCCGACCGGTACGTGATCGCGACCTTGTCGCCGGTGTCGGCGAACGCGCGGGCGATGGCGAGGCCGATGCCCCGGTTACCTCCGGTGACGAGAACCGAGCGGCTCAACGAATCACCCTTTCCGTAGGGGTCCTGACACACCGCCCGAGACCTGACGGGCAGGCGGCTTCCCTCGAAACCTATCGGTCCGGGCCCGTGGACAAGGAATCGGGCACCGACAGTCGCTCGCACAGGGGACTGTCGGGTTTCTACAGTCGGACGCCAGAGCGGTCCGCCATTACGGGGCATGAGCGGGCAGGCCTTCGGCGCGTGCCGTCTCGAGGATCCTGCGGTCGTGCGGTCGTGTACGTCACCGGCGCGGTCAGGTCGTCGCGCGGCGACGGTGCGCTTGCCACAGGGCTCTCGTTCCTCGCCGTACCGGCGGGAACCGTCGCGTGCATCTCCGGCGAAAGGGCGCGGTGCGCCATGATTCACTGCTTGCGGCGTACATCACAGGCGAGCAGTCGGAGGGATCGCACCCGTGCCCCATGAAATCGACCAGGCATTTCTGGCACTACCCCTGCGGGCCCTCGCGGACGCCGCCCTGGCACGCGCGCGTGCGCTCGGCGCGGACCATGCGGACTTCCGGTTCGAGCGGGTGCGCAGCGCGTCCTGGCGGCTCCGGGACGCCAGGCCTTCCGGGTCCTCGGACACCACCGACCTCGGATACGCGGTGCGGGTGGTGCACGGTGGGACCTGGGGGTTCGCCTCCGGTGTGGATCTGACGATGGACGCCGCCGCCAAGGTCGCCTCGCAGGCGGTGGCGATGGCGAAGCTGTCCGCGCAGGTGATCAGGGCGGCCGGGTCCGAGGAGAGGGTGGAGCTGGCCGACGAACCCGTGCACGCCGACCGCACGTGGATCTCGTCGTACGAGATCGATCCGTTCACGGTGCCCGACGAGGAGAAGGCGGCGCTGCTGGCGGACTGGAGCGCGCGGCTGCTGGCGACCGACGGGATCAACCATGTCGACGCCTCGCTGCTCACCGTCCACGAGAACAAGTTCTACGCCGACACCGCGGGGACGGTGACCACCCAGCAGCGGGTACGGCTGCACCCGGCGCTGACGGCGGTGTCGGTCGACGAGTCCAGTGGTGAGTTCGACTCGATGCGGACGATCGCGCCGCCGGCCGGGCGCGGCTGGGAGTACCTCACCGGCACCGGCTGGGACTGGGACGAGGAGCTGGAGCGGATCCCGGAGCTGCTCGCCGAGAAGATGCGGGCGCCCAGTGTCGAGCCGGGGCTGTACGACCTGGTGGTCGACCCGTCCAACCTCTGGCTGACCATCCACGAGTCCATCGGGCACGCCACCGAGCTGGACCGGGCGCTCGGCTACGAGGCCGCCTACGCGGGCACCTCCTTCGCCACCTTCGACCAGCTCGGCGAGCTGCGCTACGGCTCGCACCTGATGAACGTGACCGGCGACCGCACCGCCGAGCACGGCCTGGCGACCGTCGGCTTCGACGACGAGGGCGTCGAGGCGCAGTCCTGGGACCTGGTCAAGGACGGCACGCTCGTCGGCTACCAGCTGGACCGCCGGATCGCGAAGCTGACCGGGTTCGAGCGCTCCAACGGGTGCGCGTTCGCCGACTCCCCCGCGCACGTGCCGGTGCAGCGCATGGCCAACGTGTCGTTGCAGCCGGATCCGGCGGGAATGTCCACCGAGGGACTGATCGGGAGCGTGGACCGCGGGATCTACGTCGTCGGGGACCGGTCCTGGTCGATCGACATGCAGCGCTACAACTTCCAGTTCACCGGGCAGCGGTTCTTCCGGATCGAGAACGGGCGGATCACCGGGCAGTTGCGGGACGTGGCCTACCAGGCGACGACCACCGACTTCTGGGGCTCCATGGCGGCCGTCGGCGGGCCGCAGACGTACGTCCTGGGCGGAGCCTTCAACTGCGGCAAGGCACAGCCGGGCCAGGTCGCGGCCGTGTCGCACGGCTGCCCGTCCGCCCTGTTCAAGGGTGTCAACATCCTCAACACGACGCAGGAGGCCGGCCGATGAGCGCCAGGGCAGGCATCGGCCGGGGGTCCGGGGGTCGCCCCCCGGGAAAGCACAGTCTCGACACGACGCAGGAGGCCGGCCGATGAGCGCCCGTACCGACAAGCCGCACGAGGTCGTCGAGCGCGCGCTGGAGCTGTCGCGGGCCGACGGCTGTGTCGTGATCGCCGACGAGCGGTCGACCGCCAACCTGCGCTGGGCGGGCAACGCGCTGACCACCAACGGCGTCACGCGCGGGCGCACCCTCACCGTGATCGCGACGGTGGACGGCAAGGAGGGCACCGCCTCCGGCGTCGTCTCGCGGTCGGCGGTGACCGCCGACGAGCTGGAGCCGCTGGTGCGGGCCGCCGAGGACGCCGCGCGCGGTGCCGCGCCCGCCGAGGACGCGCAGCCGCTGGTGACGGGCGGGGCGCAGTCCCCCGAGTTCACCGAGGCGCCCGTCGAGACCTCGTCCGCGGTGTTCGCCGACTTCGCGCCGGCGCTGGGCGAGGCGTTCGCCCGCGCGCGTGCGGGCGGCCGCGAGCTGTACGGCTTCGCCAACCACGAGCTGGTCTCGACCTACCTGGGCACGTCGACGGGGCTGCGGCTGCGACACGACCAGCCCACCGGAACCCTGGAGTTGAACGCCAAGTCGCCGGACCGTACGCGTTCGGCGTGGGCGGGCCGCTCGACGCGGGACTTCGAGGACGTCGACCCGGCGGCGCTCGACGCCGAGCTGGCCGTGCGGCTCGGCTGGGCCGAGCGGCGGATCGACCTGCCGGCGGGCCGGTACGAGACCCTGCTGCCGCCGACCGCGGTCGCGGACCTGATGATCTACCAGCTGTGGTCGGCGTCGGGCCGGGACGCGGCCGAGGGGCGGACGGTGTTCTCCAAGCCGGGCGGCGGCACCCGGCTCGGCGAGAGGCTGACCGAACTGCCGCTGACCCTGCGCAGCGACCCGAACGAGCCGGGCCTGGAGTCGGCGCCGTTCGTCGTGGCGCACTCCTCGGGCGGCGACCAGTCGGTGTTCGACAACGGGCTGCCGATCCGGGCCACCGAGTGGATCAGCGGCGGCGAGCTGAAGCAGCTCACCACCAGTCGGCACAGCGCGGCCCTGACCGGCCTGCCGGTGGCTCCCGGAGCCGACAACCTGATCCTGGACGGCGGGTCCGACCGGTCCCTGGAGGACATGGTCGCGAGCACCGGGCGGGGCCTGCTGCTGACCTGCCTGTGGTACATCCGCGAGGTGGACCCGGCGACCTTGCTGCTGACCGGGCTGACCCGGGACGGCGTCTACCTCGTCGAGGACGGCGAGGTCGTCGGCGAGGTCACCAACTTCCGGTTCAACGAGTCCCCGGTCGGGCTGCTGGGCCGGGCCACCGAGGCCGGGCGCACGGAGAAGACGCTGCCCAGGGAGTGGAGCGACTGGTTCACCAGGTCCGCGATGCCCGCGCTGCGGGTGCCGGACTTCAACATGAGCTCTGTCAGTCAGGGCGTATAACCTCGTAGCCGGTGGTCGCTCGACCGCCCGAGGACCATCAAGGAGATACGAGAACAGTGACGGACATCGTCGACGAGCTGAAGTGGCGCGGGCTGATCGCCCTCTCCACCGACGAGGACGCGTTGCGCAAGGCGTTCGCGGACGGTCCTGTCACGTTCTATTGCGGCTTCGACCCGACCGCGCCCAGCCTGCATCTCGGCAACCTCGTGCAGATCCTCACGATGCGCCGGATCCAGCTGGCGGGCAACCGTCCGCTGGGCCTGGTCGGGGGCGCCACCGGTCTGATCGGTGACCCGAAGCCGAACTCCGAGCGCTCGCTGAACGCGCCCGAGGTCGTCGCCCAGTGGGTCGAGCGGCTGCGCGCGCAGATCGCCCCGCTGCTGGACTTCGAGGGCCCGAACGCGGCGGTCATGGTCGACAACCTGGACTGGACGCAGGGCCTGTCGGCCATCGAGTTCCTGCGGGACGTCGGCAAGTACTTCCGGGTCAACAAGATGATCGCGAAGGAGGCCGTCGCCCGGCGGCTCAACTCCGACGCGGGCATCAGCTACACCGAGTTCAGCTACCAGATCCTCCAGGGCATGGACTTCCTGGAGCTGTACCGGCGGTACGGCTGCACGCTACAGACCGGCGGCAGCGACCAGTGGGGCAACCTCACCTCGGGCACCGAGCTGATCCACAAGGTCGAGCCCGACGCCGTGGTGCACGCGCTGGGCACGCCGCTGATCACCAAGGCCGACGGCACCAAGTTCGGCAAGACGGAGTCCGGCACGGTCTGGCTCGACCCCGAGATGACCACGCCGTACGCCTTCTACCAGTTCTGGCTGAACGCGGACGACCGGGACGCCTCCAAGTTCCTGCGCATCTTCAGCTTCAGGTCGCGCGAGGAGATCGAGGAGCTGGAGCGGCAGACCGAGGAGCGGCCGCAGGCGCGGGCCGCGCAGCGGGCGCTGGCCGAGGAGCTGACGACGCTGGTGCACGGCGCTGAGCAGACGACCGCCGTGATCGCCGCGTCAAAGGCGCTGTTCGGGCAGGGCGAACTGGCGGAGCTCGACGAGCGGACCCTGGCCGCGGCCCTCTCCGAGGTGCCGCACATCCGGGTCGCCGAGCCGGCGCCGGTCGTCGACCTCTTCGCCGAGGTCGGCCTGGTGGCCAGCAAGTCCGCGGCCCGGCGGACGGTGAAGGAGGGCGGGGCCTACGTGAACAACGTCAAGGTCGCCGCCGAGGACGCCGTCCCGACGGCGGACGACCTGCTGCACGGTCGCTGGCTGGTGCTGCGGCGCGGCAAGAAGAACCTTGCCGCCGTCGAGGTGACGGGAGCGTAAGGCGCCGCAGGGGGCGCGGGCTGCGGCGCCCTGCGGCCCGCCGACCAGGGTGTCGGTGTCGGGTTCCGTGACCGGTCGGTGGTTTCGCCGGCCGGTCGCCGTGGCCCGCGGCGCTGCGCTCGTTCAGGCGCGGTGCTTGCGCTTGCCCAGCGTCGCCATGTAGAGCATGTCGCCGAAGGCCACGATGACGACCGCGGCGACCAGCTGGAAGATGTGCCGGCTCCAGTCGATGCCGGGGGTCTCGTCGACTCCGAAGCCGCGGGCGACGGCATTGCCGACGACCGCGCCCAGGATGCCGAAGATGGTGGTCAGCCACAGTGGGCTGTGCTGCTTGCCCGGGATGATCGCCTTCGCGATCAGGCCCAGCACGAATCCCACGATGATCGCCCACAACCAGCCCATGGCTGCCTCCTCGTACGGCTCTACGCCAGCATTGACCTCAGTGTCGGCCCGACCGCGGTACGCCGCATGTCGGGTGACGCCGTACGCGCTACGGCGCACCACTTCACCCCGGACCGGCGCCGACCCGGTCTCCAGGGCGGCCCGGCCGCGGCGTACCGTGGTGGACGGGGAGAGTTCTAGTGGTCGGATGGTGGAATGTGATGCGGAAGCGGCACGGCGGCGGCGACGTCCAGGTGTTCCGGATCACCGGGGCACGTCAAGGGCTCCAGGACGATGTGCGGGGCCGGCAACGGCGGTACGTGATCTCGATGTCGGTCCGTACCGTGGCGGTGATTCTCGGGGCGACACTGTGGAACGTGGAACGGCATGTCGCGATAGTGGCGCTGGTCCTGGGCCTGGTCCTGCCGTACGTCGCGGTGGTGATCGCCAACGCGGGGCGGGAGAACGCGCCGGGACTCCCGTCGACGTTCGTGACCGCTCCGCTGCCGCCGATGATCGCTCCTGGGCACGCGGAGGAACAGGCGGCGGAGCGGGCGCCGCAGGAGGAGCCCGCCCCGGAATCCGCCCGGGCGGAACCGGAGTCCGCGCGCGGGGAGTCCGCGCCACTGTCGGGGGACGTGGAGGCCGGTCCGACCGAGCGGCGGTCATGAGCCGACTGTGCGCCGAGCCCAACAAAAAGCTGTTGTTCCAGTGCCGTGGCGCCGGGTCGCCGTGACATACTTCGTACGCGCTCCGCATCCCCCGTCGGAGCGACGGACCGACGCCGGGCAGCTCCCCCCGTGGCTGCTCGGCGTCGCCTTTTCAGCGCACTTGTGAGACGAACCTGTGAGTGACGAGACCCCGGTCTGTTCCGCGAAGGGCTGCCGCGCCGACGCCGTGTGGGTGCTGGCGTGGAACAACCCCACGATCCACACGCCGGAGCGCCGCAAGACGTGGCTGGCGTGCGAGGAGCACCGGGAGCACCTGTCCCGGTTCCTCGGGGTGCGCGGCTTCCTGAAGGACGTGGTCCTGCTGACGGAGTGGCACTCCCCCGAGGTGGCCGAGGCCCCCGCGGAATCCAGCGGGGGCTCCGCGCGGGGGAATCCCGGCCACCGGCCGCCTGGCGCCGATTCCTAGCCGCCGATCGCCGACATCGGCCGGTCCGGCTGGACGAAGGCCGGGTCGTCCAGGCCCGCGCCCGCCTTCTTGCCCCACATCGCCAGGCGCCAGATGCGCGCGATCTCCGCGTCGGAGGCGTCGGAGCGCAGGGCGGTGCGCAGGTCGGTCTCCTCGCGGGCGAAGAGGCAGGTGCGGACCTGGCCGTCCGCCGTGAGGCGGGTGCGGTCGCAGGCCGCGCAGAACGGACGGGTGACGGAGGCGATGACGCCGACGCGGTGCGGGCCGCCGTCGACGATCCAGCGTTCGGCCGGAGCCGAGCCGCGCTCCTGCGCACCCTCCTCGGTGAGGTCGAAGCGGGCGCGCAGGGAGGCGAGGATGTCGCCCGCCGTGACCATGCCGTCGCGCTTCCAGCCGTGCTGGGCGTCCAGGGGCATCTGCTCGATGAACCGCAGTTCGTAGTCGTTCTCGACGGCCCAGGCGAGGAGGTCGGGGGCCTCGTCGGCGTTGAGGCCCGGCATCAGGACCGAGTTCACCTTGACCGGGGTCAGGCCCGCGTCCCGGGCGGCCTGGAGGCCTTCGAGGACGTCCTTGTGGCGGTCGCGGCGGGTGAGGGTCTTGAAGACGTCCGGGCGCAGGGTGTCGAGGGAGACGTTGACCCGGTCCAGGCCCGCGGCCTTGAGGGCCGGCGCCGTGCGCCTGAGGCCGATGCCGTTGGTGGTCAGCGACATCTGGGGGCGCCGGCTCAGGGCAGCGACCCGCTCGACGATGCCGACCAGGCCGGGGCGCAGCAGGGGCTCTCCGCCGGTGAAACGGACCTCCTCGATGCCGAGGGAGGTGACGGCGATGTCGATCAGGCGGACGATCTCGTCGTCCGTGAGCAGGTCCGGCTTGGCCAGCCACTGCAAGCCCTCTTCGGGCATGCAGTACGTGCAGCGCAGATTGCACCGGTCGGTCAGCGAGACGCGCAGGTCGGTGGCCACCCGGCCGTAGGTGTCGATGAGCACGCGGGCCCCCTCCCTCGTAGCGGATCGAAGGTGTTCCGTCACCTGTGAGCCTACGTGACACCGCCGACAAACGAGGGGGCCCGATCTCCTCGAGGTACGAAGGGGCCGCGTCGTAGGGATCTACGGATCACCCGCGACGCGGCCCCTTCGAGGGAGGGCGTATCAGTGAGCGCCGGTGCCGGTCATGGACCGCACCTCCAGCTCCGCGTACTTTCCGGTGTCGGGCTCCTCCTTGGAGATGACCGTGCCGAGCCAGCCGAGCAGGAAGCCCACGGGGATCGAGATGATGCCGGGGTTCTCCAGCGGGAACCAGTGGAAGTCGACGTCGGGGAACATCGAGGTGGGCTTGCCCGAGACGACCGGGGAGAACAGCACGAGACCGACGGCGGCGACCAGCCCGCCGTAGATGGACCACAGGGCTCCGGCGGTGGTGAACCGCTTCCAGAACAGGCTGTAGAGGATGGTCGGCAGGTTTGCGGAGGCGGCGACCGCGAAGGCCAGGGCGACCAGTCCGGCGACGTTCAAATCCCTGGCGAGGGCGCCCAGCAGGATGGAGACGGCGCCGATGCCCACCGTGGCGTACCGGGCCGCGTTGATCTCCTGCTTCTCGGTGGCCGTGCCCCTCTTGATGACGTTCGCGTAGATGTCGTGGGCGAACGAGGAGGAGGAGGCCAGGGTCAGGCCCGCGACGACCGCGAGGATCGTGGCGAAGGCGACGGCGGAGATGGTGGCGAGCAGGATGGCGCCCCAGTTGGAGTCGACGCCGCCGAGATGGAGCGCCAGCAGGGGGGCGGCCGTGTTGCCCGCCTTGTTGGAGGCGGTGACCTCGTCCGGCTCGATGAGCGCGGCGGCGCCGAAGCCGAGGGCGAGGGTCATCAGGTAGAAGGAGCCGATGAGGCCGATGGCCCACAGGACCGACTTACGGGCGGCCTTCGCGGTGGGGACGGTGTAGAAGCGGATCAGGATGTGCGGCAGGCCGGCGGTGCCGAGGACCAGGGCGATGCCGAGGGAGATGAAGTCCAGCTTCGTGGTGCCGGTGACGCCGTATTTCAGGCCCGGCTCCAGGAAGGCGGCGCCCTTGCCGCTGTTGTCGGCGGCCGAGCCCAGCAGGTCGGAGACGTTGAAGTCGAACTTCAGCAGCACCAGGAAGGTGAGCAGCAGGGCGCCGGCGATCAGCAGGACGGCCTTGACCATCTGGACCCAGGTGGTGCCCTTCATGCCGCCGATGGTGACGTAGACGATCATCAGGACGCCCACGAGGGCGACGATGCCGATCTTGCCGCCGTCGCTGGTGATGCCGAGGAGCAGGGAGACGAGGACGCCCGCGCCCGCCATCTGGGCCAGCAGGTAGAAGATCGACACGACGATCGTGGAGGTGCCGGCCGCCGTACGGACCGGGCGCTGGCGCATGCGGTACGCGAGGACGTCGCCCATGGTGTAGCGGCCCGAGTTGCGCAGCGGTTCGGCGACCAGGAGCAGGGCGACCAGCCAGGCGACCAGGAAGCCGATGGAGTACAGGAAGCCGTCGTAGCCGAAGAGGGCGATCGCGCCGGCGATGCCGAGGAAGGAAGCGGCCGACATGTAGTCGCCGGAGACGGCGAGACCGTTCTGGAAACCGGTGAACTGGCGGCCGCCCGCGTAGAAGTCGGCGGCGTCCTTCGTCTGACGGCCCGCCCACACGGTGATGACGAGGGTCGCGGCGACGAAGACGGCGAACAGAGTGATGATCAGCGTGCGGTGCTCGCCGGCCTCGCCGGCGGCGAGGAACGTGTGCGCGGTGCTCATGCGCCGCCCTCCATCCGGGACTTGATGGCGTCGGCCTTGGGATCGAACTTGTCGGCGGCCACGCGCGCGTACCACCAGGCGATGAGGAACGTGGTGAGGAACTGGGCGAGACCCAGCGTCATGGCGACGTTGAAGTTGCCGAACAGCTTGGTCCCCATGAAGTCGCCCGCGTAGCTGGACAGCAGGACGTACAGCAGGTACCAGGCGATGAAGGCGAAGGTCAGCGGGAAGGCGAAGCCGCGGTAGGAGCGGCGCAGTTCACCGAACTCCGCGCTCTCCTGCACCGCGACGAACTCCTCGGTGGAGGGGAGTCGGGCTGGGGGTTTCGAGGGGGGCGGTGTCTCGGTGGCCACGGAGTCTCCTCGCGTTGCGGATGCGGTGGGTAAAGGGGCGGGCGAGGGTCCTCGCCCGTCCCTGCCCAAGGTCACGGCGGCGCACGGCGACGGGTTCAACACCTCGCACGGGTTTCCGAAGTGGCCTCGGCGGCTCCTGGGCAACGAGCGGCGGCCGCCGTAGGTCATGCCCGGGGACCGGCGCCCGTGGGTGATGCCCGGTGAACTCGGCTCCCGTAGGTCATTGCTGGCCGGTGAGTCGGGGAGATAGCTTCGGGCGAGCACCACCCGTCATGTACCTGTTCAGGCACGATCCGTGCCGGGGCAGGTCTCGCTTCCGGATGATGTGGAGACCCCATGGCTCATCTGCCTTCCAGACGCCGCCTCGCCCTCGCGGTGCCCGTCGTGCTGTCACTGACCGCCTCCCTCGGCTTCCTGCCGACGGCGGCCTCGGCGGCTCCGGTCGCGGCTCCGGCCACCCGGACGGCCGACGCCGCAACGCTGGCGTACGTCGTCAACACCAAGGTGGACCACCGCACGATCGAGTCGGTGAAGAAGGCGATCGCCGCGGCCGACGGCACGGTCGTCGCGACCTACGCGAAGATCGGCGTCATCGTCGTGCACTCGGCGAACCCCGACTTCGGCGCGCGGATACGAGCGGTGCGCGGGGTGCAGTCGGCGGGCGCGACCCGCACCGCGCCGCTGAGTCCGGCGGGGACGACCGACGAGGGCGCCGCCAAGCTGATGTCCGCGGCCGAGGCCGCGAGGACGGCGAGCGCGTCCGCCGCTGCGGGCGCGAGCGAGCCCCTCGAGGCCGACCAGTGGGACCTGCGCGCCATCGGCGCCGACAAGGCCGCCGAGATCAATCCGGGCAGCAGCAAGGTGACCGTCGCCGTCATCGACACCGGTGTGGACGACACGCACCCGGACCTGGCCCCGAACTTCTCCGCGTCCCAGTCGGCGAACTGCGTCGGCGGCGTCGCCGACACCAGCGAGGGCGCCTGGCGGCCGTACAACCCGACCGACGACTACCACGGCACGCACGTCGCCGGTGAGATCGCGGCGGCCCGCAACGGCATCGGCGTGGCCGGTGTCGCGCCCGGCGTGAAGGTCGCCGGCATCAAGGTGAGCGACCCGAAGGACGGCCTCTTCTACCCGGAGAACGTCGTCTGCGCCTTCGTGTTCGCCGCCGACCACGGGGTCGAGATCACGAACAACAGCTACTACGTGGACCCGTGGCTGTACAACTGCATGGACGACCCCGACCAGAAGGCCATCGTCGACGCGGTCAACAGGGCGCAGCTGTACGCCCAGAAGAAGGGCACGCTCAACGTCGCCTCGGCCGGCAACTCCAACCACGACCTGGACTCCGACGCGATCGTCGACTCCTCCAGCCCGGACGACTCCACTCCGGTCACGCGGACGATCGACCCGCACGAGTGCTTCGACGTGCCGACCCAGCTGCCGGGGGTCGTCACGGTGAGCGCGACGGGCGTCAAGGGCGCCAAGTCGTACTACTCCACGTACGGTCTGGGCGTCGTCGACGTGGCCGCGCCGGGTGGCGACCGGTACCAGATCCCGGAGACCCCGTCGGCCAACGGCCGGATCCTGTCGACGATGCCGAACAACGCGTACGGCTTCCTCCAGGGCACCTCGATGGCGTCCCCGCACGTCGCCGGTGTGGCCGCGCTGCTGAAGTCCACCCACCCGTGGGCCTCTCCGGCGGCGCTCCAGGCGCTGCTCAAGGCGCAGGCCGACAACCCGGGCTGCCCGGCCGAGCCGTACGACGGCAATGGTGACGGGGTGGTGGACGCGACCTGCGAGGGCGGCAAGCGCGTCAACGGCTTCTTCGGCTTCGGCGTGGTGAACGCCCTGCGCGCGGTGAAGTAGCCGGCGGTTCCCAGGAGGCCGGGCGGAGCGGATCCGCCCGGCCTCGCGGCATCTCCGGACGCCGGAGCCGTCCCGGTACCCGCGGCGGGCCGGACGACCCACCAGTCGACCCCATATATTGATCCGATCAATCATGCATAGTTCAGTCATGCATCCAGTCATGACCGACATCGAGTTCGCCTGGTCCCGGCTGGGCGGCGATCCCGCCCTCCTCGCGCGCGTGTCGACCGTCGTGCGGCAGGGCACGCTCCCGGCCCGGCTTCCGGTACGGGAGGTGGCACGGGCCTCGGTCGGGGTGTGCGCGCTGGCCGCGGCCGAACTGGGGGCACGGCGGGCCGGGCTCGCCGCGGTGCCGCGGGTGCGTCTGGACGACGCAGCGGTGGCCACCTCGTTCACCAGTGAGCGGCACCTGCTGATCGACGGGCGGGCGCCGGTCACGTTCGCGCCGCTGTCACGGTTCTGGCGGACGGCCGACGGCTGGGTGCGCACGCACGCCAACTATCCGCACCACCGGGAACGGCTGCTGCGGGCGCTGGACCTGTCCGAGGACCCGGCCGCCGTCGAGGAGGCCCTCGCCGAGCGGTCCGCCCTGGAGGTGGAGGAGACGGTGTGCGCCGCCGGGGGCCTGGCCGTCGCGACGCGTACGCCCGCCCAGTGGGCCGCGCACGAGCAGGCGGCGGCGGTCGCCCGGCGGCCCCTCGTCGAGACCGAGCGCCTCGACACCGCACGCGCGCGCGTGCTCCCGTCGCTCACCGGCACTCCCCTGCTGCCTGCCGCCGGGCTGCGCGTCCTGGACCTCACCCGCGTGATCGCCGGTCCGGTCGCCACCCGCACCCTCGCCCTGCTGGGCGCGGACGTGCTCCGCCTCGACGCCCCCGGCTCGCCCGAACTGCCCGGTCAGCACGCCGACACCGGCTTCGGAAAGCGGTCGGCGACGCTCGATCTCGCCGTCGACCGGCGGACGTTCGAGGAGTTGCTGACCGCGGCGGACGTCGTCGTCACGGGATACCGGCCCGGCGCCCTGGACCGGTTCGGGCTCTCGGCGGAGGAACTGACCGCGCGCCGGCCGGGGCTGGTCGTGGCGCAGTTGTCGGCGTGGGGCGCGTACGGACCCTGGGCCGAGCGACGCGGGTTCGACAGCCTGGTGCAGGCCGCGACCGGCATCGCGGTCATCGAGGGGACCGCCGAACGGCCCGGCGCGCTGCCGGCCCAGGTGCTCGACCACGGCACCGGCCACCTCCTGGCGGCGGCGGTCCTGCGGGCTCTCACCGAGCAGTCGTCCGAGGGCTACGGCCGTGTCGTGCGGCTGGCGTTGGCGCGGACGGCGGCATGGCTCACGGGCGGCACGACGCCGGGTGAGGGAGGCATCGGCGGCGACCCGCCGCGGTCCTGGCTCGCCGAGACCGTCAGTCCGGTCGGACGGCTGCGGTACGCCCTGCCACCGGTGTCCTTCGACGGCGGGCCGGGCGACTGGGCGCGACCGCCGGGCCCGTGGGGAGCGGACCCGGCGCGCTGGGTGCGGAACGGGGCCGACGGCTGAGCCGGTCCCCGTGGTGGAGCCGGAGCCCGGGGGACCCGGCGTTCGCCTCGTCGCCGGTCGGCCCCGTCGCACGGGGACACATCGCGTCCAGGACGGCGGGGCCTCGGACCGCCGCTCCACCGCTCCACGCACGCGTACGCGAATCGGGCCTGCCGGGACGGGGATCGGCGCCCGCTGCGAAGGCGGTGACCGAAGCCGCCCCCGCCCCGCCCCGGCCTGGTGCCGAACTCCCCCACGCCGCGGGCGTCTTCCGTCCGGCTTCGTCTCGCACGCGTGTGTGGAGGTGCCGGGCGGTGGGGCGCAGGCGTGCTTCCGCTGTCAGTGGCGGCCCGTATCCTCATTGACCATGCTCGAAGACCGTACGCTCACAGCGTCCTCCCCCACGGAGTGGCCGGCCGCGTATCCCCAGGGATACGCGGTCGTTGACGTGGAGACCACCGGCCTGGCCCGCGACGACCGGATCATCTCCGCCGCCGTCTACCGGCTGGACGCGCGCGGTGAGGTCGAGGACCACTGGTACACCCTGGTCAACCCGGAGCGCGACCCCGGCCCGGTGTGGATCCACGGCCTGACGAGCGAGGCGCTGGAGGGCGCGCCCCTCTTCCAGGACGTGGCCCAGGAGTTCGCGGACCGGCTGGACGGCCGGGTCCTGGTCGCGCACAACGCGGTGTTCGACTGGCAGATGATCGCCCGCGAATACGCGCGCGCGAAGCGCGAGGCCCCGGTGCGGCAGCGGCTGTGCACCATCGCGCTCTCCAAGGAGCTGGCCCTGCCGCTGCCCAACCACAAGCTGGAGTCGCTGGCCGCGCATTTCGGTGTCGTCCAGCGGCGGGCGCACCACGCGCTGGACGACGCGCGCGTGCTGGCGGAGGCGTTCCGGCCGAGCCTGCGGGCCGCGGCGGCGGGCGGCGTACGGCTGCCGCTGCACGAGTGCCGGCCGCTGACGGAGTGGCAGGACCGGCCCGCGCCGTGGATCGGCCGGCAGGCGAGCGGCCCCGGCGGCCCCCGGCCGACCAGTTGGCGTCCGGCCCGTAAGCGACCCGCGTGCCCCTACCCCAATCCGGGGCGGTACGAAGACGGCAAACGTCTCAAGCAGGGCATGCGGATCGCGTTCTCCGGGGACACGTCGGTCGAGCGCGAGCTGCTGGAGGACCGCGCGACCGAGGCCGGGCTGCATGTCGCCACGTCGGTCTCCCGGCTGACCAGCCTGCTCGTCACCAACGATCCGGACTCGGGCACCTCCAAGGTGGTCAAGGCCCGCCAGTTCGGCACGCCGGTGGTGGACGAGGCGGCGTTCGGCCAATTGCTGCGCGATGTCGAGCCGGCTGTGCGCCAGTGACCGTACGGACGGGTGATTGGCGGGCGACTCGCCCGGCGCCGTCTCGCCCGCGCCGTGCCGACGGCTCACCCTGTGGCGCATGGCGACATGCGAAGTTTGCGGCAACAACTACGGAATGACCTTCGAGGTGCACGCGCAGGGCGCGGTGCACGTCTTCGACTGCTTCTCCTGTGCGATCCACCGCATGGCCCCGATCTGCGAGCACTGCCGGGTGCAGATCATCGGCCAGGGCGTGGAGGTCGAGGGGCAGTGGTTCTGCGGCGCCCACTGCGCCCGCGCGGAGGGAAAGGCGGGCATCGTCGACCGGGTCTGAAGCGGCCCCCACCCGAGGACACCCCACGACCGGGAGGTACGGTCGTGGGGTGTACCGCTTCCTGTTGTCCCGGCAGTGGGTGATCATCACGCTCGTCGCCCTCCTCCTGATCCCCACGATGATCAGGCTGGGCATCTGGCAGATGCACCGCTACGACGAGCGCACCGCCCGCAATCAGCTGGTCTCCGACGCGCTCACCGCCGCCCCCGTGCCGGTGGAGAAGATGACCTCCCCGGGCCACACCGTGAGCACCGGCCAGCGGTACCGCTCCGTGACCGCCGTGGGCCACTTCGACACCGGGCGGGAGGTCGTCGTACGGCGGCGGGTCAACGGCGACGAGGAGGTCGGCTTCCACGTCCTCACCCCGTTCGTCCTGACGGACGGCAGGGTACTGCTCGTCAACCGCGGCTGGATCCCCGCCGACGCCCCCAGCCAGACCACGTTCCCCGAGGTCCCGGCGCCGCCCGCCGGGCAGGTCACCGTGACGGGGCGGCTGATGCCCGACGAGACGACGGCCGCGAGCGGTATCAAGAACCTCAAGGGGCTGCCGGACCGGCAGGTCATGCTGATCAACAGCGAACAGGAGGCGCGGCGCCTCGGCGCGCAGGTCCTCGGCGGCTACATCGCGCAGACGGCGCCCGAGCCCGAGAGGGGCACCCCGGAGCTGATCGGCAGGCCGGGCCACGAGGACGCCGCGCTCAACTACGCCTACGCGATCCAGTGGTGGCTGTTCTCCGCGGGTGTACCGATCGGCTGGGTGGTCCTGGTCCGGCGGGAGCTGCGCGACCGCCGGGAGGCCGCCGCCTCGCAGGGGACGGCACAGGCGCAGCCGGCGGCCGTCTGAGCGCCTCGGGCGCGTCTCCGGGGCCGGTGCGCCCCGGTTCCGCCCGGCCGCGCGGTGGGACCGTGGCCGGGCGGATCCCTCCACGCAGATACCCCGGGGGGTAGGGGGTGCCACCGAAAATGTGAGCCGCCCGGGACCCCGGTCACCCGCGCGGCCCCCGCCCGGGTTGCCCTGCCCCCTCGCCGGGAACCCGCACCCCGTGCACCCCCGTATCGAGGACTACGCCGTCATCGGCGACGAACAGACCGCGGCCCTGGTCGGCATGGACGGCTCGGTCGACTGGTTGTGCCTGCCCCGCTTCGACTCCGGGGCCTGCTTCGCCCGGCTCCTGGGCGACGAGGAGAACGGCCACTGGCGCATCGCGCCCAAGGGCGCCGACGGGAAGTACTGCACCCGCCGCGCCTACCGCCCCGACACGCTCGTGCTGGACACCGAGTGGGAGACGGACGAGGGCGCGATCCGTGTCACCGACCTGATGCCGCAGCGCGACAGAGCCCCCGACGTCGTACGCATCGTCGAGGGACTGCGCGGGCGTGTCACCGTCCACAGCGCTCTGCGGCTGCGCTTCGACTACGGCTGGGTCGTCCCGTGGATGCGCCGGGTCGACGGCCACCGGGTGGCGGTCGCCGGGCCGGACGCGGTGTGGTTCCGCAGCGAGCCGGAGGTGCGCACGTGGGGCGAGGACTTCGGCACCCACTCGGAGTTCACCGTCGCCGCGGGCGAGACGGTCGCTTTCGTGCTGACGTGGCATCCCTCGCACCACGCCCGCCCGCCGCTCGTCGATCCGTACGAGGCGCTGCGGGTGAGCGTCGCGGACTGGCAGGCGTGGGCGGGGCGCTGCCGCTACGACGGGCCCCACCGGGACGCCGTGGTCCGCTCCCTCATCACCCTGAAGGCCCTCACCTACGTGCCCACGGGCGGTATCGCCGCCGCGCTCACCACGTCCCTGCCCGAGGAGATGGGCGGGATCCGCAACTGGGACTACCGCTACTGCTGGCTGCGCGACTCCACCCTCACCCTCGGCGCCCTGCTGGCGGCCGGATACGAGGAGGAGGCCGAGGCCTGGCGGGACTGGCTGCTGCGTGCCGTCGCGGGCGACCCGGCGGACCTCCAGATCATGTACGGGCTGGCGGGTGAGCGCCGACTGCCCGAGTGCGAGCTGCCGTGGCTGTCCGGCTACGGCGGCTCCCGCCCCGTACGCATCGGCAACGGTGCCGTGAGCCAGCTTCAGCTGGACGTCTACGGCGAGGTGATGGACTCGCTGTCACTGGCCCGCCTCTCGGGGATGTCGCCCAAGCCGCACATGTGGTCGCTCCAGTGCGCGTTGATGAACTGGCTGTGCGAGAACTGGCGGCAGCCCGACGAGGGGCTGTGGGAGGTGCGCGGCGGCCGCCGTCAGTTCGTGCACTCGAAGGTGATGGTGTGGGTGGCCGCCGACCGCGCCGTCCGCGCGGTGGAGCGGTACCCACGGCTCAACGGCGACGTGGACGCATGGCGTGCGCTGCGCGACGAGGTGCACCGCGAGGTCTGCGAGAAGGGTTACGACCCCGAACGCAACACCTTCACGCAGTTCTACGGCTCGCAAGACCTGGACGCCTCCCTGCTCCTCATCCCGCGCGTCGGCTTCCTGCCGCCCGACGACCCGCGGGTGATCGGCACCGTCGACGCCGTCCGCGAGGAACTCGGGCACAACGGCCTGCTGCGCCGCTACAGCACCGCCGGGCAGGCCGTGGACGGCCTGCCCGGCGACGAGGGCGTCTTCCTGGCGTGCTCCTTCTGGCTCGCGGACGCCCTCCACATGACGGGCCGGACCCAGGAGGCGCGGGAGTTGTTCGACCGCCTGGTGGCCCTGGCCAACGACGTGGGGCTGCTGGCGGAGGAGTACGACCCGAAGGCCTGCCGCCACCTGGGGAACTACCCGCAGGCGTTCAGTCATATCGGCCTCGTCAACACCGCCCTCACGCTGTACGGCGGCGAGCAGGCAGGATAGGGGCCATGGATCTTGGACTGAAGGACCGGGTGTACGTCGTCACCGGGGCCACCCGCGGCCTCGGCAACGCCGCCGCGCGCGAGCTGGTCGCGGACGGCGCGAAGGTGGTCGTCACGGGGCGGGACGAGGAGCGCGCCGCCGAGGCGGCGAGGGCGCTGGGGCCGGACGCGGTCGGCCTCGCCGTCGACAACGCCGACCCCGAGGCGCCCGCACGGCTGATCGGGGCCGCGCGGGAGTCCTTCGGCCGCTTCGACGGTGTACTGGTGAGCGTGGGCGGGCCGCCGCCCGGGTTCGCCGCCGACACCACCGACGAACAGTGGCGGACAGCGTTCGAGTCGGTGTTCCTCGGCGCCGTGCGGCTGGCGCGCGCGGCCGCCGCCGAACTGGAGGCCGGGGGTGTCGTCGGGTTCGTGCTGTCCGGATCGGTGCACGAGCCGGTTCCGGGGCTGACGATCTCCAACGGGCTGCGGCCGGGACTGGCCGGGTTCGCCAAGTCGCTCGCCGACGAGCTGGGGCCGCGTGGGATCCGGGTCGTGGGGCTGCTGCCCGCGCGGATCGACACGGACCGCGTACGCGAGCTGGACGCACTGTCGGCGGATCCGAAGGCGACCCGGACCGCGAACGAGTCCCGTATCCCGCTGCGGCGGTACGGGACTCCGGAGGAGTTCGGCCGGGTGGCGGCCTTTCTGCTGTCGCCGGCCGCGTCCTATCTGACCGGCATCATGGTTCCCGTGGACGGCGGGATGCGACACGGGTTCTGAGGGGTCGCCGAACCCGGCCGCGCGCCGGCGGCGCGAGCCCCACCTCGCCCCTGCGGCAGCGCGCCGGCCCCACCTCAGCCCGACGGCAGCCCACTGGCCCCTCAGCCCGACAGCCCCGCCTGGGGCCGGCGTCAACTCACCCGTTCCGCCTTGTGCTTGGCCGTCCTCAGGCGGACCTCCGCCGGGAGCGAGGTCAGCGCCGCCGAGTCCCGCACGTGGGCCAGGGACTCGTTCGTCACATGGTCCAGGGCCACGGCCGGGTCCACGTGCGGTTCCAGCCGGAGCCGTACGTGGGCCTCGGGGGCGTCCCGGCGGCCCGTGAGGTGGGCGTGGCTGTCGGACACGCCGTCCAGGCGGGCCGCGTCGCCGGCCAGGACGCCCTCCAGGGCCCGGCCGCGCAGCACCGCGCCCGCGCCGTCGCCGGTGTCGACGAGGACCTCGCCGAGGCGGCGTCGGCGCAGGACGGCGACCAGCCACCACAGCGCGAGCAGGACGAGCACCGTCAGTACGGCGAGGACGGTCGGCCACCACCAGTCCTCCCGCCGCCAGCGGGTGCGCTCGGCGGTGCTGAGCAGGACGTCGTGCCTGCCGTCGTGGATCCACCAGGAGGGCGGGTTCGCGCCCAGACCGACGGCGAGGACGGCACCGCCGACGGCCAGCAGGACGAGGCCGACGAGTCCCAGGCCCACGCGGTTGACGGTCCTCAGCATCGTTCTCATCCCTTCCGTCCGGGCCGGCGCACGTGCACGGACAGCCTGGGTGGCCGGACGAGCCCCAGCCCGCGGACGGCGTCGCCGAGCACCTCGTCCAGGTCGGCGCGCACCTCGTCCAGGTCGCGGAAGTGGGCGACCGCCCGCACATCGGCCCGGCGGCGCCCGGCGCGGACGTGCGCCGACTGCACACCGGCGACCTCCATGGCCCGGTCGCGCAGCACCAGCCCGGCGGCACCCCGGTGAAGCCCGGCTCGGACATCGGGGTGGGGGCGCCGCATGGGCAGGACATCACGCAGTCCGGGCGTGACGGCGAGGAGGACCAGCCACAGGCCGAGGGCCGCGGCGACGCCCGCGCCGACCAGGACCCAGGTGTCGTCCAGGGGCCGGTCGGCGAGCTGTCGCGCCAGCTCCCGGCGCACGTGCAGGGCGGGTCGGTCGGCACGTACGGCGGCGACGTCGTAGAGGAGCACGCCCGCGAGGGCGGCGAGGAGCAGCGCGACGACGGCCGCCGGGACGCGGCGGGCCGACCAGAAGCGTCCGCTGCTCGGCGCGGGGGCGGGTTCGGGCTCGGGTACGTCGCCGTCGGTCTTCTCGAGGACCGGCAGTCGTCGTGTGGTGCCCTCGGAGCCCAGGGGCTCGCTCATGGCGTCCTCCCGTGTGCCAGGCCGTGTTCCGCCGCCAGGTGCAGGCGTTCGACCTGGACGGCGACTTCCCGCACCTCCATTCCCACCAGTGCGCCCACCCGCTCGGTGACATGACGACGCACCGCCTGGCAGCGCGGACCGATGTCGGTCGGATAGCCGAGTTCGAGGTGGACGCGGATGTGAGCGGCGTCGTGATGGACGACCACGCCGGCGTGCGGACGGGCGGCGCCGGGCGGCAGCGGCCCCACCGCCTCGCGCGCGGCCTGCGCGGCGACCTTGGCCACGACCCGGTCGGTGATCCGGGTGGCGCCCCGTTCTCCCGGCGGAACCACCGCACGGGTGCCGGGCGCCCCGGTCCCCTGTCCCACGGACGTCACCGGCGCCGGCCGTCGCGCGCGCGGAAGAAGTCGCCGAGTTCCAGGTCCCCTTCCAGGAACCGGCCCACGACGAACCCGACGGCGCCCAGCGCCGCCACCAGCAGGAAGGCCCCGAACCCGCCGAAGTATCCGGCGAAGCCCAGTGCCATGCCGGCGATCATGCCCACCACGGCCAGATTCACGGTGCACTCCCCTCAGCGGCCCGGTCGCCCGGTGGCCGGTGTGTCACTGGAGCCGGGACTCCGGCTCCTCGTCCTCTTCCTCGGGAAGCTTGACGTCGCTGACCGCGATGTTGACCTCGACCACCTCTAGGCCGGTCATCCGCTCGACGGCCGCGATGACGTTCTCGCGCACGTCCCCGGAGACCTCGGTGATGGACACGCCGTAGTCGACCACGATCTCCAGGTCGAGCGCCGTCTGCACCTCACCGACCTCGGCCTTGACGCCTCGGGTGACGGACTTCGTGCCACCGGGCACCCGGTCGCGCACCGCTCCGAAGGTGCGGCTCATCCCGCTGCCCATGGCGTGCACGCCGACCACGTCACGGGCCGCCAATCCGGCGATCTTCTCCACGACGCCGTCGGCGATGGTGGTGCGTCCGCGGGACGCCGGGTCTCCGCCGCCGCGCCGCGCCGCCTTTCGGGTCGACACCGTCTCGCTGCCGCCGTCCGGGAGGTGCGTCCTGCTCTGTTCCGTCGTCTCGCTCATCACCGTACGTCCTTTTCGGTCGTCGTCCTTCTGCCACCGTAAGCGCGGTTCACCGTCTTCGCCCCAGGGATACGGCAGGCTGGGGGAATGACGGCGGACAGATGGACGCACACGGTGCGCGAACAGCTCTCGATGGGCCGGTTGCTCCCCCTGGGCGGGCCGCGGGACGGCGCGTGGATCGCGGAGGACGCGGCGGAGGCGGTGCTGCGCGGGGTGGCACGGGAGCTGCCCGGCGTGCGCCTGGGCCTGTTGCGGATCGCGGTCGCGGACCCCGAGATGACGTACGAGCCGGTGGTCCCGGCGCCACCGAGCGCGCTGCCGCCGGGGCCGTTGCGGGTGACGGCGGACTTCGCGGCGACGGCCTCCGAACCCCTGCCCACGACCGCGTCCCGGCTGCGTACGGCGCTGGCGGTGGCGGCCACGGAGCGGCTCGGGCTGGTGGTGGCCGAGGTGGATCTGCGGGTGACGGGCCTGCTCGACGAGGAGGAAGAGCGGCCGGAGCCCGTGCCGGAGGCGGAGCGGCCGCCCCGGTCGGCCGCGGTGGCGCGGGAGGGCGCCGAGGCGCGCGTCGCCGAGGCCGTCGCCTCGGTGCCGGGGGTGTCCGCGCTGACGGACGTGCTCGGGCGGGCGGTGCGCCTGGAGGAGCGGCGGGACGGGACGGCCGTCCTGCCGCGCCTCCACGCGCGCGTGGAGATCGCCGTGCGGGTGGACCACCGGGCGTTGGACGTGGCCCGGGAGGTCCGCGCGGCGGTGTCGGACGCGCTGCCGGATCAGCCGACGGTGGCGGTGCTGGTGACGTGGGCGGGCTGAACGCCCACCCCGCCCACCTGGCCCGCCGCGCTCACTCTCCGAGGCCGGCCAGGTCCCGCAGGCGGCGGGCCTGGGAGGCGCGCTCGGCCGCCCGCTGCTCGTCGTACGTCCGGTCGCCGGCGCCGCGCAGCAGCGTCTTCGTCTCGACGACGGCGTCGCGCGGCGCGGCCAGGATCGCCGCGGCCAGTTCCCGGACCGTCGCGTCCAGCTCGGCGGCCGGCACGGAGACGTTGGCGAGGCCGGTGGCGACCGCTTCCTGGGCGTGTACGAAGCGGCCGGTCAGGCAGATCTCGACGGCACGGCCGTACCCCACGAGGGAGACGAGGGGGTGTGTGCCGGTGAGGTCCGGTACCAGGCCGAGTCCGGTCTCGCGCATGGCGAACTGCACGTCGTCGGCGACGACGCGCAGATCACAGGCGAGGGCCAGTTGGAAGCCCGCGCCGATGGCGTGGCCCTGAACGGCGGCGATCGACACGAGGTCGTTGCGCCGCCACCAGGTGAAGCCCTCCTGGAACTCGGCGATGGCAGCGTCGAGTTCGGCGTCGCCACTGCGTGCGAGATCGACGAAGGACGGCTCCCCCTCGATCCCCTCGGGCGTGAACATCTGCCGGTCGAGACCGGCGGAGAAGGACTTGCCCTCGCCGCGCAGCACGACCACGCGGACGGAGCCCGGCAGGTTCCGGCCCGCTTCGGCCAGCGCGCGCCACATCGCAGGGCTCTGCGCGTTGCGCTTGGCCGGATGGGTCAGCGTCACCGTGGCGAGTGCGTCGTCGACGGTGAGCCGTACGCCGTCCTTGTCGAGCAGGGGAACGAGTTCCTGGTCGGGCGTGGCCATGGGGCGCCTCCGGTGGGTGCGGTCAGCTAGCGGTCAGCTAAGTGACTGCACAGTAACCACCCGGCCGATCGGAAGACCGACCGGGTGGCCACCATCGAAGCCGATGGGCCGCCCGGATCAGGACGAGGCGGCCTTCTTGCCGCGCGTCGCTCCGCCACGCCCACGAAGCGTGACGCCCGACTCGCTGAGCATCCGGTGCACGAAGCCATACGAGCGGCCGGTCTCCTCGGCCAGTGCCCGGATGCTCGCACCGGAGTCGTACTTCTTCTTCAGGTCTGCCGCGAGCTTGTCGCGCGCGGCGCCGGTCACCCGGCTGCCCTTCTTCAGAGTCTCGGCCACCCGTGCCTCCTCATGGGAAGTGCGCTCTGGTCCCCTCATGATCACCCCTCCGGGGCCCGATGGCCACCCATTCGGCAAGGTCCGTGCGACAGGGTTTTGACGACAGGAGCGCGTACCCACGAACGGAACCTGTCATTCCAGTGGCGGATGTTCGTACGCCCGAACGGGTCCTTCCGCGAAGTGCCAGGTCAGGGACGCACGACGGCCGACCCCCTGGTGTCAAAGGGGTCGGCCGCGAAATCGGTGTAGGACACACCTCGGTACGAGGCCATCTCACACAGATGAGGGATCACCGGTGGGCCGAATGATCCATACGCCGTGGATCACGCATTCGATCAAGCCAGGGCGACGAGGTCCGCGTAGTCGGAGCCCCACAGGTCCTCGACGCCGTCGGGCAGCAGGATGATCCGCTCGGGCTGGAGCGCCTGCACGGCGCCCTCGTCGTGGGTGACGAGGACGACCGCGCCCTTGTAGGTGCGCAGCGCGCCCAGGATCTCCTCGCGGCTGGCCGGGTCGAGGTTGTTGGTGGGCTCGTCGAGCAGCAGCACGTTGGCCGAGGAGACCACGAGCGTGGCCAGGGCCAGCCGGGTCTTCTCACCGCCGGACAGGACGCCGGCCGGCTTGTCGACGTCGTCGCCGGAGAACAGGAACGACCCGAGCACCTTGCGGACCTCCACGAGGTCCAGGTCGGGGGCGGCGGAGCGCATGTTCTCCAGGACCGAGCGCTCGGGATCGAGGGTCTCGTGCTCCTGCGCGTAGTAGCCGAGCTTGAGTCCGTGGCCGGGGCGCACCTCGCCGGTGTCGGGGGTCTCCACGCCGCCGAGCAGGCGGAGCAGGGTGGTCTTGCCGGCGCCGTTGAGGCCGAGGATGACGACGCGGGAGCCCTTGTCGATGGCCAGGTCGACGTCCGTGAAGATCTCCAGCGAGCCGTACGACTTCGACAGGCCCTCCGCCATCAGCGGGGTCTTGCCGCAGGGCGCGGGCTCCGGGAAGCGCAGCTTGGCGACCTTGTCGGAGGCCCGCACCGCCTCGAGCCCGGCGAGCAGCCGGTCGGCCCGCTTGGCCATGTTCTGCGCGGCGACCGTCTTGGTGGCCTTGGCGCGCATCTTGTCGGCCTGCGTGTGCAGTGCGGCGGCCTTCTTCTCGGCGTTCTGCCGCTCGCGCTTGCGACGCTTCTCGTCGGCCTCGCGCTGTTGCTGGTAGAGCTTCCAGCCCATGTTGTACACGTCGATCTGGGAGCGGTTGGCGTCCAGGTAGAACACCTTGTTGACCACCGTCTCGACCAGGTCGACGTCGTGGGAGATGACGATGAAACCGCCGCGGTAGGTCTTGAGGTAGTCCCGCAGCCAGACGATCGAGTCGGCGTCCAGGTGGTTCGTCGGCTCGTCGAGGAGCAGGGTGTCCGCGTCGGAGAACAGGATCCGGGCCAGCTCGACACGGCGTCGCTGACCGCCGGACAGGGTGTGCAGGGGCTGGCCGAGCACGCGGTCGGGCAGGTTCAGCGCTGCGGCGATGGTGGCGGCCTCGGCCTCGGCGGCGTACCCGCCCTTGGTGAGGAACTCCGTCTCGTGGCGCTCGTACTGCCTCATGGCCTTCTCGCGGGTGGCGCCCTGGCCGTTGGCGATGCGCTGCTCGTTGTCGCGCATCTTGCGGATGAGTACGTCGAGACCGCGGGCGGAGAGGATGCGGTCGCGGGCGAGGACGTCGAGGTCTCCGGTGCGGGGGTCCTGCGGGAGGTAGCCGACCTCGCCGGAACGGGTGACCTGGCCCGCGGCGGGGATGCCCTCACCGGCGAGGACCTTGGTCAGCGTGGTCTTGCCGGCGCCGTTGCGCCCGACCAGGCCGATGCGGTCGCCCTTGGCGATACGGAAGGAGGCGTTCTCGATGAGGATGCGGGCACCGGCGCGCAGCTCGATGCCGGAGGCGGAGATCACGGACAGACTCCAGAGCGGGTGGGGGCGGGATGGACGGCTGAGGACGTTCCCGCCGTCTAATGCGCGAGGAGAATGGCCATGCCGCCATTCTAACGGGGGCGTGCAAGCACTTTTTCTGGCGAGCCCGTCGATCTCCGCGCGAGGCGCTGCGCGCGGGCCGCCGACGGGCGTGACCGGACCACACACGGCCCGCCTCGGGCCCGGCGGCGTGGGCGCCGGGCCGGGCGTCCCCACGGGGCCGGTCCCCGCGGGCCGAGGGGGGTGTGCGGTTCCGCGGGCGTAGCGGGCGGACGAGGTTCCGCGGCAGGTGGGTTCCGCTGGTGGGTGGGCAAGTGGGGGTCGGCCCACCATGCGTACGGGGCGTCGCTGCGGGAAGGTGCGCGGTGTCCGGTTCTGCGGGCGCGGGGCGGTCGGCCGGCTCGCGGGCGTGGGGCGGGTGGCGGGTGAGGATGGCGGCCAGGGGGCCGCCGTAGACGGAGGTGGTGGCCCCGTGCAGTTCGACGATGACGCCCGGCTGGACACGTCCGAGGTGCGGGATGTGCGCGGCAGCCGGATTCCGGGCGGGCGCGCCACCGTGGGCGGTGGGATCGGCGGACTGATCGCGCTGCTGCTGGCGCTGTTCCTCGGGGTCGGGCCGGACCAGCTCGGGCTCTCCTCGGGCGGCGACGAGCCCGCGGCGACCGCGTCGGGGCTCGCGCAGGTGCAGCGGAGCTGCCGTACCGGGCGGGACGCGAACACGCGGGACGACTGCCGGGCGGTGGCGGTGGTCAACAGCGTGCAGGACTTCTGGGACGAGGAGTTGCAGCGGCGGCACGGGACCTACACGCGCTCTTCCACGGTGTTCTTCAGCCAGCGTGTGGGAACGGCGTGCGGGACGGCGACCTCGGCGGTCGGGCCGTTCTACTGTCCGGGCGACCGGACCGTCTACCTGGACCTGGGTTTCTTCGACGAGCTGCGGTCGGATTTCGGCGCCACCGGCGGGCCCTTCGCGCAGGCGTACGTCATGGCGCACGAGTACGGGCACCACGTGCAGGACCTCATGGGCACGCTGAGCCGCTCCCAGGACGGGCGGACCGGCGCGGACAGCGCCTCGGTGAGCGTGGAACTCCAGGCGGACTGCTACGCGGGCGTGTGGGCCCACCACGCGACCACGACACCGGACGAGTCGACCGGGCGGCCGCTGATCACCAGCCTCACCGCCGCGGACATCGCCGACGGACTGGACGCGGCGGCGGCCGTGGGCGACGACCGGATCCAGGAGCGCTACCAGGGGCGGGTGACGCCGGACACGTGGACGCACGGGTCGGCGGCGCAGCGGCAGCAGTGGTTCGACGTGGGGTACCGGAGCGGGGACATGACGCGGTGCGACACCTTCCGCTGACGGGCGCGGGATCCGCTCCGGAGGCATGGTCGGCGGTCGCTGCCAGACTGGGCCGTGAGGGAGATTTCCGGCAGGGATCGCGCTGGGATCCCAAGGGAGTGATCGGCATGGCAGGCACGAGCGGCGGGCGCCCCAGCATCTTTCCGACGGTGTTGTACCGGGATGCCAAAGCGGCGATCCGGCAGCTCACGGAGGCCTTCGGCTTCTCCGAGCTGTCGGTGTTCGAGGGCGAGGACGGCTCGGTGCTGCACGCCGAGCTGGTGCAGGGCAACGGCGCGGTGATGCTCGGGTCGAAGGGCCGCGGCGGTCCCTTCGACGCGGCGATGAGGGACGCCGGCCCGGCCGGGGTGTACGTCGTCGTGGACGACGTCGACGCCCACCACCGGCGGGCCGTGGAGCACGGCGCGGAGATCCTGATGCCCCCGACGGACCAGGAGTACGGCTCGCGGGACTACATGGCCCGGGACGTCGAGGGCAACATCTGGAGCTTCGGCACGTACGCGCCCGAGATCCAGGGCTGACGCCCGGCGCCGGGTTCAGCGCCCGGTGTGGACCTGGAAGGCGGCCCGGCGGACGGCCTTGGCCAGGGCCGGGTCGGGGTGCGCGGCGGCGAGCGCCACCAGGACCTGCACGGTACGCGGGTGCCCGACGGAGCGGACCTCGGCCAGCAGCGCGGGCACGGTCGGCTGGAGCGCGGACTCCAGGTGCCGCACCAGCATCGAAGCCTCACCGTGGTCGGCGACGGCCGCGGCGGTGTCGACCCACAGCCAGGTGGCCTCCTCGCGGGTGAGCACCTCGTGGGCGTCCTCCGGGTCCACCCCGTCGTGCTCGGCCAGCCACAGCAGGGCGTACGGCCGCAGGGCGGGCTCCTCGACGACGGCGCGCACGTCGGGCTCGGCGGGGGCGCCGACGACGCGCAGCGCCTCGAAGGCGAGGCCGCGCAGCAGGGCGTCCTCGCCGCGGGCGGCGGCGAGCAGTTCGCCGACGGCGCTGCCGACGGTGCGGGCGGCGAGCCAGGCGCGGTACTCGGCGCGGGCGGCGTTCGGGCGGAGCTGGGCGCAGCCCCGGAGCATCTCCTCGGCTGCGACCTCGATGTTGCCGGCGGGGCTCTGCGCGGCGACGCAGATCTGCTCCAGCTTGACCCAGACCGCCCAGCTGCCGAGCGGGGTGAGCGTGGCGTGGCCGTCACCGTAGGTGAGAGCGCCCACCGAGGCGAGGGCGTGCAGGGCCCAGTCGAGGAGGGGGGCGAGTTCGCCGGCGCGGGCGGGCTCCGCCGGGTCGGCGTCCGCGGAGGGGCGGGGTGGTCTGGGGCCCGCGGTGTCGGCGTCCTCGGGTCCGCCGTAGGAGACCTCGCAGCGCTCGGTGCGCAGTTCGGTGACGCGCTGGCGGAGCAGGTCGAGGAGCTGGTCCACGGGGACGGGGCCGGCGGACAGTTGGAGGAAGGAGAGCACCTGCGGCATGGCCGAGACGACCTCGGCGACGGCGCCGGGCTCCTGGCCGGCGGGTTCCGCAGTGGCCAGCGACCAGGCGTCGAAGAGGGCGACCCAGCCGCGCAGGACGGCGCTGTCGTCACGGTTCCAGGCGCGCAGCCGCCAACCGGGGCGGGCGCTGTCGCCGTGCACCTCGACGAGGCCGGCGAGGCGGGCGGTGTCCCAGTCCGCGCGGACCTGAGCCGCGGTCAGACCCAGGTCGGCCGCCGCGCGTTCGGCAGTCGCCTCGGAGAGCGTGGCCTTGCCGTCGTCGGTGGCCGCGTCCCGGCCGGGGCCGAGGGCGTTGTCGGCCCAGCGGGCGACACAGGCCGCGGCGGCCAGACCGGAGCGCGCCATTCTGGCCAGCTCCGCCGGGGCGGGGGTGCCCTCCGGCGGGCGGGGCGCGGGGCGGCGTGGGCGCCGCTGGTTCACAGCTGAGGGGGCGGCGGCCAGGGGTCGTGGGCGGACGAGTCGAAGCCTGGAGTCGCGCGGAATACGGGACGTCACGGGTGCAGTCTTCCGGTTGACGGTCCGAAATCCCAAACGGAATGTCACGGCCGGGTGTGGGACTGGCCAAGGCACGGGGTCCGGAGACGGGTGAGCAGGCGTGTTCAGGCCAGCGGTACAGCGCTAAACGGAACCGTCGGGACCGCTCCGGTGCCTCACATGAGGGGCGTGAGGAAGCGGCGCAGGGCTTCCTCGTAGGCGGCCGGGTCGGGGTTCCACATGGCGGCGTGCGGGGCGTGCGGGACGGGGTGAAGGGTGACCAGGCCGGGGCGGCCGGCGGCGAAGCGACGGGAGGCCTCCCAGGGGGCCACGGTGTCGTCGGGTCCGTGGAGGACGAGGGTGGGCACGGCGGGCGCGGCCGGGTCGGCGGCCCCGTCGGCGCTCAGGCCGGCGCGGCCCTCGGCCGCGCGGACGGCCAGTGGCAGAAGCGCGCCGGGGGTGTGCCGGGCGGAGGCGAGGGCCCTCAGGGTGGCCTGCCAGTCGAGCACCGGGGAGTCCAGCACCAGACCCGACACGCGGTCGCGCAGCCCCGAGCGGGCGGCGGCGCGCAGGGCCATGGTGGCGCCGGTGGACCAGCCGAGCAGGACGAGGCGTTCGGCGCCCTGGCGGACGGCGTAGCGCATGGCCGCGTCCAGGTCGCGCCACTCGGTCTCGCCGAGGTGGTTGAGGCCGTCCGGGGAGGGGGGCGCGCCCAGGTCGCCACGGTGGGCGAGGGCGAGGACGGGGAAGCGGCGGCGGTGCAGGAAGCCGGTCAGGTTCAGGGTGTGCTCGCGGGTGGTGCCCAGGCCGTGCACCGCGATCACCCAGGTGCGGCGAGCGCCGGGGACTAACCAGGCAGGCAGCGGGCCCAGCTCGCCGGGCACGTCCACGTCGGCGTGGTCGAGGCCGAGCGCGGTGCTCGGGTTGCCGACGAACAGGTTCGGGGTGAGCCACACCGCGTCGCCGGCGCTGAGCGTGCCGTGGGTGACGCGCTCCAGACGGCGTACGACGGTGTCGGCGGAGTGCGGGGCGTTGGCCAGGACGGGGCCGACGACCGCGTGGGAGCCGTCGCCCGCGAGGCCGTAGGTACCGGGGCGCAGGGCGGCGAGGTGGCGGGTGAGGGTCACCTGGCCGGCGGCCGTGCCGTGCACGGTGAGCCGGGGTTCGGTGGGCAGGGGGCGGCCGGGCGACGCCTTCAGCGCCGCGTCGCTGGCGAGGCGGCCTGCGGCCACGCTCGCCGCGCCGGCGGCGAGGGCTGCGACTGCGGTGACGGCGGTTGCGGTGACGGGGCGCACGTGTCCAGTGTCCTGGCCGATCGTGATCGCGGCCAGTGGTGGGGGCCGTGTCGGGGGCGGGTGCGTGTTGTGCCTGGGGGCGCCTTCTCCTCTGCCGCGTGGGGCCGCGGGCGGGTCGTCTCTGCCGCGTGGGCGGCGGGCCGGTCGTCCAGGGCACCTCCGCCTCCGCCGCGTGAGGGCCGCGGGTCAGTGGCTGTGCCCCCTGCGGCGTGGGGTCGCGGGCGGGGCGGGTGAGTGGCTGTGTCCCCGAGCGCCTTCGCTTCTGCGGGGGCCGCGAGCCGGTGCGGCTGGTCGCGCGAGACGCGGCGCGGTCGTGCAGCGCCACAGCCCCGTCCGCCGTGAAGGGCTCACCTCACGTCCTTCTGGCCGTATCCACTCAGCTTCTCGCCCGCCTCCCTCAGCTGCGCCTCCGTCAGGAGGTTCGGGGTGCGGCCCGGGACCGAGGACGCGGTCAGCCACAGGTGGCACATCCATTCGAGCTGGGCCGTGCGGTCGTAGGCCTCGTCGAGGGTGGTGCCGTAGGTGAGGGTGCCGTGGTTCTGGAGGAGGCAGGCCGTGCGGTCGGTGAGGGCGCGGAGGAGGTTGCGGGCGAGTTCCTCGGTGCCGTAGGTCGCGTAGGGGGCGACGCGGACGGGGCCGCCGAGGGCGCCCGTCATGTAGTGGACGGGCGGGAGTTCGGTCACGAGGGTCGAGACGGCGGTGGCGTGCACGGCGTGGGTGTGGACGACGGCGCGGGCGTCGGTGGTGCGGTGGACGGCGAGGTGCATGGGCAGCTCGCTGGTCGGGGTGAGGACGCCGAGGACCTGTCGGCCGTCGAGGTCGACGCCGGTGACGTCGTCCGGGGTGAGGCGGTCGTAGGGGACGCCCGAGGGCGTGACCAGGACGAGGTCTCCGACCCGGACGGAGACGTTGCCCGAGGTGCCGACGACGAGCCGGTCCGCGACGGTGCGGCGGGCCGTCGCCACGAGCTGTTCCCAGGCGTGCTCGACCTCCTCGGCGCGGAGGTCGTGGGCGCTGTCACCGGTGTCGTGTCGCTGGTCGGTCATGCCGTGATCCTGCCAGGTGACCAATGTCTCTTTCAGGGCCCCTCGGGACCCCCGGAGAAGCGGGCCCGGGACCCCGGCCCGTGCGGCGCCTGGGGCGTCACGACGGAGCGGAACGCATGCCGCCGATTGTGGACACCATGAAGCCCGTCCCAGTTCACCTTCCGTTCACTCGGGTTACCTACGTTCATCCTGCCAATGACCTCGAACGATTGCCTGGGTAAATGGAAAGCTTCTCGCTGATCCTCGCGATTGTGGTAGTAACCGCACTCGCGTTCGATTTCACGAACGGTTTCCACGACACCGCCAACGCGATGGCCACCACCATCTCGACCGGTGCGCTCAAGCCCAAGGTCGCGGTGGCCATGTCCGCCGTACTGAACCTTGTAGGCGCCTTTCTCTCCGTGGAGGTCGCCAACACGATCTCCAAGGGTCTCGTCGACGAGACCGGCATCCGTCCCGAGGTCATCTTCGCCGCCCTGGTCGGCGCGATCCTCTGGAATCTGCTGACCTGGCTGGTCGGGCTCCCCTCCAGCTCCTCCCACGCCCTGATGGGCGGTCTCATCGGTGCCACCATCGCCTCGGCCGGTGTCGGCGCGGTCCACGGTGACGTACTGGTCACCAAGGTCCTGATCCCGGCGATCGCCGCGCCGATCGTGGCGGGCGTCGCCGCGATGCTCGCGACCCGGCTGTCCTACACGCTGGGCAAGAAGGCCGACGGCAAGGCCGCCGCGAAGGGCTACCGCACCGGCCAGATCGCCTCCGCGGGCCTGGTCTCACTGGCCCACGGCACCAACGACGCGCAGAAGACGATGGGCATCATCACCCTCGCCCTGGTCGCCGGCGGCGCCGTCGCTCCCGACTCCGACCCGCCGCTGTGGGTCATCCTGTCCGCGGGTCTGGCGATCGCGCTCGGCACCTACCTCGGCGGCTGGCGCATCATCCGCACCATGGGCAAGGGTCTGACCGACCTTCAGCCGCAGCAGGGCTTCGCCGCCCAGACGAGCGCGGCCACCGTCATCCTGGCCTCCTCCCACCTCGGCTTCTCGCTCTCCACCACGCACTCCGTCTCCGGCTCGGTGATGGGCGCGGGCCTGGGCCGCAAGGGCGGGGTCGTCCGCTGGTCGACCGCCACCCGGATGTTCGTCGCCTGGGGCCTGACGCTGCCGGCCGCGGCCCTGGTCGGCGCCCTGGCCGAGTACGTGACCGGCTTCGGCAGCTGGGGTACGGCGCTCGTCGCGGTGTTCCTCATCGCCTCCAGCGCCGCGATCTGGAAGATCTCGCGCCGCGAGGTCATCGACCACACCAACGTCGTCGAGGAGGACGAGGAGCCGGCCGGCGTGGTGACCGCCGCGATCGCCGCCGTGACCCCGCCCCCGGCGGGTACGGTCACCGAGGACCTGACGGCCACCATCCCCGCCCCCGTGGCGGAACCCGCCCCGCCGGTCGCCCCCACCGTCACCACCGTCTGAGCCCCGCCCCCACCGGTACGAAGGAAGAAGCAGCATGAAGATCGACTGGGCGGCTCTCGGATCCGTCTTCGGTGTCAGCCTCTTGGTGACCGTGGCCCTCGTGGCCCTGTTCACCCTCGGCATCATGGGCCTCTCCCGCCGCGAGCGGGCGGCGGCCCAGGGCGACTCCGCCACCCTGGCGGTCACCGGCGCGTACGCGTGCTTCGCGGCGTGCGCCGCGGCGGTGGCGTACGGCATCTCGCTGATCGTCGTCTGACGGACGGCACGCGCACGCGTGGGGCGCGGGACGGGTCACCGTCCCGCGCCCCACGCGTGCGTGACGGCCGTGACCCAGGGCATGTGGGGTTCTGCACACTGACCCGCCGCAGGTCAAGGGTGAGTTGACGGCCGTTCGGGGACCGTGGTGGACTGCCGGGGCCATGTACGGCGACAGAAGAGGAAGCCGGTGTGAATCCGGCGCGGTCCCGCCACTGTCACCGGGGTAGAAAGCCCCGGGAGCCAGGAACTCTCGTCGCCGGTCTCGTCGAACCAGGGCGTGGACACCCTGAGTGAGGACATAACGCCATGCTCGGCTGCCGTTCGAGGTTCAGCACCAGGTCGTTCCCCGACCCGTCGGCCGGCTGAGCCGATGGGTGCCGATCGCCGCTACGCGTACGGTGCCGCCGCCGGCCTCCTGGGGGACCTGATCCTCGGCGATCCGCGCCGGGGGCATCCGGTCGCCGTCTTCGGACGGGCCGCGGCCGGCGTGGAGCGCGTGCTGTGGCGGGACCACCGAGGGTGGGGCGCGTTGCACGCCGCCGTGTGCGCCGGTGGCGCCGTGGCCCTCGGGGCCGCCGCCACGCATGCCGTACGCCGCTCCCCCGCCGCCTCCGTCGCGTTGACCGGTGCCGCCGCCTGGGCCGTCGTCGGCGGGACCTCGCTGGTGCGGGAGGCCCGGACCGTCGGGCGGGCCCTGGAAGCGGGGGACGTCGAGGGCGCGCGGGCCCGGCTGCCGCATCTGTGCGGACGGGACCCGCAGACCCTGGACGCCGACGGCATCGCCCGCGCGGTCGTCGAGTCCGTCGCCGAGAACACCTCCGACGCGGTCGTGGGAGCCCTGGTGTGGGGGGCCGTCGGCGGAGTGCCGGGGCTGCTCGGGTTCCGGGCCGTCAACACCCTGGACGCCATGGTGGGCCACCGGTCGCCGCGCCACCGCCGGTTCGGGTGGGCCTCGGCCCGGCTGGACGACGTCGCCGGCTGGCCGGGGGCGCGGCTGACCGCCGTACTCGCCGCCGTGGCCGGGGACGATCCGCGGGGTGCGGTGCGGGCCTGGCGGGCCGACGCTCACAGGCACCCCAGCCCCAACGCCGGTCCCGTGGAGGCGTCGTTCGCCGGCGCCCTCGGGGTGCGGCTGGGCGGGACGCTGTCGTACGGCGGGCGGGTCGAGCACCGGCCCGTGCTGAACGGGGAGCGGGGACGGCCCGTCGTGCCCCACGACATCGAACGTGCCGCGCGGCTCTCCCGCCGTGTCGGCCTGCTCGCGCTCGGCGCCACGGTCGCCGCGCGCGTCATCACCGCGCGCCTCGTCGCCGCGGGAGCGAAGGGGCGTACGTCATGAGCGGGGGTCTCCTCGTCGCCGGCACCACCTCCGACGCCGGCAAGAGCGTCGTCACGGCCGGGATCTGCCGGTGGCTCGTGCGGCAGGGGGTCAAGGTCGCGCCGTTCAAGGCGCAGAACATGTCCCTCAATTCGTTCGTGACCCGCGAGGGCGCCGAGATCGGGCGGGCGCAGGCCATGCAGGCGCAGGCCTGCCGGGTGGAGCCGACGGCGCTGATGAATCCGGTGCTGCTCAAGCCGGGCGGCGAGCGGAGCAGCCAGGTCGTGCTGCTCGGCAAACCCGTCGGCGAGTTGAGCGCTCGCGGTTACCACGGGGGCCGGCAGGAGAGGCTCCTCGGAACCGTTCTCGACTGTCTCGCCGAGTTGCGGGGCACGTATGACGCGGTGATCTGTGAGGGGGCGGGAAGCCCAGCCGAGATCAACCTGCGGCGGACCGACATCGTGAACATGGGGATCGCCCGCAACGCCCGGCTCCCCGTGCTCGTCGTCGGCGACATCGACCGCGGCGGCGTCTTCGCCTCCTTCTTCGGGACCGTCGCGCTGCTCTCGCCGGAGGACCAGGAGCTGGTCGCGGGGTTCCTCGTGAACAAGTTCCGCGGTGACGTCTCGCTGCTGGAGCCGGGCCTGGACATGCTGCACGGGCTCACCGGGCGGCGGACGTACGGCGTGCTGCCGTTCCGGCACGGGCTCGGGATCGACGAGGAGGACGGACTGCGGGTCTCCCTGCGGGGCACCGTCCGGGAGTCGAACGTCTCCCCGCCCGTGGGCGAGGACGTGCTGCGGATCGCCGTCTGCGCGATTCCGCTCATGTCCAACTTCACCGACGTGGACGCGCTGGCCGCCGAACCGGGCGTCGTCGTGCGGTTCGTGGACCGGCCGGAGGAGCTGGCCGACGCCGACCTCGTGGTGATCCCCGGGACCCGGGGGACGGTGCGGGCGCTGGAGTGGCTGCGGGAGCGGGGGCTCGCCCAGGCCATCGGGCGCAGAGTCGCCGAAGGCCGGCCCGTCCTCGGCGTCTGCGGCGGCTTCCAGATCCTCGGTGAGCACATCGAGGACGACGTCGAGAGCCGGCGAGGCCATGTCGACGGCCTCGGGGTGCTGCCGGTCCGGGTGCGGTTCGCCCACGAGAAGACGCTCACCCGGCCGGTGGGAGAAGCCCTCGGCGAACCGGTCGAGGGGTACGAGATCCATCACGGGATCGCCGAGATCAGTGGCGGTGAACCCTTCCTGGACGGCTGCCGGGTCGGACAGACCTGGGGCACGCACTGGCACGGCTCACTGGAGTCGGACGGTTTCCGCCGGGCGTTCCTGCGGGAGGTGGCGGCCGCCGCGGGCCGCCGTTTCGTGCCGGCCGCCGACACCTCCTTCGCCGCGCTGCGCGAGGAGCAGCTCGACCGGCTCGGCGACCTCATCGAACAGCACGCGGACACCGACGCGCTGTGGCGGCTCATCGAGTCGGGCGCGCCGCAAGGACTGCCTTTCATTCCACCGGGAGCGCCCGCATGAGCACAGTGTTGTTGTTGTCGACCGCCGACACCGATCTGCTGGCGGCCCGCGCCGCCGGCGGTGCCTCCTACCGGATCGGCAACCCGACCCGCGTGGACGTCGCGGAGGAACTTCCCGGCCTGATCGAGGGCTCGGACGTCGCCGTCGTGCGGCTGCTCGGCGGGAAGCGCGCCTGGGAGGACGGGCTCGCCGCGCTCAGGGCGTCGGGCATCCCCACGGTGCTGCTGGGCGGGGAGGCCGTGCCCGACGCGGAGTTGATGGCCGAGTCGTCCGTGCCCGCCGGCGTGGTGGCGGAGGCGCTCAGGTATCTCGTCGAGGGCGGGCCGGCCAACCTCACCGAGCTGGCGCGGTTCCTCTCCGACACCGTGCTCCTGACGGGCGAGGGGTTCGAGGAGCCGCGGAAGATGCCCGAGTACGGCGTCCACGGGGACCGGGTGCTCCGGGACGGCCGTCCGACCGTAGGCGTGCTCTTCTACCGCGCGCATGAGCTGAGCGGCAACACCGCCTTCGTGGACACGCTGTGCGACGCGATCGAGGCGACGGGCTCCAACGCCCTGCCGGTGTACTGCGGTTCGCTGCGCGACGCCGATCCCGGTCTGTACGAGATCCTCGGCTCGGCGGACACCCTGGTCGCCACCGTCCTCGCCGCGGGCGGCACGCACGCCTCGCAGGCCTCGGCCGGCGGCGACGAGGAGGCCTGGGACATCGGAGCGCTGAAGGACCTCGATGTTCCTGTCCTGCAAGGACTCTGCCTGACCTCGTCGAAGGCGGCCTGGGACGCCTCCGACGCCGCCCTCTCCCCCATGGACGCGGCGATGCAGGTCGCGATCCCGGAGTTCGACGGGCGGCTGATCACGGTCCCGTTCTCCTTCAAGGAGCAGGGGCCGGACGACGTCCCCGTGTACGTCGCCGACCCCGAGCGGGCCGCGCGCGTCGCCGGAATCGCCGTACGGCACGCCCGGCTGAGGCACAAGGCGAACGCCGACAAGAAGCTCGCGCTCGTCTTCACCGCCTACCCGACCAAGCACTCGCGGGTCGGCAACGCGGTCGGCCTCGACACGCCCGCCTCGGCCGTCCAGGTCCTGGACGCCCTCAAGGCGGCCGGCTACTCGCTCACCGAGTACCCCGACAACGGCGACGAGTTGATCCACCGGCTGATCGACGCCGGCGGCCACGACGTCGAATGGCTCACCGAGGAGCAGCTCGCCGCCGCGCCCGCGCGGGTGCCGCTGGCGGACTACCGGGCCTGGTTCGACCGGCTCGATCCCGACCTCAGGCAGGGCATGCTGGACGCGTGGGGGGAGCCGCCGGGCGGTCTCTACGTCGACGGCGACGACATCGTGCTGGCCTCGCTCCAGTTCGGCAACGTCGTCGTGATGATCCAGCCGCCGCGCGGCTTCGGTGAGAACCCGATCGCGATCTACCACGACCCGGACATGCCGCCGTCGCACCACTACATGGCGGCGTACCGGTGGCTGGAGAACGGTTTCGGTGCCGACGCGATCGTCCACATGGGCAAGCACGGCACGATGGAGTGGCTGCCGGGCAAGGGGCTGGGGCTCAGCGGCGGCTGCGCCCCCGACGCCGTACTCGGTGAACTCCCGCTGATCTACCCGTTCATCGTGAACGATCCCGGCGAGGGCACGCAGGCCAAGCGGCGCGGGCACGCCACGGTCGTCGATCATCTGGTGCCGCCGATGGCGCGGGCCGACACCTACGGCGACCTGGCCAAGCTGGAGCAGCTCCTCGACGAGTACGCGCTCGTCTCCGACCTGGACCCGACGAAGGCGCCGGCCGTGCGCGCGCAGATCTGGACGCTGGTGAAGGCGGCCGAGCTGCACCACGACCTGCATGTCGACGACCAGCCCGACGACGAGGCGTTCGACGAGTTCGTCATGCACATCGACGGCTATCTGTGCGAGATCAAGGACGTGCAGATCCGCGACGGCCTCCACATCCTCGGCGGCGGTCCGGTAGGCGAGCCGCGCGTCAACCTGGTGCTGGCCGTGCTGCGGGCCTCACAGGTGTGGGGCGGGCGGGCCAACGCGCTGCCCGGCCTGCGGGCCTGCCTCGCGGAGCACTTCGGGCTGGTCGAGAAGGAGTTGCTCGCCGAGCCGGGGGCGCCGGTCAAGGTCCCGGTGGAGCTGACGGACCTCGTGACGGGGCCGTCCCGCTCGGCCGCCGACGCGATCGACCTGCTGGAGCAGCTGTGCCGGCGGATCGCGGAGGGTATGGAAGCACGGGGATGGGCGGTCGGCGAGAGCCGTGCGCTCGTCCGGGAGGTCCTGGGCACCGAACTCCCCGACGCGGTCGCGGTGGTGGAGTTCGCCTGCGCGGAGGTCGTGCCCCGGCTGGAGAGGACCACCGACGAGATCGGGCACATCCTCAAGGCCCTGGACGGTGGGTACGTCCCGGCCGGTCCGTCCGGTTCGCCGACGCGCGGCCTGGTCAACGTCCTGCCGACCGGGCGCAACTTCTACTCGGTCGACCCCAAGGCCATTCCGTCCCGGCTGAGCTGGGAGGTCGGGCAGGCCCTCGCGGACTCGCTCGTGCAGCGGTACCTCCAGGACACCGGCGAGTACCCGAAGTCGGTCGGCCTCACGGTGTGGGGAACGTCCGCCATGCGCACCCAGGGTGACGACATCGCGGAGATCCTCGCGCTGCTGGGCTGCCGCCCGGTGTGGGACGACGCCTCGCGCCGGGTGACCGGCTTCGAGGTCGTGCCCGCGGCCGAGCTGGGTCGGCCCCGCATCGACGTCACGGTCCGCATCTCCGGGTTCTTCCGGGACGCGTTCCCGCACGTCGTCGGGCTGATCGACGACGCGGTACGGGCGGTGGCCGAGCTGGACGAGCCGGCCGACGTGAACTACGTGAAGGCGCACGCCGACGAGGACACCGCCGGGCACGGCGACCGGCGCCGGGCGACGGCCCGTGTCTTCGGCTCCAAGCCCGGCGCGTACGGTGCCGGTCTGCTGCCGCTGATCGACGCCCGAAACTGGCGCTCGGACGCCGACCTCGCCGAGGTGTACGCCGTGTGGGGCGGGTACGCCTACGGGCGCGGGCTCGACGGGCGGGCGGCGCGCGGGGACATGGAGACCGCGTTCAAGCGGATCGCCGTCGCCGCGAAGAACGTGGACACGCGCGAGCACGACCTCGTCGACGCCGACGACTACTTCCAGTACCACGGCGGCATGGTCGCCATGGTCCGCCACCTGACGGGCGCCTCCCCCGAGGCGTACGTCGGCGACTCGGCCACCCCCGACCAGGTGAAGACCCGCACGCTCGGCGAGGAGACCCACCGCGTGTTCCGCGCGCGGGTGGTGAACCCGCGCTGGATGGCGGCGATGCGGCGGCACGGCTACAAGGGCGCCTTCGAGATGGCGGCGACCGTCGACTACCTCTTCGGCTACGACGCCACGGCGGGCGTGGTCGACGACTGGATGTACGAGAAGCTCAGCGCCGAGTACGTCTTCGACGCGGAGAACCGGGACTTCATGAAGAAGTCCAACCCGTGGGCGCTGCGCGGCATCACCGAGCGGCTTCTGGAGGCCGCCGAGCGCGGGCTGTGGGCCGAGCCCGACGCGGACACGATCGAGCGGCTCCGGGCCACCTACCTGGAGCTGGAAGGCGACTTGGAGGGCGACGACCAGTGAGTACCCCGTTCCCGTTCACGGCCGTCGTCGGCCAGGACGACCTGCGGCTCGCGCTGTTGCTGAACGCCGTGTCGCCGGCGGTCGGCGGGGTGCTGGTGCGCGGCGAGAAGGGCACCGCCAAGTCGACGGCGGTGCGCGCCCTCTCGGTGCTGCTGCCGGCGGTCTCGGTGGTTCCCGGATGCCGTTTCTCCTGTGATCCCGACCGTCCGGACCCCGCGTGCCCGGACGGGCCGCACGAGCCGGGGGCAGGGGCCGAACGGCCCGCGCGGATGGTGGAGTTGCCCGTCGGCGCCTCCGAGGACCGCCTCGTGGGGGCGCTGGACATCGAGCGGGCGCTCTCGGAGGGCGTGAAGGCCTTCGAGCCCGGTCTGCTCGCCGACGCGCACCGCGGGATCCTCTACGTCGACGAGGTCAACCTCCTCCACGACCACCTGGTGGACCTGCTGCTGGACGCGGCGGCGATGGGCGCCTCGTACGTCGAACGCGAGGGAGTCTCCGTCCGGCACGCGTCGAAGTTCCTGCTCGTCGGGACCATGAACCCCGAGGAGGGCGAGCTGCGCCCGCAGTTGCTCGACCGGTTCGGGCTGACCGTCGAGGTCGCCGCCTCGCGCGAGCCCGACCAGCGCGTGGAGGTCGTACGGCGGCGGCTCGCCTACGACGACGACCCGGCCGGCTTCGCCGAGCGGTGGGCGGACGAGGAGGCCTCCGTACGGGCGCGGATCGTGGCGGCCCGCGCGCTGCTGCCGTCGGTGCGGCTGGGCGACGGGGCGTTGCGGCAGATCGCGGCGACGTGTGCCGCGTTCGAGGTGGACGGCATGCGGGCCGACATCGTGATGGCGCGGACGGCGACGGCGCTGGCGGCCTGGGCCGGGCGGACCGAGGTGCTCGCGGAGGACGTCCGGCAGGCGGCGCTGCTCGCGCTGCCGCACCGGCGCCGCCGCAATCCCTTCGACGCGCCCGGACTCGACGAGGACAAGCTCGACGAGACGCTGGAGGAGTTCGGCGGCTCCGACGACGGGGACCCCGATCCCGATCCCGGCCCGGACGGGCCCGGCGGGGGTGGCGGGCAGCCGCCGTCGGAGGGGCCGGAGGGCGGGGACACGGGGGCGCGTCCCGAGGCCGGGGAGAGCGGGGAGCCGCAGACCCCTGGGGGCGGCGCCGGTGAGCGGCAGCCCGCGCGTGCCGCCGAGCCCTTCCGGACGAAGGTGCTGAGCGTGCCCGGAATCGGCGAGGGTGCCGCCGGGCGGCGGTCGCGGGCGCGGACCGAGCACGGGCGGACCACCGGGGCCCGGCGGCCCCGCGGGACGCTGACCAAGCTGCACCTGGCGGCGACCGTGCAGGCGGCGGCGCCGCACCAGCGGGCGCGCGGGCGCTCCGGGCGCGGACTCGTCGTACGCCGAGACGATCTGCGCCAGGCGACGCGGGAGGGGCGTGAGGGCAATCTGGTGCTGTTCGTCGTCGACGCGTCCGGGTCCATGGCGGCCCGGCAGCGGATGGGCGCGGTGAAGGGTGCCGTGCTGTCGCTGCTCCTCGACGCCTATCAGCGGCGGGACAAGGTGGGGCTGGTGACGTTCCGCGGGTCGGCCGCCGACGTGGCACTGCCGCCGACCTCGTCCGTGGACGCGGCGGCCGTACGGCTGGAGTCGCTGCCGACCGGAGGGCGGACACCGCTCGCGGCCGGGCTGCTCCGGGCGCACGACGTGCTGCGGGTGGAGCGGCTGCGGGACCCCGCCCGTCGGGCGCTGGTCGTCGTGGTGACGGACGGCCGGGCGACCGGCGGGCCCGAGCCCGTCGCCCTCGCCGGGCGGGCGGCCCGGCTGTTCGCGGCCGACGGGGTCGCGTCCGTGGTCGTGGACTGCGAGTCGGGGCCCGTACGGCTGGGGCTCGCCGGGCAGCTCGCGGGCGAGCTGGGCGGCAGCGCCGTCACGCTCGACGAGCTGCGGGCGGACTCGATCGCCGGGCTGGTCAGGAACGTGCAGGGAACTTCGAGGAGGGCCGCGTAATGCCGCAGGGGCAGCCGAGTGTCGTACCGGACGACGGACTGACGACACGCCAGCGGCGGAACCGTCCGCTCGTCGTCGTGCACACCGGGGTCGGCAAGGGGAAGTCGACCGCCGCGTTCGGGCTCGCCCTGCGCGCCTGGAACCAGGGTTGGCCCATCGGGGTGTTCCAGTTCGTCAAGTCGGCGAAGTGGAAGGTCGGCGAGGAACGGGCGCTGCGGGTGCTCGGGGACTCCGGCGAGGGCGGGTCGGTCGCCTGGCACAAGATGGGCGAAGGATGGTCCTGGGTGCAGCGGGACTCCCAGATGGACAACGAGGAGAAGGCCCGCGAGGGCTGGGAGCAGGTCAAGCGGGACCTCGCCGCGCAGACGTACCAGCTGTATGTGCTGGACGAGTTCGCCTACCCCCTGCACTGGGGGTGGATCGACACCGACGAGGTCGTGTCCGTGCTGCGGGAGCGGCCGGGGAACCAGCACGTCGTGATCACCGGGCGGAACGCGCCGGAGCGGCTGGTGGAGTTCGCCGACCTGGTGACCGACATGTCCAAGGTCAAACACCCCATGGACGTGGGGCAGAAGGGGCAGAGGGGCATCGAGTGGTGACGTCCTCCGTCCCACGGCTGGTCATCGCCGCGCCCTCGTCGGGCAGCGGCAAGACCACCGTGGCCACGGGGCTGATGGCCGCGTTCGCCGCGCGGGGGCTCGCCGTGTCCCCGCACAAGGTCGGGCCGGACTACATCGATCCCGGGTACCACGCGCTCGCGACCGGGCGGGTGGGACGGAACCTCGACGCGTATCTGTGCGGACCGGAGCTGCTCGCTCCGCTGTTCCTGCACGGGGCGCGGGGGTGTGACATCGCCGTCGTCGAGGGTGTGATGGGGCTGTACGACGGGGCCGCGGGGCAGGGTGAACTGGCGTCCACGGCGCAGGTGGCGAAGGCGTTGCGGGCGCCGGTGGTGCTGGTCGTGGACGCGTCCTCGCAGTCGCGGTCGGTGGCGGCGCTGGTGCACGGGTTCGTTTCCTGGGACCCGCAGGTGCGGATCGGGGGCGTGATCCTGAACAAGGTCGCCTCGGACCGGCACGAGGCGTTGCTGCGGGAGGCATTGGAGTCGGTGGGGGTGCCGGTGCTGGGCGCGCTGCGGCGGGCCGCGCCGGTGGAGACGCCGTCACGGCACCTGGGGCTGGTGCCGGTGGCGGAGCGGGGGGCCGCCGCGGTGGCGGCGGTCGCGGCGATGGCCGCGCAGGTCTCCGAGGGTTGTGATCTGGAGGGGCTGGTGGCGTTGGCGCGGGGGGCCGGCGCGTTGTCGGGCGCGGCCTGGGACGCGGCTGAGGCCGCGGCGTCGCCCGCCGGCGACAGCCCGGCTCGGTCTGCCGGGACGCCGGCGCCCACGATCGCCGTCGCCGGTGGGGCCGCGTTCACGTTCTCCTACGCCGAGCACGGTGAGCTGCTCGCCGCCGCCGGGGCCGAGGTCGTGACCTTCGATCCGCTGCGGGACGAGCACCTCCCGCCGGGGACGGGCGGACTGGTCGTCGGAGGCGGGTTTCCCGAGGTGTACGCCGCCGAGTTGTCCGCGAACGAGGTGCTCCGCAAGGAGGTCGCCGCGCTCGCGGAGAGCGGTGCGCCCGTCGCCGCCGAGTGTGCGGGCCTGCTCTATCTGTGCCGTGAGCTGGACGGGCGACCCATGTGCGGGGTGCTCGACGCCGGTGCCCGCATGACCGGGCGGCTCACCCTCGGGTACCGGGACGCCGTCGCCGTGAGCGACAGCGTGCTCGCGGAGGCGGGGACGCGGACGCGGGGACACGAGTTCCACCGGACCGTCGTCGAACCGGGCGCCGGGGCGGCTCCCGCCTGGGGGGTCCTCGCTCCCGCGAAGCGGCTCGAGGGCTTTGTGGAACGCGGTGTGCACGCGAGTTACCTGCACACGCACTGGGCGTCGTCGCCCGGTGTGGCCCGTCGGTTCGTGGAGAGGTGCCGGACGTCATGAGCAGCAGGCTGATCGGGATCGGGGTCGGCCCCGGGGATCCGGAGCTGGTGACCGTGAAGGGCGTCAACGCTCTGCGGGCCGCCGACGTGGTCGTCGTACCGGTGATGGCCGCGCCCGATGGAACAGCGAGCGGGGAGCGGGGGCGCGCCGAGGCGACGGTGCTCCACTACGTGCCCGAGGAGAAGGTCGTCCGGGTGGTTTTCGCGCTGAACGAGCGGACCGACCGGGGCCGGCGGGAGGCCGCGTGGGACGCCGCCGGGGAGCGGGTGGCGCAGCTGCTCGCGCAGTACGACAGCGTCGCCTTCGCCACCATCGGCGACCCGAACGTGTACTCGACGTTCACGTATCTCGCCCAGACCGTCGGGGAGCTGGTGCCCGGCACCGTCGTGGAGACCGTGCCCGGCATCACCGCCATGCAGGATCTCGCGGCGCGGTCGGGCGCCGTACTGACGGAGGGGACCGAGCCGTTGACGCTCGTGCCCGTGACGGCGGGGTCGGCCGTGCTGAAGGACGCGCTGGCCGGTCCCGGCACCGTCGTCGCCTACAAGTTCGGCAGGCAGGCCGCCGAGGTCGCCGAGGCGCTGCGCGAGACCGGGCGGCTGGAGGACGCGGTGTGGGGGTCGGCGCTCGGCCTCACGGAGGAGTCCATCCGCCCCGCCGCCGAGCTGGACGGGGAGCCCCTCCCCTACCTCTCCACGCTCATCGCCCCGGCCCGCCGCGACGGCGGACGAGGCGGCAAGCTGTGAGACGGTCCGCGACGCGGTGGCCGGCCACCGAGCCCGGCCACCGGTCGACCGGGTACTCGGACACCGAGCCCGGCCGGCCATCGACCGCTGGCTGGGCCACCCGGCCCCGCCGGCGGGCGGCCGTGCGCGAACCCGTCCACACCCGTCATCGGCCCGCCGTGGGCTCGGTGGTCGACGCCCGCCGTCGGCCGGCATCGCCCTCGCCCGTCGACGCCCGACACCAGCCCGCCGCCCCCTCGCGTGTCGGCACCCGTACCCAGGCCGCCCCCTCGCCCCTCGCCGCCCTTCTCCGGGCCGTCGGCTGCTCACTCCGCCAGGCCCACCACCAGCCAGATGAAGGACGCGCCCGCGATCGTGCACAGGACCGTCGAGCGGGCGGGGTGTTCGTGGTGGGCCTCGGGGAGGATCTCGGCCGCTGCCAGGTAGAGGAGTGCGCCGGCGAAGAAGCCGAGGTAGCCCCCGAGGAGCGGCTCGGGGATGGTGACGAACGCGGTCGAGGCGGCGCCGGCGACCGGTGCGACGGCGTCCGCGAACAGCATGGTCAGGGCTCTGCGACGGGCGTTTCCGTACAGGCTCGTGATGGTGTACGTGTTGAAGCCGTCCGCGAAGTCGTGGGCGATGACGGCCAGCGCGACGGCCGTACCCATGCCGCCGCCGACCTGGAAGGCGGCGCCGATCGCGACGCCGTCCATGGCGCTGTGACCGACCATCGCCGCGGCCGCCGTGAGACCCACCTCGGGGCTGCGGCCGTCGTGTTCGGCGCCGCCGTGGGAGGCCTGCCGATGGGCCAGCAGACGTTCCACCAGATGGGCCAGCAGAAAGCCCGCCACGAACAGCAGCAGGGCGGCGGGGACGCCGAAGACCTCCCAGCCGGCCGCCTCCAGTGCCTCCGGCAGCAGGTCCAGGCCGACCACGCCCAGCATCAGGCCTCCGGCCAGGCCCAGTACCAGGTGGCGGCGGTCGGTCACGCGCTGTGCCGTCCAGCCGCCGGCCAACGTCATCAGGAACGCGCCGAGCGCGACGAACACCGCCATGTGCCCTTCGTATCCGATCGGGCCAGGGCCACGCACCTTCACCACCACCCGTGTCCCGTCCCCCACACCACCCCGTCATGAGAGGACCCGAACCCATGGCCGACGCCCCCACCGGCAAGGTGACCTTCGTAGGCGCCGGTCCCGGCGCCGCCGACCTGCTGACGTTCCGTGCCGCGCGTGCCATCGCCGAGGCCGACGTCGTGATCTGGGCCGCGAGCCTGGTCCAGGCGGAGGTCCTGGAGCACGCGCGCGAGGACGCGGAGATCCTCGACTCGGCGACCATGTCCCTGGAGGACGTCGTCGCCGTCTACGAGCGGGCCCACCGGGAGGGCGTCAAGGTGGCCAGGATCCACTCCGGCGACCCCGCCCTCTGGGGTGGTACGCAGGAGCAGGTGGACCGCTGCGACGAGATCGGCATCGACACCGAGATCGTGCCCGGAGTGTCCTCCTTCTCCGCCGTCGCCGCGCTCGCCCGGCGCGAGCTGACGATTCCGGAGGTCGCGCAGTCCGTGATCCTCACCCGGCTCGGCGGCGGCAAGACACCGATGCCTCCCGGTGAGGAGGTGCGGGAGTTCGCCAAGCACGGCACGACCATGGCGGTCTTCCTGTCGGCCGCGCGCAGCGGGCAGCTGGTACGGGAGCTGCTGGAAGGCGGCTACCCCACCTCGACGCCCGTCGTCATCGCCTATCAGGCGACCTGGCCGGAGGAACTGGTCGTGCGGTGCACGATCGCCACGCTGGAGGAGACGGTCAAGGAGCACAAGCTGTGGAAGCACACGCTGTTCCTGGTCGGCCCGGCGCTCGCCGCGCACGGCACCCGCTCGCACCTGTACCACCCCGGTCACTTCCACGGCTACCGCAAGGCCGACCCCGAGGCCCGCAGGGCCCTGCGCGAGCGGGGTGCCAGTACGTGAGCCGTGCGATCACCGTCGTCGGCACGGGAACCGGGGCGCCCGTCCCCGCGGAGCTGACGGCGGGAGCGGAACTCGTCGTCGGCGGGCGGCGGCATCTGGACGCCGCAGCGCTGCCGGAGGGCGTCGAGCGGATCGTGCTCGGGCCGCTGGCGCCCGCTCTCGACGCCATCGAGCGGTACGTCGCCGGGGAGCGGCGGGTGGTGGTGCTGGCGTCGGGTGACCCCGGGTTCTTCGGGATCGTGCGGGCGCTCGCCGAGCGGTTCGGCGCGGATCGGCTGGAGGTCGTGCCGGGGGTGTCCTCCGTCGCCGCGGCCTTCGCGCGGCTCGGGCTGACCTGGGAGGACGCCGTCGTCGTCAGCGCGCACGGGCGGGAGCCACGGACGGCCGTCCAGGTGTGCCGGGCGTATCCGAAGGTCGCGGTCCTCACCGGGCCCGGCACCGGTCCCGCGGAGCTGGGCGCCGCGTTGGCCCGGACCGCCCCCGGCCGGGCTCTCGTCGTCGCCTCCGCGCTGGGCGACCCGGCGCGTGAACGCGTGGAGCGGGTGACGCCCGCCGAGGCGGCGGTCCGCGACTGGGGGCCGGCGGTGAGTGTCGTGCTGTGCCTGGACGAGGCGCGTGCGCTCGGTCCCGTGCGCACGCTCGCGGGGCCGGTGCGCCGGCCCGCCGGGTGGGCCCTGGGCGAGGGCGACTTCGCCCACCGCGACTCGATGATCACCAAGTTCGAGGTGCGGGCGCTGGCCCTGGCCCGGCTCGGGCCGCGCCCCGGCGACCTGGTCTGGGACGTGGGCGCCGGTTCGGGGTCGGTGGCCGTGGAGTGCGCGCGGCTGGGCGCCGCCGTCAGTGCCGTGGAGAGGACCGCGGACGGTGTCGGCCGGATCCGCGCCAACGCCGCCGCGCACGAGGTCGACGTCCATGTGGTGCACGGCAGCGCGCCGGAGGCACTCGACGGGCTCGACGACCCCGACGCGGTCTTCGTCGGCGGCGGCGGGCGCGAGCTGGCCGGCATCGTCGGCGCGTGCGCGCGTCGGGCCCGGCGGAGCGTGGTCGTCGCGATGGCCGCGCTGGACCGGGTGCCGGCGACGCGGGCCGCGCTCACGGACGCCGGGTTCGACGTCGACGGCGTACTGCTCCAGTCCTCGCGACTGGCACCGCTGCCCGGGGACGTGACCCGGCTGGCGGCGACCAACCCCGTATTCCTGCTGTGGGGGTCCAGAACCCCCGTCCCTGAAGAAGGAGTTGCTCAGTGATCGGCCTCATTTCCGCCACCGCGGCGGGGGCGGCGGCGCGCGACCGGCTGGCCGCGGCGTGGCCGGACCGCACGCGCGTGTACGACGGGCCCGTCGGGGACGCCGTCCGGCGGGCGTTCGCGGAGTGCGAGCAGCTCGTGTGCTTCCTGGCGACGGGCGCGGTCGTACGGCTCGTCGCGCCCCTGCTGTCCGACAAGGCGTCCGATCCGGGTGTGGTGTGCGTCGACGAGGCAGGCCGGTTCGCGGTCCCGCTGGTCGGCGGACACGCGGGCGGCGCCAACGAACTCGCCCGCGAGGTAGCCGACTTGCTGGACGCGGTGCCCGTGGTGACGACGGCCACGGACGCCGTCGGCATCCCCGGTCTCGACACCCTCGGGCTGCCGGTGGAGGGCGATGTCGCGGGCGTGACGCGGGCGCTCCTGGACGGTGAGCCGGTCGCGCTGGACGCGGAGGTGGTGTGGCCGTTGCCGCCGGTCCCGTTCGCCGGGCGGGGCGCCTGCACGGTGCGCCTCACGGACCGGGCCGTCGAGCCCGCCGACCGCGAGGTGCTGCTGCGTCCGCCGTCCCTGGTCGTCGGCGTCGGCGCCTCCAGGGGCGCGCCGGTCGAGGAGGTCCTCGGCGTGATCGAGGGCGCCCTGCGGGACGCGGGCCTGTCCCCTCGCAGCGTCGCCGAACTGGCCACCGTCGAGGCGAAGGCGGACGAGCCCGGCATCGTGCGGGCCGCCGCGCGGCTCGGGGTGCCCGTCGTGACGTACTCCGCCCAGGAACTGGCCGCCGTGGAGGTGCCGAACCCGTCCGCCGCGCCGCTCGCCGCCGTGGGTACGCCCTCGGTCGCCGAGGCCGCCGCGCTGGTCGGCGGCGGCGAACTCCTCGTGCCCAAGCGCAAGTCGGCCGACGTCCCGGCGACGGCGACCTGTGCCGTCGTACGGCGGCCCGGACGCGGTCGGCTGGCGGTGGTCGGGCTCGGGCCCGGCGCCCGCGACCTGCTCACGCCGCGCGCGAAGGCCGAACTGCGGCGCGCCTCGGTGCTCGTCGGGCTCGACCAGTACGTCGACCAGATCCGCGACCTGCTGCGACCCGGCACGCGCATCCTGGAGTCCGGGCTCGGCGCCGAGGAGGAGCGGGCGCGCACCGCCGTCGCCGAGGCGCGGCGCGGGCACGCCGTCGCGCTGATCGGCAGCGGGGACGCCGGCGTGTACGCCATGGCCTCGCCCGCGCTCGCCGAGGCGTCCGACGACATCGACGTGGTCGGCGTGCCGGGGGTGACCGCCGCGCTGGCCGCCGCCGCGATCCTGGGCGCGCCGCTGGGCCACGACCACGTGTCGATCAGCCTGTCCGACCTGCACACCCCGTGGGAGATCATCGAGCGGCGGGTGCGGGCGGCGGCCGAGGCGGACCTCGTCGTGACGTTCTACAACCCGCGCAGCCGGGGCCGCGACTGGCAGCTGCCGAAGGCGCTCGCGATCCTCGCCGGGCACCGGGAGCCGACGACGCCGGTGGGTGTCGTGCGCAACGCCTCACGGCCGGACGGGACCGCGCGGGTGACGACGCTCGCGCTGCTCGACCCGGCGACGGTGGACATGATGACGGTCGTGACGGTGGGCAACACGGCGACCCGGGACATCGCGGGCCGCATGGTGACGCCGCGCGGCTACCGCTGGCAGGAGGATCCGAAGTGAACCGTGTGGTCCACCCGATCGAGCAGGAGTCGTTCCGGCGGCTGCGCGCCCGTCTGGACACCTCGCACTTTCCGCCGCTGACACGGGCCGTGGTGGAGCGGGTCATCCACTCCGCCGCCGACCTGGAGTACGCGAGCGACCTCGTCATGGACGAGGACGCGTTGGAGAAGGCGCACGCCGCGCTGCACGCCGGGGCGCCGGTGGTCGTGGACGTGGAGATGGTGGCCGCCGGCATCACCCGGCGGGAGACCGTCTGCCGGCTCAGGGACGCCGTCCCCGGTTCCGGACTGACGCGTTCGGCGCACGCGGTCCGGCTGGCGTACGAGCAGGTCGGGCCCGGTGCACTCTGGGTGATCGGCTGTGCGCCGACCGCCCTGGAGGAACTGCTCACCCTCGACGCCTCCCCCGCGCTCGTCATCGGCCTGCCCGTCGGTTTCGTCGGCGCGGCCGAGTCCAAGGCCGCGCTGCGCGAGAGCGGCCTGCCGGCCGTGAGCAACGTGTCCGAGAAGGGCGGCTCGGCGGTCGCCGCCGCCGCGCTCAACGCCCTGCTGTACACCCCCCTTTCGCACTCCGAGGAGAAACAGTGACCACCCCGCCGCCCGCCCTGCTCATCGCCGGCCATGGCACCCGGGACGATGCCGGAGCCGAGGCGTTCCGTGACTTCGTCCGGGAGTTGGGCCGCCGCCACCCCGAACTGCCCGTCGCGGGCGGTTTCATCGAGCTGTCCCCGCCGCCGCTGGGCGAGGCGGTGACGGAACTGGTGGAGCGCGGCGTGCGCCGGTTCGCGGCCGTACCGCTGATGCTGGTGTCCGCCGGTCACGCCAAGGGCGACATCCCGGCTGCGCTGGCCCGCGAGAAGGAGCGGCACCCCGGGATCTCCTACACGTACGGCCGTCCGCTGGGCCCGCACCCGGCGCTGCTGAACGTGCTGGAGCGGCGGCTGGACGAGGCGCTGGGCACGGTGGGGCGCACGCCCGCGGACCTGGCCGAGGTGACCGTGCTGCTGGTCGGGCGCGGGTCGACGGACCCGGACGCCAACGCGGAGGTGTACAAGGCGGCCCGGCTGCTGTGGGAGGGGCGCGGGTACGCGGGTGTGGAGACCGCGTTCGTGTCGCTGGCGGCGCCGGACGTGCCCAGCGGCCTCGACCGGTGCGTCAGGCTCGGCGCGCGGCGGATCGTCGTGCTGCCCTACTTCCTGTTCACCGGGATCCTGCCGGACCGGGTACGGCACCAGACGCAGGACTGGGCGGCCGCCCACCCGGAGGTCGAGGTGCGGTCGGCGGACGTCATCGGGCCCGAGCCGGAGCTGCTGGACCTCGTGATGGAACGGTACGAGGAGGCCGTCAAGGGCGATCTGCGGATGAACTGCGACTCGTGCGTGTACCGCGTCGCGCTGCCCGGCTTCGAGGACAAGGTGGGGCTGCCGCAGCAGCCGCACTTCCACCCCGACGACGAGGGGCACGACCACGGTCACGGGCATCACCATCACGGAGGGCACTCGCATTCGCATGCACACTGACGGGCACGACCTGCGCCACCACGGTGACGCGGAGGTACGCGACGACGGCTCGGCGCTGGTCGACCTCGCCGTCAACGTCCGCGCGGACACACCGCCCGCGTGGCTGCGCGAGCACGTGGCCGCTTCCCTCACCGGCCTCGCCGCCTACCCCGACGGGCGGGCGGCGCGGGCGGCGGTGGCGGCGCGGCACGGGCTGCCCGTCGAACGGGTGCTGCTGACGGCGGGCGCGGCGGAGGCGTTCGTGCTGCTGGCCCGCGCCCTGAAGGTCCGTCGACCCGTCGTGGTGCACCCCCAGTTCACGGAACCCGAGGCCGCGCTGCGGGACGCCGGGCACAGCGTCGACCGGGTGCTGCTGCGGGAGGAGGACGGCTTCCGGCTCGGTCCGGCGGCCGTGCCCGAGGACGCCGACCTGGTGGTGATCGGCAACCCGACGAACCCGACGTCGGTGCTGCATCCCGCCGAGACGGTCGCCGGGCTCGCCCGGAACGGGCGGACGCTGGTCGTCGACGAGGCGTTCATGGACGCGGTGCCGGGCGAGCGGGAGGCCCTGGCCGGGCGGACGGACGTGCCCGGACTGGTCGTGCTGCGCAGCTTGACGAAGACGTGGGGACTGGCGGGGCTGCGCGTCGGGTACGTCCTCGCCGCGCCGGAGATCATCCGGGAGCTGGAGCGGGCCCAGCCGCTGTGGCCGGTGTCCACGCCCGCGCTGGCGGCGGCGCAGGCGTGCGTGTCGCCGCGGGCGCTGGCGGAGGCGGCGCACGCGGCGCACCGTGTCGCCGCCGACCGGGCGCATCTGGTGGCCGGCCTCGGGGAGTTCGCGGGGGTGCGGGTGGTCGGGCCGGCGGAAGGGCCGTTCGTGCTGGTGCGGCTGCCGCGGGCGGTGGCGGTACGGCGTGAGCTGCGTGCCCTCGGATACGCCGTGCGGCGTGGGGACACGTTTCCCGGGCTCGGGGAGGAGTGGCTGCGGGTCGCCGTGCGGGACCGGGGAACGGTGGACGGGTTCCTGCGGGCGGTGGAGGTGGTGGTGGGCGCGGGATGACTCCGGGGGTGTTTCTCGCCCCCGCCGCCCCCTTCCCGTCCCTGCGGGCCGCGCCGCCGGGCCCTCGCTGCCGGCGCTTCGCGCCCCGTCCTCGAACGCCGCCCCGCGGTGAAGGGGCACGGGCCCGTCCGGGGAGGGGAAGCCCCGAGGGGTGTCGCGCCGCCGTGCGTTCGGCGGGGCGCCCCGGCCCGGGTCCACCCGACGCGGCGCACCCGCACCCCCCTTCGGCCGGTTCAGCCCACGATCCGCCCGTTCAGGACCAGTCGTGACGGTGCCGCCAGTACCCGTACGTCCGCCCGGGGATCCTGTTCGTAGACCACCAGGTCGGCCGGGGCGCCCTCGGTCAGGTTGGGCCGGCCCAGCCAGGTGCGGGCGGACCAGGTCGTCGCGGCCAGGGCCTGAACCGGGGGGATGCCCGCCTTCACCAGTTCCGCGACCTCCGCGGCGACCAGGCCGTGGGGCAGGGTCCCGCCCGCGTCGGTGCCGACGAAGACCGGGATGCCGGCGTCGTAGGCGTTGCGGACGGTGTCGTAGCGGCGGGCGTGGAGGCGGCGCATGTGGCTGGACCAGAGGGGGTACTTGGTCTCGCCGGCGTCCGCGAGCTGCGGGAACGTCGCGATGTTCACCAGGGTCGGGACGATCGCGACGCCGCGGGAGGCGAACAGGGGGATCAGGTCGTCGGTGAGGCCCGTGGCGTGCTCGATGCAGTCGATGCCCGCTTCGACGAGGTCGCGGAGGGAGGACTCGGCGAAGCAGTGGGCCGTCACCCGGGCGCCCAGACGGTGGGCCTCGGTGATCGCCGCCTCCACCGCGTCGCGCGGCCAGCAGGCCGTCAGGTCGCCGGCCTCGCGGTCGATCCAGTCGCCGACCAGTTTCACCCAGCCGTCGCCGCGCCGGGCCTCCCGGGCGACGTACGCGACGAGGTCGTCCGGCTCGATCTCGTGGGCGTAGCCGCGGATGTAGCGGCGCGCGCGGGCGATGTGCCGGCCCGCCCTGATGATCTTCGGGAGGTCCTCGCGGTCGTCGACCCAGCGGGTGTCGGAGGGCGAGCCGGCGTCGCGGATCAGCAGGGTCCCGGCGTCGCGGTCGGTGAGCGCCTGCTTCTCGGCGACGTCGGCGTCGACCGGCCCGTGGGCGCCGAGGCCGACATGGCAGTGGGCGTCGACCAGGCCGGGCAGCGCCCAGCCCGTCACCGTGCGGATGTCACGCGCGCCGGCGGGACGGTCGTAGGAGACGCGTCCGTCGATCACCCACAGCTCGTCGCGGACCTGGTCCTCGTCCGGTCCGGCGAGGACCCTGCCCTTCACGTGCAGCACCGTGTCGTCGCTCATGCACGGCACCTTAGTCAGGCGTCGCCGCCGGCCCGGTCCGAGGTCCCCTCCTCCACCTCGGCCATCGCGGGGTCGAGGAGGCGGGCGAGGAAGTGGCGGGTGCGTTCGTGGCGGGGGGCGCCGATCACCTGCGCGGGGGTGCCGTCCTCGACGATCACTCCGCCGTCCATGAAGACGACCCGGTCGGCGACCTCGCGGGCGAAGGTCATCTCATGGGTGACGACCATCATGGTCATGCCCTCGTTGGCGAGCATGCGCATGACCGCGAGGACGTCACCGACCAGCTCGGGGTCGAGTGCCGAGGTGGGCTCGTCGAAGAGCATCACCTGGGGGCCCATCGCCAGCGCGCGGGCGATCGCCACGCGCTGCTGCTGGCCGCCGGAGAGGGAGGACGGGTAGGCGGCCGCCTTCTCCGACAGCCCCACCCGCTCCAGGTTCTCGGCGGCGACCCTGGCCGCCTCCGCCTTGCCGCGCCCGAGCACCCTGCGCTGCGGCAGCGTCAGGTTCTCGGTGACCGTCAGGTGCGGGAAGAGGTTGAACTGCTGGAAGACCATGCCGATACGGCGGCGGACGGCGTCGATGTCGACGTCGGGGTCGGTCAGTTCGATGCCGCCGACGACCACCTGGCCCTCGGTGGGCTCCTCCAGGAGGTTCACACAGCGCAGCAGGGTCGACTTGCCCGAGCCGGAGGGGCCGATGACGCAGACGACGTCGCCCTGGCCGATCTCCAGGTCGATGCCGCGCAGCACCTCGTTCTCGCCGAACGACTTGCGCAGGCCGCGGACTTCGATCTCCGGTCGGCTCATTTCACGGCCTCCTGGGCCTTGGCCTCCATACGGCGCACGACGAAGCCGAGCGGGATCGTCACCAGCAGGTAGCACAGGCCGGCGACGAGGATCGGTGTGGAGTTGGCGGTGGTACTGGCCAGGTCACGGCCGTACTTGGACAGTTCGCGCTCCTCCAGGGTGACGCCGAGGAACAGCACCAGCGAGGAGTCCTTGAACAGGAGCACCAGCTCGTTGGTGAGCGGCGGGAGGATGATGCGGAAGGCCTGCGGGATGATGATCGAGATCATGGCGCGGGCGGGGGAGAATCCCAGTGAGCGGGCCGCCTCCATCTGCCCCTTGGGAACCGCCTGGATGCCCGCGCGGATGGTCTCCGCCATGTACGCCGCCGCGACCAGGCCGAGGGCCAGGGCGACCTTGCCGTACGTGCCGCCGACGATCTCCGTGCCGGGGAAGGCGAGCGGCACGGCGACGCCGATGAAGATGAAGATCAGCAGCGCGGGAAGGCCGCGGAAGATCTCGATGTAGATGCCGGCGAGCCAGCGGTAGGGGCCGACGGAGGACAGCCGCATCAGGGCGATGACCATGCCGAGGGCCAGGCCGACGAGGAAGCCGGACAGGGTGTACAGCACGGTGTTCTTCAGCGCCAGCGTGATGACGTCCGGGAACATCCGCTCGGCGATGTCCGCCTGCGCGAACTGGTTCTGGAGCCGGTCCCAGTCCGCCGAGACCGCGAACGCGATCAGGGCGGCGGCGAAGACGACGTACTGGATCGCACGCGACAGCCTGCGCTTCTGACTCCTCGTCAGGCCTTTCCTGCGGGGCGGGACCTCCAGCTTGGTGGTGTCGCTCATGAGGCGGACGGGGAGGCCGCGGACGCGTCGTACGGGCCGATCCACTGCTCGTAGAGCTTCTTGTACGTGCCGTCGGCCCTGGCGTCGGCGATCGCCTTGTTGATGGCCTCGACCAGCTTGGTGTTGCCCTTCTTCACCGTGAAGCCGTACTGCTCACCGGTGTTGAGGTTGTCGACGACCTTGAAGGCGTCCGCGTTGGCCTTGTCCTTCAGCCAGCCCTGGACGACCGGGTAGTCGATGACGACGGCCTTGACCTGGCCGGTGCGCAGGCCGTTGAGGACGGCGTCGGAGGACTCGAAGGAGACCGGGTCGAAGCCCTGCTTGGTCACGTAGTCCTCGCCGGTGGTCTGCGCCTGCGCGCCGATCTTGACGTTCTTGGACTTGACGTCGGCGAGGGAGTTCACGCCGGCGTTCTTGTCGACCAGGACGGCCTGCGTGGCGTCGAAGTACGGGTCGGAGAAGTCCACGTTCTTCTTGCGCTCGTCGGTGATGGTCATGCCGGCCGCGGCCAGGTCGCACTCGCCGGAGTTCAGGAAGGCGCCGGTCTTGAAGTTCTCGAACGGCGTGTCGCGGATCTCCTGTTTCACGCCCAGGTCCTTCGCGACCAGGTCAATCAGGGAGACGTCGAAGCCCTGCACCTTGCCGTCGATCTCCGACTGGAACGGCGGGTAGGGCAGGTGGGTGCAGGTGGTGAGCTGACCCGCCTTGACCAGCTCCACACCGCCCGCCGCGGTCTTGGAGCCGCTGCCGCCGTCGTCGCTGGAGGTACAGGCGGCCACGAGCATGAGCCCGGCCGTAGCGGTGGTGGCGGCCAGGACACGGGTGCGACGCCCGAGGAGCGTGTTCACGGCGGGCCTTCCTGTGGGGGAACTGTAGCTTCCGATTATAAGGAGAAGTTTGAGGCTCTCAAAACAAACCGTTGACAGCCGGGTCCTTCCGCCTGAGAAGTCGCCGGTCCGGAGGGCGGGAGCCCCGCCGGTTACTCTCGTCACCATTACCCCGTGAGTGAAGAGAGCACCGCTGTGACGCACCCCTTCCTTGATCTCGCTCCGCTGACCGCCGCCCGGTTCGCCTCCGTCGAGGACCGGGTGGCACGGCTGCTGGACACCCGGCAGGACGTCGTGATCACGCAGGGCGAGGCACTGCTGCCGCTCGAGGGGGCGATCCGCGGGACGGCCGGGCCGGGCACCACCGCGTTGAACGTGATCACGGGCCCCTACGGGCAGACCTTCGGGGACTGGCTGCGCGACTGCGGCGCCACGGTGATCGATCTGGCGGTGCCCTTCCGTACGGCGGTCACCACCGAGCAGGTCCGCGCGGCCTTCGCCGAGCACCCGGAGATCGACTTCGTGTCGCTGGTGCACGCCGAGGCGGCCACCGGCAACACCAACCCGGTCGCGGAGATCGGCGAGGTGGTCAGGGAGCACGGCGCCCTGTTCTACCTGGACGCGGTGGCCTCCGTGGCCGCCGAGCCGGTGCTGCCGGACGCCTGGGGCGTCGACCTGTGCGTGATCGGCGCGCAGAAGGCGATGGGCGGGCCGGCGGGCGTTTCGGCGGTGTCGGTGAGCGAACGGGCGTGGGCCCGGATGGCGGCGAACCCGAAGGCGCCGCGCCGTTCCTACCTGTCGCTGCTGGACTGGAAGGAGCGGTGGGTCGACGCCGGCCGCAAGGCACTGCCGCACGCTCCGGCCCAGCTGGAGATGCTGGCGCTCGAGGCGTGCCTGGAGCGCATCGAGGCGGAGGGGCTGGAGACGGTGATGGCCCGGCACGCGTGTGCCGCCGCCGCGACCCGCGCGGGCGCGGTGGCGTTGGGGGGCGGGCTGGAACCGTACGTCCACGAGGCGCGCGAGGCGGCGCCCGTCGCCACGACGCTGAGGGCGCCGGCGGGTGCCGTCGCCTCGGAACTCGTGGCCCGGGCGCTGGCGAGCGACCCGGCGTTGCCGCTGGCAGCGGGCGGGGGTGCGCTGGCCACGGAGATGATCCGGGTCAACCACTACGGGGCGGACGCGACGCCGGGCGCGGTCCGCGCAAGCCTGACGGCACTGGGCGCGGTTCTCGCGGAGAGGGGTCTGGACGTGGACCTGACGGGCGCGCTGCGCGCGGCGGAGCAGGCCTGGCGGTGAGGGCCGTCGGGCGGAGGTGACCGGGCGGGCCGACGGTCCGCGCACCCGCCCCGGCCTGTCGGTGGTGGCTGCCATGCTCGCGGCATGACCACTCTTCCCGACGGCCGCCCCGTCCCCCTGATGACCGGTGACGAGCGGGCCATGCTCGACAGCCGGCTCGCGGGGGCGCGAGCTGACCGCGGGACGCTCCCTCGAGGACACCGGGCGGATCGCCGACGGGCCGGCGGCCGGGGCGCAGGTCAGTCTGCGCTGGGTGCTGATCCACCTCATCGAGGAGTACGCGCGGCACAACGGCCACGCGGACATCCTGCGGGAGCGTATCGACGGATTCACCGGAGCCTGAATTCCAGGCAATTCCGCTTCTTCTTTCCCCCGCCCTTTCCCGCACCTATTGCCTGGATAGCTTTCCCCTCGCTCTCCTGCCCGGATCCCCCGGACGCAAACGCGAGAATTTGCCGAGCGCGTCGAGAATGCGTGACGCATTCCACAGCAAGGTCGATTCATCCGTTTTCGTACGGCCCAAAAGGTACATAAGGTCACCAGGTCGCGGCGGCATCACCAAACCGTCGCCGGCTCTCCATGCATTTTCTAATTGCGCTCGGTAAGTTCAATCCGCATGACTGCCACACAAGCAGACCTGCGGATCGACCGCCCTTCGGTGGCGGACGGGGCCGCTCTCTGGCGAATCGCGAAGGAATCCGGGACCCTTGATCTGAACTCCTCCTACAGCTATCTGCTGTGGTGCCGGGACTTCGCCGGCACCTCGGCGGTGGCGCGCGCCGAGGACGGCGTACCGGTCGGCTTCGTCACCGGCTACGTCCGCCCGGAAACGCCCGAGACGCTGCTTGTCTGGCAGGTGGCGGTCGACGGCGCGTACCGCGGCCGCGGTCTGGCCGCCGCGCTGCTCGACGCGCTGACCGCCCGGGTCGCCGCCGAGCGCCCCCTCGCCACCGTCGAGACCACGATCACGCCGGGCAACACCGCCTCGGAGCGGCTTTTCACGTCCTACGCCGCCCGGCACGGCGCGGACGTCACCCGTGAGGTCCTGTTCGGCACGGACCTGTTCCCGGACAGCCCGCACGACCCCGAGGTCCTGTACCGCATCGGCCCCTTGACCATCGGCTGAGGCAGCACCCCGGCCACTTCCGCGACTCCCCCGTCGCCGATCTCCGCACGACTCCCCCCACCGCAACGAGGAGCGTTTTCGCCGTGACCATCACCCAGCCCGACCTCAGCGTGTTCGAGACCCTGGAGTCCGAGGTGCGCAGCTACTGCCGCGGCTGGCCCGTCGTCTTCGACCGGGCGCGGGGCAGCCGGATGCACGACGAGGACGGACACCAGTACCTCGACTTCTTCGCCGGTGCCGGGTCGTTGAACTACGGGCACAACAACCCGGTACTGAAACGGGCGCTGATCGACTACCTGATGCGCGACGGCGTCACCCACGGCCTCGACATGTCCACCGTCGCCAAGCGGACCTTCCTCCAGACCTTCCAGGACCTGGTGCTGCGCCCCCGTGACCTGCCGTACAAGGTCATGTTCCCGGGTCCGACCGGCACCAACGCCGTGGAGTCCGCGCTGAAGCTGGCGCGGAAGGTGAAGGGACGCGAAGCGATCGTGTCGTTCACCAACGCCTTCCACGGGATGTCGCTGGGCTCCCTCGCCGTCACCGGAAACGCCTTCAAGCGGGCCGGTGCGGGCATCCCGCTGGTGCACGGCACCCCGATGCCGTTCGACAACTACTTCGCCGGCCAGGTCCCGGACTTCCTGTGGTTCGAGCGGCTGCTCGAGGACCACGGCTCCGGGCTCAACAAGCCGGCCGCCGTGATCGTCGAGACGGTGCAGGGCGAGGGCGGCATCAACGTGGCGCGTCCGGAGTGGCTGCGGGCGCTGGCGGAGCTGTGCGAACGGCAGGACATGCTGCTGATCGTCGACGACATCCAGATGGGGTGCGGGCGCACCGGTGCCTTCTTCTCCTTCGAGGAGGCGGGCATCACGCCGGACATCGTCACCGTGTCCAAGTCCATCAGCGGCTACGGCCTGCCCATGTCGCTGTGCCTTTTCAAGCCCGAGCTGGACGTGTGGGAGCCGGGCGAGCACAACGGCACCTTCCGCGGCAACAACCCGGCGTTCGTCACGGCCACCGCCGCCCTGGAGACGTACTGGGCCGACGGGTCGGCGATGGAGAAGCAGACCCGCCGACGCGGCGAACAGGTCGAGCAGGAGCTGATCTCGATCACCGAGGAGAACCTCGCCGACATCAAGGAGTACCGGGGCAGGGGTCTGGTCTGGGGCCTGGAGTTCCACGACAAGGGGCGGGCCGCGAGGGTGGCGCACCGCGCCTTCGAACTCGGGTTGCTGATCGAGACGTCCGGGCCGGAGAGCGAGGTCGTCAAGTTGCTGCCGGCACTCACCGTCACGCCCGAGGAGCTGGACGAGGGCATGAGCGTCCTCGCCCGCGCCGTACGGGAGACCGCCTGACCCACTCGGGCACCACCTGTCTAGGAGGCATCGCGACACCGTGATAGTCCGTTCGTTCAAGGACATCGAGGGCACCGACCGGCATGTGAGGTCCGCGTCCGGCACCTGGGAGAGCAAGCGCATCGTCCTCGCCAAGGAAAGGGTCGGATTCTCGCTGCACGAGACGATCCTGTACGCCGGCACGGAGACGTCGATGTGGTACGCGAACCACGTCGAGGCCGTGGTCTGCGTGGAGGGCGAGGCCGAACTCACCGACCACGAGACCGGGACGACGCACACCGTCACGCCCGGGACCATGTACCTCCTCGACGGGCACGAGCGGCACACGCTCCGCGTCAAGGAGGACTTCCGCTGCATCTGCGTGTTCAACCCGCCCGTCACCGGACGGGAGGACCACGACGAGAACGGCGTCTACCCCCTGCTCACCGAGCCAGAGGAGGTGTGACCACACCATGACCACCGTCACCGGCACCCACGTCACCGATCTCTACCCCAGCCGCGGCGCCGCCGAGGTGAGCGTCCCCCGCCAGGACCCGGTCGTCTGGGGCGCCCCGGACGCGCCCGGCCCGTTCGAGCCGCTCGACCTCTACGCGTTCGAGCGGGACGGCTTCGCCACGGTCGACCGACTCCTCACGGACGACGAAGTCGGCGTACCGACGGCGGCCTGATGATCAGGCCGGGTTCGCACAAGACGTTCCTGGGCTGCGCCGGCGCCACGCCGAAGGACAACTACAAGCAGTCGCTCCAGATGCAGGACGCGGGCACACCCTCCGACGAGGCGCTGACCGACATGGCGTCCGCGTACGGCATCAAGCTGTTCACGGGCCGGGCCGGTTCGGCGATTTGGTTCGACTGCAACTGCATGCACGGGTCCGGCGACAACATCACGCCGTTCCCGCGCAGCAACGTCTTCATCGTGTTCGACAGCGTGGAGAACGCGGCGGTGGAGCCGTTCGCGGCACCCGTGCGGCGGCCGGAGTTCGTCGGCGCCCGCGACTTCACACCGGTGCGCTGAGCACGCCCACTCCCCTGCGTTGACGGGCTCACGCCGGTGGGCACGCCCACCCCGATGCGCTGACGGGCTCCCGTCCCACCGCACGGGAGGCGCTCAGCCGGACAGCACGTCCAGCAGCCGGTCCACGTCCGCCGTCGTGTTGAACAGGTGGAAGGCGGCGCGCAGGTTGCCCGCGCGGTTGGAGACCTCGATGCCCGCGCGGCTCAACTCCGGCTGCCGGGCACCGAGTCCGGGCACCGAGACGATCGCCGAGCCGGGTGCGGGCACGGGTTCGTGGCCGAGTGCCGCGAGCCCGGCCCGGAACCGGTCGGCGAGGGCCAGATCGTGTTCGCGCACGGCGGCGACACCGAGTTCCTCGATCAGATCGAGGGAGCGGCGCAGCCCGGCGTAGGTGAACAGGGCGTGGCTGAGGTCGAACCGCCGTGCGGAGTGGGCGAGTTCGGCGACGGGGCCGTAACAGCTGTCCCACGGCCTCTCGGCGGCGACCCAGCCGGCCAGGACCGGCGTGAGCCCGCCGAAGTCCTCCGGGACGACCAGGAAGGCGGCCCCGTGCGGGCCCAGCAGCCACTTGAAGGAGACGGAGACGGAGTAGTCGTACGCGTCGGCGTCCATCGGCAGCCAGCCGGCGGACTGGGAGAAGTCGACGTAGGTGCGTGCGCCGTGGGTGCGGGCGGCCTCGCGCAGGGCGGGCAGGTCCGCGATCCGTCCGTCGGCGGACTGGGCTGCGCCGACCGCGACGAGCGCGGTGCCGGGGCGCACGGCCTCCGCGATCCGCTCCAGCGGGACCGCGCGGACCTTGAGGTCGCCGCGGACGTGGAACGGGTTCAGCACCGAGGTGAAGTCGCCCTCCGCGGTGAGGACCTCGGCGCCCGCCGGCAGTGAGGCGGCGATGACACCGGTGTGCGCGGCGACGGACGCGCCGGTCGCGACCCGGGTGACCGGGACGCCGGCGAGCCGGGCGTAGGCCGCGCGGCTCGCCTCCACGTCCTCGTACAGCGAGGTCAGCGGGCTGCCCTCGGCCCGCAACAGCGCCGCCTCGTGCAGGGCGGCGACGGTACGGGCGGGCAGCAGACCGTTGCTCGCGGTGTTGAGGTACGTGCTCTTCGGGGCGAACTCGGCGTGGACGAGGGTCTCGAAGGTCTCCATGGCTCCACTGTGCGGCGCGGCCAAGTAGAAGTCCATCGCGAATTTCTAAGCGACTTTACCAAGGAACGCTTATAGATGCGCTCTCACCTGCGTTTTGTCCTGGCGTCGCGGTCGAATGCCGCGGTGTTTCAGTGCTGCGGTACCGCGCATCCGTCCGGGCCGCAGACCTCGGCATCGTCCTGGCCGACGAGCCGGAGCGGGGAGCGCTCGCCCCAGGCCCGGGTGAGCGCCTGGGCGAAGACCTCGGTGGGCTGGGCGCCGGAGACGCCGTACTTGCGGTCCAGGACGAAGAAGGGGACGCCGTTCGCACCGAGCTGGGCGGCCTCGCGCTCGTCGGCGCGGACCTCGTCGGCGTAGGCGGCCGGGTCGGCGAGCACCCCGCGCACCGCGTCGGCGTCGAGACCGGCCTCGACGGCCAGTTCCACGAGCCGCTCGTCGCCCTCGCCGAACAGGGACCGCTCCTCGGCGAAGTTGGCCCGGTACAGGAGCTGGATCAGTTCGTCCTGGCGGTCCCGCTCCTTGGCGAAGTGCAGCAGGCGGTGCATGTCGAAGGTGTTGCCGTGGTCGCGGTCGCGGGTGCGGTAGGCGAGGCCCTCGGCGGCGGCCTGGGCGCCGAGGTCGTCCTCGCCGGCCTGCGCCTGGGCCTCGCTCATGCCGTACTTCTTGGTCAGCATGGCCAGCACGGGCTGGACGTCGTCCTTGGCGCGGCCGGGGTCCAGCTCGAAGGAGCGGTGCACGACCTCGACCTGGTCACGGTGCGGGAAGGCGTCGAGCGCCTTCTCGAAGCGGGCCTTGCCCACGTAGCACCACGGGCAGGCGATGTCGCTCCAGATCTCGACGCGCATGTCTCGGCTCTCTCCAGGTCGTGCGGGTGCGGAGACTCCCTCCGGCGAATATGTGAACGTTCAAACGCTCGGACTCATTCCCCGCTCACCGAGAACCGGTACGGATCCCTCGCGCCGTCGTCACGCCCGCCCCGGAAACTCGAGCCCTCGTCACGCCACGGAGGACGTGCCCGCCCGCCGGTCCGGTTCCTTCGAGGAGCCGGGCCGTGCGAGGCGGGCACGGACGGCCCCGGTCAGCTGCCGTCGCGGAGGTCGTCCGGCCAGCTCGGCCGGAACTCCAGGTGGTCGTAGGTGACGACGCACCCCTCCCCCATCGGCGCCTGCGCCATGAAACCGACGAGGGCCGCGCCCGTCTCCCTCTCGTCGCCCAGCGTGAACAGCCGGACGAAGATCCAGCGCTTGCCGTCGCGGGAGGCGTGGAAGGCGAAGGCACGGCCGGTCCGGCTCACCCGGAGCCAGACCGAACTGCCGTCCACAGTGAAGGAATTGGCGTCGTCGGAGTGGCCTCGGGTGACCACCGTGCAGACGGTGGGCACGTCCGGGGAGTACTCCAGGCAGAGCTTGGCCCAGGCCCGTTCGCCGACGTGGACGTACAACACCCCCGCGTCGAAGCCGCTGTTGAAACCGACGGTCACCCGGGCGATGAACTGGAAGTCGCCCTCCGGTGCCCCGAGCAGCCGGGGTGCGTCACCGGCCGGGTCCAGCGCCTCCGCGGTGGGTGACACGAACCGGTCCTGGCGGGGACCGGCCCAGCCGGTGAGGACCCCGTTCTCGTAGCTCCAGTGCCCGTCGGGCCCGTAGGTGCGCAAGGTGAAGGGGAGTTCGGCGAGTTCGAGGTCCATACCCGAAGTCTTCCAGATTCCTTCCGCCGTCCGGCGCCCGTCAGCGTTCGAGGTGGTTGTTGAAGCGACGGGGCAGGCCGAGGGGGTTGTCGTCGCGCAGCTCGGGCGGCAGCAGGGCCTCGGGGGTGTTCTGGTAGGCGACCGGGCGCAGCCAGCGCTCGATGGCCGTGCCGCCCACCGAGGTGGAGGTGGAGGTGGTCGCCGGGTAGGGGCCGCCGTGGTGCTGTGCGGGGGCCACGGCGACGCCGGTCGGCCAGCCGTTCACCAGCACGCGGCCCGCGAGCGGGGTGAGTTCGGCGAGGATCTCGGCTCCGCGGCCCTCGCCGGCGGCCTCCTGCGTCGACAGGTGCACGGTGGCGGTGAGGTTGCCGGGCAGCCGCGAGAGGACGGACCGCGCCTGCTCGTCGTCGTCGTAGCGCGCCACCACGGTCACCGGGCCGAAGCACTCCTCGAGGAGCAGGTCGTACGCCCCCTCGTCGGTGAGCTTGTCCGCCGGAACCGTCAGGAAGCCCGCGCTCACGGTGTGCTCGCCGCCCGCTCCGGGGGTGACCGGCGTCTCGACCTCGGGCAGCTGCGCCCGCTCGGCCACACCGGCGAGGAAGTTGTCGCGCATGCGGTGGTCGAGGAGGACGCCCGCGTCGGTGTCGCTGACCGCGTCGGTCAGCGACTTGACGAGGCCGTCACCGGCCGCGCCGGACGGCACGAGGACCAGGCCCGGCTTCACGCAGAACTGTCCGACGCCCAGCGTCATCGAGCCGGCCAGGCCGGTTCCGATGGTCTCCGCGCGCTCGGCGGCGGCGGCCTCGGTCACGACGACCGGGTTGAGCGAGCCCAGCTCGCCGTGGAAGGGGATCGGCACGGGCCGCGCGGCCGCCGCGTCGAACAGCGCGCGGCCGCCCCGGATGGACCCGGTGAAGCCGGCGGCGGCGATCAGCGGGTGCTTGATCAGCTCGACGCCCGCCTCGAAGCCGTGCACCAGACCGAGCACGTCGTCGGGGATGCCGTGCTCGGCGGCGGCCCGGCGGACCACCTTGGCGACCAGCTCGGACAGGCCGGGATGGTCGGGGTGGGACTTGACGACGACCGGGTTGCCCGCGGCGAGCGCGCTCGCGGTGTCGCCGCCGGCGACGGAGAACGCGAAGGGGAAGTTGGACGCCGAGTAGACGGCGACGACGCCCAGCGGCACCTTGTAGCGGCGCAGGTCGGGCACGGGCGGGGTCGCGGTGTCGTCGGGGTGGTTGATCACGACGTCGAGGAAGGCACCCTCCTCGACGATGTCGGCGAAGGCGCGCAGCTGGTAGCAGGTGCGGGCGAGTTCGCCGGTCAGCCGGACCGGACCGAGGGCGGTCTCGGCGTCGGCCACCTCGACGAGCTGGTCGCGGGCCGCCTCCAGCCGGTCCGCGGCGGCACGCAGGAAGGCCGTGCGGACGGCGCGGTCGGCGAGGGCCGCGCGCGTGCCGTGCGCGGCGCGGACGACGGAGTCCACCTCCTGGGCCGTGGCCTCCACCGCGACCTGTTCACGCTGCTTCCCGGTTCGGGGGTCGACACTCCAGACTGGTGCTGCTGCCACCGCGGGTCCCTCCACGTTCGTCGCCGCATCGCAATGCCGCTGTCTTGACCTCACCACCAGGGATGTTCGATATACTGAACGCTGTCTCTGATGATGAATATGCTGTGGAGACTATTTCCCGTCGAACGAAGGGGTCAAGGGCGATGTCGGCTGGCGAGACGGGGGGCGGGGCGCAGGTCAAGTCCGCGGTGCGGACGGTTGAGCTGCTCGAGTACTTCGCCGGCCGCCCCGGAATGCACTCCCTCGCGTCGGTCCAGGAGGCCGTCGGATACCCCAAGTCCAGCCTCTACATGCTGCTGCGCACGCTGGTGGAGCTGGGCTGGGTCGAGACGGACGCGACGGGCACGCGGTACGGCATCGGCGTACGGGCCCTGTTGGTGGGCACCTCCTACATCGACGGCGACGAGGTGGTCGCGGCCGCCCGTCCCACGCTGGACCGGCTGTCGGACGACACCACCGAGACCATCCACCTGGCGCGGCTGGACGGCACCAACGTGGTCTACCTCGCCACCCGCCAGTCGCAGCACTACCTGCGCCCCTTCACCCGTGTCGGGCGCCGGCTGCCGGCCCACTCCACCTCCCTCGGCAAGGCGCTGCTGAGCACCTACACGGACGAGCAGGTCCGCAAGCTGCTCCCGGAGACGCTGCCCGCGCTGACCGAGCACACCATCACCGACCGCGAGAAGCTCATCGAGGAACTGCACCAGGTCCGTGAGCAGGGCTTCGCGGTGGACCGCGAGGAGAACACACTGGGCCTGCGCTGCTTCGGCGTCGCGATCCCCTACCGCACCCCCGCGCGGGACGCGATCAGCTGCTCGGTGCCGGTGGCGAGGCTCACGCCCGCGCACGAACAGATGGTGAAGGACGCGCTGTTCGACGCGCGTGACCGGCTGACCCTGGCGACCCGTAGGCTCTGAGGCATGCAGATCGCCCTGCGCCCGGTCCACGACAGCGATCTGCCGGTGTTCTACCGGCAGACGAACGACCCCGAGTCCCTGCGGATGGCCGCGTTCACCCCGGAGGCACCGGCCGACCGGGACGCCTTCGACGCCCGCTGGAAACGGATCCGCGCCTCCGCCCACGTGGTGCGCACGATCCTGGCCGACGGGGACGTGGTGGGCAGCGCGTCGGTCTACGGCGAACCGGGTGAGCGCGAGGTCACCTACTGGGTCGACCGCGCCCACTGGGGGCGCGGCATCGCCACGGCCGCGCTGACGGCGCTCCTCACCGAGGTGTCCGAACGCCCGCTGTACGCGCGCGCGGCCGAAGACAACTCCGGGTCCCGGCGCGTCCTGGAGAAGTGCGGCTTCCGGCTGATCGCGCGCGCCACGGGCTACGCCCACGCGCGGGGTGCGGAGATCGACGAGGTCGTCATGGTGCTGGAGGGCTGACCTCCGGGACGACGCTCGGCGGCACCGTTGGCGGCGGCGATGATGCGGGCGGCGCTCAGCCGGGACACGTGAAGGGGCGTGGCCGTACCGGACACGCAGCCTGGCCGCGTGGGCGCGACCGGCCGCGACGGAGCCGCGGACCGGTCACGCGCCGCACGTCACCTGGCGCCCAGCACCTGCTCGATCGGGTCGATGGCGAAGTACACGACCTTGCGGGCGAGCAGTCCGACCGTCAGCAGCACGCCGAGACAGAAGACGAGGATCGGCCACCCGCCGAGAGTGCCGGTGGCGGTGGTCGTGGAGCAGTCGGTCGCGGCCCGTTCACGTGGCGAAGCCGCCGCGTGTCTCCCGGCCGCACGTCGACCCCCGTTCGGAGATCGTGAAGAACCGGTCGTAGCTGTTCACCGCCGGGGGCGGGAACTCGGCCGAGCGGCCGCCCTCTGTGTTTCGGACATGACCGGCACTCCTCTTGACCTGGTGATCTGGGTGCGGAGGCTGGCTGGATCGTTCCCTCGTCGAACCCACTCGAGGTTTTCACCGTGTTACGGAATCGAGGGTTCGGTCCGTCAGACCGCGTTCGAACCCCTGTACCGATCAGGCAGTTGTCCACTGCTACGCTTCCGGATCTCGCCTCGACCACCTCCCCGGGGCATCCCCATGTCATTCACATGACACGCACAGCATCCACCCCCCGCCGGGGTGCAGAATCCGCACCGAGAAGAGGTCACCCGTGGGCACAGTCGTCGACGACGCCGCCTCCGTGGAGTTCCATGCCTTCTTCGAACGCCACCATGCCGAACTGGCTCGGCTCGCCCACCTGTTGACCGGCGAGGCGGACGCGGCCGACGATCTGGCGGCCGACGCGCTGCTCGCGCTGTGGCACCGCTGGGACCGGGTCCGCGCGGCCGATCACCCGGTGGCGTACGCGCGTGGCGTCGTCGCCAACCTGGCCCGTACCCGGATCCGCAGCGCGGTCCGCGAACGCCGAAGGATCGCCCTGTTCTGGTCGCAGCGCGAGGAGACGGCGGAGAATCCGGACGTCGCGGGCGTGGTGGACGTCCAGTCCGCGCTGCGTAGACTCCCGTTCCGCAAACGGGCCTGCGTGGTGCTCCGGCACGCCTTCGACCTCTCGGAGAAGGACACCGCGCTCGCCCTGGGAGTCTCGGTGGGTACGGTGAAGAGCCAGACCTCGAAGGGAATGGCCGAGTTGCAGAGGCTGCTCGGTGCCACAGCGGGTCCGCGGAGGGTGCACGCCGCGATGGCGGCGCGCACAGGTGAGGCCGGAGGGAGGGACCGATGACGACGCAGCGGGACGTGCACGGCGAGTTGCGCGCCCGGTTGCACGAGGCGGCCGAGGCGTACGAGCCGAACCGCGAGCGGATCCTCGCCCGGATCGAGCGCGGCATGGTGGAGCAGGAACGGCCCGGCGGTCACCGGGCGACCCGGCCCGCCCTGTGGGGCTGGACGCGGATCGTGAGCGCCACCGCCGCGGTCGCGGGCATGCTCGCGGCCGGCGGCTACGCGGTGGCGTCCGCGGTGAAGGACGACCCGGCGCCGCGGCAGACGGTCGCCGTCTCCCCGCCACCGGTGGAGTCCCCGGACGCGACGAGCCGCCCGCCGGCCTCGCCGAAGGCGACGCCCGGTTCGGGAGGCGGCGGTAAGGACGTGGCCGGGCCGAGCGGTTCGCCGACGAAGTCGGCGGAGGCGAAGCCTTCCGCCTCCGCGCCGCGCCTGCTGCCGGGCGTCGACGACACCGAGGACGGTCCGCTGTGGTCGGACGGCTCGGTGGACCCGCACAGCAACGACTTCTGGGCACAGAGCAATGTGACGCTCAAGACCTCCGCGCAACTCACGGATCTGACGGTGCAGTTGAAGGTCGCACAGACCGGCGGAGTGTCCTCGGCGGGTGCCTGGCGCTCGCTGCCGGAGGGCGACTTCACGTTCACGGTCGAGGAGAAGGACGGCTTCCTGGTCTACACGTGGGTGCTCAAGGAGGGCCGTACGGTCCCCAAGGGCGAATGGGTGTTCGCCGGGCAGTACGACCATGACCGCGGCGGCCGGGACGCCAAGGACGACGGTTACGTGATCGCGGGCGCGGCGGACGGCCGGACGGGTTCCGTGGGCGGCGGCTTCGCGGCCGAGGACGACGACGAGGGCGACTCGTAGAAGCCGCGGACGCCGAGGGCGCCGTAGGAATCTCGTGGAAAGAAAAGTTTCGACGACTCGGCAACCCTTTCCTCACCGGTGACGACCACAAGGCGCAAGAGTCACCACCCACTCGAGGAATCGGTACATGACTGCACCAGCAGAACCGCGCGTCCGGCACCGCCGCAAGGTCACCAAGCGGCGTGCGCTGATCGCGGGGTCCGCCGCCTTCGCCATCTCCGGAGCGGCGATCGTCACCACCGCGATGCTCTCGTCGGCGGGCGCCGCGTCGACCTGGCCCACGGCCACCGGCAACAAGGCCGTGTCGTCGACGATCAAGGTCACGGGCACGTACGACGGCAAGCTGACGAAGTTCTCCGGTGCCGGTGAGCTGGGCGGCAGCGGCCAGGACGAGGGCCAGGACCCGATCTTCGAACTGGCCGACGGCGCCGTCCTGAAGAACGTGATCATCGGCACGCCGGGTGCCGACGGCGTCCACTGCAAGGGCTCCTGCACGCTCCAGAACGTGTGGTGGCTGGACGTCGGCGAGGACGCCGCGAGCTTCAAGGGCAAGTCCGCCTCGTCGGTGTACAAGGTCATCGGCGGCGGCGCGAAGAACGGCGCCGACAAGGTGCTCCAGTTCAACGGCGCCGGCACGCTGACCGTGACCGGCTTCCGGGTGGAGAACTCCGGCAAGCTGGTCCGCTCCTGCGGCAACTGCAAGACGCAGTACAAGCGCACGATCGTGCTGAACGACATCGACATCGTGGCGCCCCTGAAGGCCATCGTCGGCGTCAACGCCAACTTCGGCGACACCGCGACCCTGTCGAAGATCCGCATCCAGGGCGACACCAAGAAGAAGACGAAGACCTGCGTCCGCTTCAAGGGCAACGACACCGGCAAGGAGCCCACCGAGCTGGGCACCGGCGCGGACGGCAAGACGTGCAGGTTCTCATCGTCCGACATCACGTACAAGTGAGCGGGTCGGCCCGGTCCCGACCGCTCGCGCGTGACACCTGACCTGCGTCCGGGCCCGCCGTCGGACCGCATGGACCTGCCGGCCCGAGCCCCTCTCGGGCCGGCCGGGAAGAACGCCCCCGTCGGCGGTCACCGGCGGGGGCGTTCGGCTGTCCGGCCGCTTCATGGCGGAGCGGGACGCGGCGGCCCCGGTGGTCTTGAACTCGCCGCGGGCGGCGACCCGTCCGCCTTGCGGGCGCCGTACGCCGTCGCCTCCGTCGTCCCGCAGGCCGGGGTGCCGCGTGCCGTACGCGTCCGTGGACCGGAACGCGGGCGTCGCCGTGCACCGGACTCCCGGTTGTCGCCGGCGGACCACTCGTACGGGCGGCGGCGGTCCCCCGCGCCGCTCGCGCCTCCGCCGGCGTCGGCCGCGGCCGGTCTCCGGCCGGGAGATCACCGCGCCGGGGCCCGAGTTGCCGTGCTCACGGAAGCGCATGGTCCGCCAGGGGTGGGCCTCCGTGTCGTTGTACGGTCCGACCGCGTCGCCGCCGGGGCGGATCCAACTGTCCCCGCACGACCGGCGCGGACCGCGTCCACCGCGGCCCGGGACGGAGCCGCCGGGGCGGACGTGCTGATCAGGGTCCGGCCGCCGGCCGCGGCGTGACCCCTCCCGTGGTCGTGTCGTGCGGGAACCGGCGGCCCAGGGTGCCAGGGCCGGCCGCGACGGCGGGGGCGGCGGTGGCCGCCGGGCCCGCGGCGGGGCCGATCAGGAGGGTGCGTCTGCGCATGTCAACAGGCCTCCTTCCACGGCTCCCAGCCGCCGAGGTGTGCGGAGCGGGTCGCCGACCCGGCCTGCCGAGGGGTGAGTTGGGGCCGGTTCTCCGGGACGGTGATCACCGCACCGGGTCCGTAGTTGCGGTACTCGGCGAACCGCTGGCCCTGCCAGGGGAAGGAGGCCGACATGTTGGTGTAGGGCGCGACCGCGTCGATGCCGGCGGCGAGGTGGGTGTCGCGGACGGTGAGCATGGGGCGGGCGGTGGTGTCGGAGCTGGGCACCCAGGGGCGGGCCAGCTTGTAGAAGGAGTCCGGGGCTTCGCTCGTGACACGGCTGCCGGTCACGAGGTAACCACGCGGGTTGGCGCCGGCCGTGGAGGGGGCGAAGACGAAGCCGTAGGGGGCGCTGGTCAGGTCCGTGCGGTTCAGCGTGCGGAAGTGGCAGTGCTGGAAGACGGCGGTGGCCCGCCCGAAGACGAAGTCGACGTCTCCTTCGGCGTAGCAGTGGGAGAAGTACTGCCGGGCGAAGGTGCCGAGGGCCGTGGAGTCGGCGTAGAGCGTGTCCTGATGGCCGAGGAAGCGGCAGTGGTGGAAGGCGGAGCGGTCGCCCTGGACCTTGATCGCGACGGCCTGGGTGCCGGTGACGCCGGGGTGGTCGGCCCGCAGCCAGTCGTTGGCGAAGGTGATCCAGCGGGCGGTGAAGCCGTCGGCCTGCACGGTGGTGGTGGCCGAGCCGGTGGTGCCGTAGGTGCCGCCGCCGGGCTTGGGGGTGCCGGCCGCGTTGTCGTACACGATCACGACGTCGCGGGGGTTCTCCGAGGCGCCGATCCAGGTCGCCTCGGTGCGGGTGATGTCGACCGCGAGGGTCTCCCGGTAGGTGCCGGGTGCGATGACGAGGGTGCGGCCGGTGCCGGTGGCGGCGGCCACGGCGTCCCGGACGCAGGTGTGGTCACCGCGTCCGCGCGCGTCGACGTACAGGGTCGCCGGGGTGAGGCGGGCGGACGGGGAACCGAAGCGGCCGAACGGCCGGCGGGTGCCGGCCCGGACCGGGCCGGCCGACAGACCGAGCGCGGCGCCCGCACCGGCACTCGCCGTGAGGAAACCCCTTCTGGACAGCGGGAGTCGGACGCGGGGCGAGGGCATGCGGGGCTCCTTCAGGGACGGTTCGCGGGAGGGGACCTCGGCTGGTGGGTGCGGGCCGGGGCGCGGGGCCCCGGCCCGTGCGGTGCGGACGTCAGCAGATCTTTCCGGCGCCGGCCCGGCCGGTGACGATGCCGGGGACGGCCTTGGCGGGGTCGACCTTGGTGCGCAGGGTGGGCGTCCAGCCCGCACCGGACTGGAGGGTCTCGGCGGGGATCTCCGCGTTGTGCACGGCGATCAGGTCGACGGGCCTGCCGTTGACGTAGTTGCCGTCGGCCGTGACCGGGGCCTCGCTCCACTTCTTCAGCGCCTTCGCCGCGCTGACGCCGGCGGGAAGCGTGAACGCGTTGTGCTGGGCGACCAGCTGGGACTCCTTGCCGATGCCGAAGCTGTACGCGTAGGAGGTGTCGGCGACGAAGTGGTTGTTGTAGGAGTCGACCTGCCCGAACCGGACGCGGGGCGCGCGCTCGACGAGCTTGGAGAACAGGTTGTGGTGGAAGGTGACCTTCAGCTTCCCCCGGTCGCCCACGGCGGTGGACTCGCTGTCGCTGTTGCCGATGAGGATCGTCTTGTCGTGCTCGGTGAAGACGTTCCAGGAGGCGGTGACGTAGTTCGAGCCGCGTACGACGTCCAGTTCGCCGTCGTGCTGCTGGTAGAGCATGCCGAAGTAGGTCGGCGCCGCGCTGTCGGGGTGGGAGCCGTCGGTGAAGGTGTTGTGGTCCAGCCACACATGCGTGGACCCGTAGACGACGGCGGTGTCGTACTCGGAGTTCCAGTTGCCCTTGGAACCGTCGGTGGGGTCCCACTGCGGGAAGCAGTCGACGGGGCTCTCGAAGGCGAGGTTGCGGATGATCACGTTGTCGACGGCCTTGATCTGGAGGCTGGCACCCTTGATGCCCGCGTTCCTGCCCACGCCGATGACGGTGGTGTTGGCGGGGACGTTCACCTTGATCGCCTTGTCCTGGTTGGCGGCGGAGGTGCGCCGCAGGCCCTCGGGACTGTCGGCGGGCTCGGCGCTCAGGTCGGTGTCGAGGCCCCAGACCTCGGGCGCGTACGCGGCGAGGTAGGCGTCGAAGTCGTATCCGCGTGCGGCGAAGGCGTCGCACCCTTCGGAGACCGCGTCGATCACGCCCTTGACCTTGATGATCTTCGGGGCGCTTCCGCCGCTCTCCAGGGCGGCCCTGAACTGCGCCCAGGTGGTGACGGTGTACACGTGCTCGGTGTCGGCGGCGGCACCGCCGGTGGTGCCGGTCCCGTACGCCGCCCAGCCGTCGTCGGCCGGCAGGGTCTGCCGGGCGACGTCACGGGCGGAGTGTGCCTGGGCGGTGGTGCCGGTGACCGTCAGGGCGAGAGCGGTGCAACCGACCACGACGGCGACCTTAGTGGCATGCCCATGCCATTGCTGTGCGTTCACTGTGCGGCTCTCTTTCCAGGGAAGAAGGTGGTTACACGGTGGCCGGGGGCCAGCTGACCCAGGACGCCGGGATCTCCGCGTCGAGCCGGCGCACGTCCCGTGCCGACAGCACCCGGCGGCGCAGCAGCTCGGCGGCGACGAGCCGGGCCACGGCGATGGCGCCCGGCGGGTTGAAGTGGGTGTTGTCCTGTTCGGTACCGGTCCAGTTGAAGTAGGCCTTGGTCTCCTCGGCCCCGAGCTTCTGCCACAGGGCGAGTGACAGGGCCTGGAGGTCGAGCAGCGCCACGTCCTCCTCCGCGGCGAGGGCGCGCATCGCCGCCGGATAGTCGCCGTGTGTGGGCAGGGCGTTGCCGCCCGCGTCGAACCGGCGCCGCTCCACGGCCGTCGCCAGCACGGGCCGCGCCCCGCGGGCGCGCGCTCCGTCGACGTACAGCCGCAGGTAGTCCCGGTACGTCGTCCACGGCTCGGTGTAGCGGGCCGGGTCGGTGGCCTTCTCGTCGTTGTGCGCGAACTGGATCAGGAGGAAGTCGCCCGGCCGGATCGAGGCGAGGATGACGTCGAGCCGTCCCTCGTCGACGAAGCTCTTGGAACTCCGGCCGTTGACCGCGTGGTTGGCGACCGGCCGGTCCTTGTGCAGGAAGAACGGCAGTGCCATCCCCCACCCTGTCTCGGGCGCGGCGTCGGCGAACTTCTGGGCGGCGGTGGAGTCACCGGCGAGGTACAGGGTGCGGGGTCGCCGCGCGGCCTGAGCGGTTCCGGTGGCCGCGGCGGCGAGAGGGAGAGCGGCGAGGGCCGCGGACGTGACCTGTCTGCGGGTAAGGGACACGGGGGTGCACCTTTCACCAGGGAGGGGGGCCGCGCCCCTTCAGGGGCGCGGGGCGGTACACGGATGCGGCTCGGCCGCGAGGATCACGGCCGGCCGCGCGAGAGCGCGCGGCCGGCCGCCACGATCCGAGGTCCTAGCCCTTCTGTTCCTTCCACTCCGCCTGCGCCGTGTTCAGCTGCTCCGCGAAGGTGTCCAGGAAGTCCTTCGCGCTGAGCTTGCCCAGCAGGACCTTCTGGAAGTTGGGCTCGTTGTCGGACTTGGAGATGGTGCCCCAGTCCGGGAGGTAGTACGGCAGCTGCACGATCGTCGTGGACCCGTCGGACAGTGCCTGGGCGGCCAGCTTCGTCGGCTCGGCCTTGGAGATCCACGCGTCCTTCGCCGCCCCGATGTTCGACGGCACCTGCCCCGCCGACTCGTTGAACTTCGAGTTCTCCGCCTGCGAGGTGGCGAACTCGATGAACTTCCAGGCGGCGTCCTTGTTCTTCGAGCTCTTGAACAGGCCGAGCCCGTCGACCGGGTTGGACACCTGGACCCGCTTGCCGGAGGAGCCGATCGGCTGCGGAACACCCCGGAACTTGTCGACGCCGAGCGCCTTCACGTGGTCCTGGTAGGAGCCAAGGTTGTGGTTCAGCATGCCGATGGTGCCCGAGTCCCACTGGGCGACCATCTTGGTGAAGTCGTTGTTGAGGTCGGCGGCGGGGGTGACCTTCTTGTAGAGGGCGGCGTACTTCTCCAGCGCCTCGACGTTCTTCGGGTCGTTGACGGTGGTCTTGTCACCGTCCCAGAACGAGGTGATCCCGCTCTGCCCGTACATCGCGTCCAGGGCCTGCGCGATGGATCCGGCGCCACCGCGGATGGTGTACCCGAACTGGTTCTTGCCCGTGTCCGTCAGCTTCTCCGCCGCCGTGTAGAACGCGTCCCAGGTGGTCGGCTCGGCCAGCCCCGCCGCCTTGAACAGGTCGGTGCGGTAATAGAGGACACCGTTGTTGGCGGAGGTGGGGATCGAGTACAGCGCGTCGCCGCCGCCGGCGGACTTCAGCGACTCGACCATGGACGCGTTGAGCTTGCCGTTGAGGGAGGACTTGGCGAGACGGTCGTCCAGGGGCTCCAACGCGTCCTGCGCCGCGATCCCGGCCGCCATCGACGCGCCGACACCGCCGACGTCCGGCAGGCCGCCGCCCTGGATGGCGGTGTCGACCTTGGACCCGTACTCGGTGGAGGCGATGCCGACGTACTCGACGTCGATGTCCGGGTTGGCCTTCTCGAAGTCGGCGATGACCTCCTTCCAGATGTCGGTGCGGACACCGCCGTTGTTGTCCCAGAAGACGATCTTGCCCTTGCCGCTGCCGTCGGACCCCTTGTCCCCGCCGGCGCCGCTGCCGTCGTCACCGCAGGCGGTGGCGGTCAGGGCGAGCGCGGCCCCCAGGGCTACGGCCGTGGCGGCGCGCCTGCTTCTGTGGATGCTGATCTTCATTGGTCGGCTCTCTTCTTCTTCTCTTCTGGATCCAACGGACTGTGCGGGTCTGTGGGGGGCGCGAGGTCAGCGGCGGGCGTGGGGAGCCCAGTCGTCGGTGCCCCTGAGGTAGTCGGCGACGGTGTGTGTCCGCGCCTCGGTGTCGCTCATCTGCGGCCGGTCCGCGGTCACCGCCGCACCCGGTCCGTGGTTCCGGTACTCGGCGAACCGCGCGTCCCGCCACGAGAAGCCGCTCATGTCGGTCCACGGGGCGGCCTTGACCGCGGCGGGCAGCGCGGTGTCGCGGATCAACACCTGGGCGACCGCGGCGGGTTCACCGCCCGGGTGCCAGGGCCGTCCGAGGTGGAAGGTCCCGGCCGGCGCGTCGCTCACGATCCTGGACCCGGTGATCAGGAACCCGTACGGGTTGCCCGTCCAGGTGGAGGCGGCCGTGATGTAGCCGTTGTTGGTGTCCGACCCGCGGCTGAGGGCCCGGATCACGGACCGCTCGACGACGGTGGTCGCCCGTCCGTAGACGAAGTCGACGTCGCCCTCGATGTAGGAGTCACGGATGTAGACCCGGCTGGTCACGTCCAGCTTGGGGCTGTCCGTCATCAGCGTGTCCTGGTTGCCCAGGAAGGCCGTGTCCTCGAAGACGATCCGGTCGCCGGTCGTCTTCACCGCCAGCGCCTGCTCGCCGTTCAGCTCGTGCGCGGCCTCGTCGAAGTCGTTGCTGAACGTGAGGTGACGGGCGGTGACGTCGTGGGCCGCGATCCGGACCGTGGCGCTGCCCGTCGAACCCCCGTACGCCGCAGGCGTGTCGTAGACGATGACGGTGTCGGAGCGGTCCTGTCCAGTGCCCTGCAACAAGATGTTCGGCCTGCCCGCCGGGATGAACACCTTCTCGCGGTAGGTGCCCGGAGCGACGGCGACGGTGACGGGGACGGAGTTGCCCTCGGGCACGGCGTCCACGGCCGCCTGGACGGTCGGGTAGTCACCCGGCACGCGGAGCGTCACCGCGCCGCCGACCCGCTTCTGCGGTCCGGAGAACCTCGTGACCAGCGCGGGCACGGCCGCCGCCGGGTCCAGCCGGTAGGCGTAGAAGCCACGCGGCTCGAAGGCGGCGCCCCACTCGTCGTGCCGGCCCGAGGTGTTCCTCAGGATCGACCCGCGCTGCACCAACTGGGCGGTGGCGTCCGCCTGGTAGGGGTGCTGGACGTCCCGGTAGTAGCTGTTCTCGATGACCATCCTCGTCCGGCCCCGTGACCAGTTCCCGTACGTCCACACCGGGTCGCCCGGATCGGCCTGCGCCGTCAGGTAGTTGTTGTAGAGGTGGGCGTAGGCGGCGTTGTCGACGGACGGGTTGCGCTGTTTGGTGTTGGCGAACAGGTTGTGGTCGACGGTGATCTGCGTCCTGACGTCGGTGGTCCAGCCGAGTCCGAACGTCTTGTTGTTGTTCTCGAACCGGTTGTAGGAGACGGTGATGTACTCGCTGTCCTTGCGGACGTCGAGCTGTCCGTCGCAGATGTTCGAGAAGCGGTTGTGGTCCACCCACACGTGGTCGACGGTGTCCATCTGGATGCCGTCGAAGTCGGTGTCCTTGCAGTCCCAGTCGCCCTCGACCGCGGAGTCGCGGATCGTCAGGTTGCGGATGATCACGTTGTGGGTGCCGGGAGCCAGGTGCAGTTCCCCGTGCACGACCTCGCCGGTGTCACCGACGCCGATCAGTGTCTTGTCGGAGGCGACGGCGATGTCCGCGCCGAACGGATCGACCGCGATCGATCCGGCGATCCGGATGACGTACGGCTCCTCCGCCGCGGCGTACGCGGCGAGGGAGGCCTGGTCGGTGACCGTGACGACCTTGCCGCCGGCCCCGCCGGTGGTGCCTCCGGCCAGGGAGGCGAAGCCGTGGGCCCGGTCGGACCAGCGGGGCTCGGCGGCGGTGGCCGTGGCCGTGGCCGACGCGGAGTGCGCCTCGCCGACCGCGCCGAGGCCCAGCGCGGCGACCAGGCCGGACACGGCGGCCAGGACGACGCCGGGTCTCGACAAGCGCTTGCTAGGGAAGTGCGTCATTGCGGCTCCCAACAGGCTCATGACGGGGGTGGGTTAGAGGGTGCTGATCCTGAAGCGGGTGAACGTGGCCGCCCCGGCCCTTCCCGGCCCGTCGGGGGCGAGGGCGAACAGGCCGAGCAGTGCGCCGACCCAGCGCCAGGGGGTGGCGGCGAAGACGGGGCCCGAGTACCGCGGGCCGTCGCCGAGGTCGTGGGCGAAACGGCAGCGGGCGCCGGCACCGATCTCGACGCGCAGGCGGACCCTGCCGTGCGGGGCGGGCCGTGGGTGGGCGGCGTCCCGTTCCCCCTCGGCGACGGCCTCGGCGAAGCGGTGCACGAGGTGGACCGTGCCGTCGGTGCCGCGTTGCAGTCCGATCCAGGCGAAGGCGTCCCCGAGCACCGCGAGTCCGGCCCGCGCGCCGGGCTCCTCACCGTGCAGCTCCAGCTCCACCTCGACGGCCGACGGGATACCGGGCAGCCGCTGGGTGAGCACGTGGGGCAGCTTGCGCAGGTCGTGCGCGTCGGCCGTGCGGACGCAGGCGAGGCGCAGTCCGTCGCCGGCGTGCTGGGTGGCCCAGCCGTCCTGCGGGTTGGCCGTCCACTGCCATTGCCTTCCGAAGCGCCCGCCGGGGAAGTCGTCGTCGGTGGCGGGCGCCGCGGCCGGCTGCGGCGGCAGATCGGGCCTGCGGTGCACGGCGACGGGAGCACCCTGGTCTCCGATCACCGGCCAGCCTCCCCCGCTCCCGGCTTCGCCCGAGCGGGAAGTGCCCTCATCACCCCAGCGCATGGGCTGGAGGTGCACGACCCTGCCGTAGGCGCCGCGCTGCTGGAAGTGCAGGAACCAGTCCTCCCCCGACGGGGTGCGCACCCAGCCGCCCTGGTGGGGGCCGTTGACGTCGGTGTCCTTCTGCTCCAGGACGATCTTCTCCTCGTAGGGGCCGAAGAAGTCCCGGGCGCGGAAGGCGCCCTGCCAGCCGGTGTCCACTCCCCCGGCCGGGGCGAGGATCCAGAACCAGCCGTCGTGCTTGTACAGCTTGGGACCCTCGAGGGTGAACCAGCCGGGGATGCGGTCCCCGTCGACGATCAGCTTGCCGTCGTCGAGGAGCGAGGTGCCGTCGGGGTGCATGCGGTGGCCGGTGAGGCGGTTCTTCACCCCGGAGCGGGACTTCGCCCAGGCGTGGACCAGGTAGGCCTCGCCGGTCTCCTCGTCCCACAGGGGGCAGGGGTCGATCAGGCCCTTGCCCCCCTTCACCAGGTGCGGACGCGTCCAGGGGCCTCTGATCTCGGGAGCGTTGACCTGGAATATGCCCTGGTCGGGATCGCCCCAGAAGATCCAGAAGCGGTCGTCGTGGTGGCGCAGCGAGGGCGCCCAGACCCCGCAGTCGTGCCGAGGGGACCGGAACTCCGCCACCGGTTCCAGGCGTTCGAGGGCGTGCCCGACCAGGGTCCAGTTGACCAGGTCGCGTGAGTGCAGCAGCGGCAGGCCGGGGGCGCGCCCGAAGCTGGAGGCGGTGAGGTAGAAGTCGTCGCCGACGCGCACCACGTCCGGGTCGGACCAGTCGGCGTCCAGGATCGGGTTCTCGTACGTTTCCTCGGTCACTGCTTCGTCGGTCGCTGCTCCGCCTGGTGTCACTGGGTGACCGCCTTCCGGACGAGGGTGGCCGCCTCGTCGCGGCCGAGACGGCCGTCGGCGACGACGGTGACGACGCGGCGCACGGCGGTGTCGCCCGGCGCGATCGTGAGCCGCTCGGCGGACGCGAGCGAGGAACCGACGCCCGGGTACTCGGTGGTACGCACGAACCAGGGGTCGCGACGGGTGGCGTCCGTGGCGCCCGCGAACACCAGGCTCCATCCGGTGCCGGTCAGAGCGAGCCAGTCGGCGCGCCCGCCGTGCACCTCCGCCTCGCCCTCGGCGTCGGCGGTGAACACGTCGGGGGCACGGTCCTCCTTGCGGGCACGCCAGAAGAAGCCGCCGTAGGCCGCGCCGGGGCGCCCGTTCGTCGCCGGGCTGCCGATGGTCACCGGGTCCGCGCTGGCGTTGGTGAGGGAGAAGGTGAAGTCCAGCGCCCAGGCGGTGCCGGTGAGTGCGGTGGCCGCGACCGTACGGCGCTCGCGCAGCAGCTCGGTTCCGGCGGCCGTCCAGCGAAGCTCCTCCACGAACCCGTCGGGGTCGCACAGTGCGAAGCCGGTGTGCCGCTGGGTGCCGTGGTTGTCGAGTTCGGTCGGACCCTGGTCGCGGACGTAGGTGCGGCCGCCCCAGAAGTTGTGTCCCTCGACGTCGGGAACGGCGACACCGACGCCGAGGTGGTGGGTGTGGTCGGCGGGGCTCAGTTCGGTGACCGCCGTACCGGCCAGGGTGGTGACAGGGTGCAGGAAGGGGCGCGGGGAGAGCCGGGCGGGCAGCTCGGGCCGGGTGACGTAGCGGCCGACCGGGCGGCCCGCGACACGCAGCGCGACGGGGGCGTCGGGTGCCTGTGCCATCAGGTGCTCACCTCTTTCGGATGCGCGGTCGGGGACGCCCAGGCGGCGCCCAGTTCGGAGAAGAGGGCGAGGGTGTCGGCGGCGGACGCGACCAGATCGTCGACACCGGGGACGACCCGGCGGTCCTCGCCGGGAAGCCGGTGCCAGGCCTCGTCGGGCAGCTCGAGCGGGTCGGGGGCGACCCGGATCGCCTCGACGACCCGCATGAACGCCTCGGTGGCGGCCGGCGGGACCAGCAGGTCGGCGCCGTGGGCGAGGTGCTCGACGAGGTTCTCCAACAGGTCGGTGCGGCCGTACTCGAACTCCTCGGGGCCGTGGCCGGCGCGCTGGAGCAGGACGCGGTCCTGCTTGTACCAGAAGGTGATCCGGCCCTGGCTGCCGTGGACGACGACGTACGGGTCGCCGGGGTCCTCGGCGCACAGGGTGGCGGCGACGACGACCGGGCGTCCGGCGGCGGTGGTCACCCGGACGCAGGAGGTGTCGTCGGACTCGATGGCGTTGGCGTGCGCCAGCTCCGTCTCGATGCCGGTGACGTCCTCGGCGCGGGTGACGCCGGCCAGCGCGAGGGCGGTGGCGACGGCGTGGGCGAGCGGGTTGGTGAGGGCGCCGTCGATCACGTCGACGCCGTTCAGCCGCCGCTTCCCGGCCCAGGGCGCGCGCCGGAAGTAGGCCTCCGGGCGCGCCCAGGCGCCGGCTCCGCCGACCCCGGCGACCTCGCCGATCACCCCGTCGCCGATCATCCGGCGGACCGCGGGCACGGCGTGCGAGCCCAGCGACTGGAAACCGATCTGGCAGACGACGCCCGCCTCGGCGACGCCGTCGGCCATCCGGCGGAACTCCGCGTACGACGGCGCCGGCGGCTTCTCCAGCAGCAGGTGCACGCCCTTGCGGGCCGCGGTCAGGGCCAGGTCGGTGTGGGTGGGGATCGGGGTGCAGACGACGGCGATCCGGGCGCCGGTGGAGTCCAGCAGCGCGCCGAAGTCGGCGGACTGCTCGGGCGCGCCGAGGCCCTCCGGGATCTCGTTGGGGGTGAGCGGCGTCAGCTCGCAGATGCCCGCGAGGTGGACGATGCCCTGGTCCTGGAGCCGGCGGATGTTGTCCAGGTGCCAGCGGCCGTGGCCTCGCGCGCCGGCGAGGACGACGGGGAGGCCGGTGCTCGCGGGGGCGCCGGTGCTCATCGGTCCGGGGGTGTTCACCGGTTCGGGGGTGTTCACGGGATCCTCCCTGCGCCCGCGCCGCGTGCCACCTCGCGGTCGGCCGCCGCGGCGCTGTCGATCTCTGTGTGCAGGGTAGGTGTCCAGCCGACGTCCGCCGTGAGGTCGCGTTCGCTGCCGCCGTTGTAGGCGTTGTGGATCGCGAGGAGGTCGACGGGGTACCCGTTGAACAGGGTGCCGGTCTGGTGCAGGGCGGTGCCGTTCCAGCTCTTGACCAGGTCGGCGACCTCGATGTGGCCGGGGGCGTGGAAGGCGTTGTTCTCGGCGTGGATGCCGGACTCGGTCGACACGCCGAGGGAGTACCGGTGGCCGTCGGTGACCTCGTACCGGTTGTTGTAGAGGTGCACCTGTCCGAAGCGGACACGGGGCGCGCGCTGGACGATGGACTCGAACGCGTTGTGGTGCAGGGTGACCCGCAGCCTGCCGCGGTCGCCCGCGACGGTGTCGCCGTTGCCGATGAGGATCGCCTTGTCGTGGCCGGTGAACCGGCTCCAGGAGACGGTGATGTGACGGAGTCTCATCCCTTCACCGCCCCCGCGCTGAAACCGGTGATCAGCCACTTCTGGATGAAGGCGAACACCAGCACCACCGGGACGGCCGCGATGATGCCGCCGGCGGCGAGCGCGCCGAGGTCGACGCTGTCCGCGCTCATCAGGGTGTTGAGGCCGACCGGGATCGTCTGCTTGCCCTGGTTGTTGAGGAACATCAGGGCGAACAGGAAGTGGTTCCAGGAGTGCACGAAGGCGAAGGAACCGACGGCGATCAGGCCGGGCCGCAGCAGCGGCAGCACGACGATGCGGAAGGCCGTCAGGCGGTTGCAGCCGTCGACCCAGGCCGCCTCCTCCAGGGAGTACGGCACGTTCTTGATGAAGTTGCTGATCAGGATCATCGACAGCGGCAGCTGGAACACCGTCTCTGCGATGATCACACTGGTCAGCGAGTTGATCATCTGGAGTTCGGCGAAGATCTCGAACAGCGGGACCAGGAGCAGCGCGCCGGGCACGAACTGGGAACAGAGCAGGGCCAGCATGAAGGCGCGCTTGACCTTGAAGTCGAAGCGGGCCAGGGCGTAGCCGCCGGCCAGTGCGACGAGGGTCGTCATCAGCAGCGTGGCGACGCCGACGAGCAGGCTGTTCTGGAAGTAGGTGCCGAAGCTTCGGTCCGTCCAGACCTTCTCGAAGTGGTCGAAGGTGATCGGCCAGGGCACGAGTGAGGTGGAGCCGGCCGGGCGCAGCGCGAACAGCAGGATCCAGTAGAAGGGGATCAGCGTGAAGACGAGGTAGATCGACAGGGGCAGATAGATCTGCCAGCGCGGGGCCTCGTCCCAGGCGCGGTTCTCGCCGCGGCGCGGGCGCTGCTCGGACCCGGTGGGGGCGCTCACGGGCGTGGGCGCCACCTCGGTGGCCTCCTTGGTGATCACTTGGCCTCACTTCCGAACTTGCTCAGCCGCAGATAGACCATCGAGCAGAAGAGCAGGATCACGAACGCGACGGTGGTCAGCGCGGACGCGTAGCCGAAGTTGTGGGCGTCCACGGAGGTGTTGGCGATGTAGAGGGGGAGCGTCGTGGTCTCGCCCGCGGGTCCGCCGCCGGTCAGCGTGTACAGCAGGTCGACGTTGTTGAACTCCCACACCGCGCGCAGCAGCGTGGACAGGACGATCGCGTCCTTCAGATGGGGCAGTGTGATGTGCCAGAACTGCTTGATCTTGCCGGCACCGTCGACCTCGGCCGCCTCGTACAGGTCCTTCGACACGGACTGGAGGTCGGCGAGGATGAGGATCGCGAAGAAGGGGACACCGCGCCACAGGTCGGCGACGATCGCGGCCGGGAACACCGTGGAGGTGTCCGACAGCCAGCTGGTGCCGTAGCTGCCGATGCCCAGGTCCGCGAGGTAGCGGGTGATGCCGGTCTGGGAGTTGTAGAGCAGCACCCAGATCGCGGAGGTCAGCACGCCGGAGACGGCCCACGGGGAGAAGACCAGGGCGCGGCCGAGCGAGCGGCCAACGAAGGTCTGGTTGACGATGAGTGCCAGTGCCAGGCCGAACAGCAGCTGGAGCCCGACCTCGACGAAGACCCACTTGGCGCTGAAGGTCAGCGTGTCCCAGAACACCGGGTCGTCGGTGAAGGCGTGGACGAAGTTGTCGAAGCCCGCGTAGCCGTTGCGCCACGGTTTGGTGGGGTTGTAGTTCTGAAGGCTGTAGTAGAAGACGCTGATGACCGGGTAGGCGATGAAGCCCAGCATGAGCAGGGCCGCCGGCGCGATCAGCAGGTACGGCAGCCTGCGCGGCGTGGCGGAGGCACGGCGCCGCCGGGCTTGCGCGGGCGGTTTCGCCACGGCTGCGGCTTGGGCCATGACTGTTCTCCGTTTCTGGGTACGTCGTCGTACGTCGTGCTGGCGTGGTGCTCGGGTCTTGCCCGCGTCGTACAGGAAGCGCTTTCTCCCCGGGCAGGGGTCTGCGGGGTGGTTCTGCTGTGCGGGTCAGCCCGCGTACGGGTCCCGCACGGTGCCCGGGCGGGCCAGGAACTCGAAGTCGCAGCCGGTGTCGGCCTGGGTGATCTGTTGGTTGTAGAGCGCGCCGTAGCCCCGCTCGAACCGGTTGGGCGGTGGCGTCCACTCGGCCCGGCGCCGCTCCAACTCCTCGTCGTCCACGTTGAGCTGAAGGGCACGGGCCTCGACGTCGAGGGTGATCGAGTCGCCCGTACGAACCAGGGCGAGGGGTCCGCCGACGTACGACTCGGGCGCCACGTGCAGCACGCAGGCGCCGTAACTCGTCCCGCTCATCCGGGCGTCGGAGATACGGACCATGTCCCGCACGCCCTGCCGGAGCAGGTGGTCGGGGATGGGCAGCATGCCGTACTCCGGCATGCCCGGCCCGCCCTTCGGGCCGGCGTTGCGCAGGACCAGGACACTGTCGGCGGTGATGCCGAGGCCCGGGTCGTTGATGGTGCGCTGCATGGTCCGGTAGTCGTCGAAGACGACCGCGGGGCCGGTGTGCTTGAGCAGGTGCGGCTCGGCGGAGATGTGCTTGATGACCGCGCCGTCCGGGCAGAGGTTGCCGCGCAGGACGGCGACCCCGCCCTCGTCGGCGACCGGGTCGTCCCGGAGCCGGATGACGTCGTCGTTGTGCACCCGCGCACCGGTGAGCTGCTCGCGCATCGTGTCGTACGACACGGTCGGCCGCTCCAGGTGGAGCAGGTCGGGGATCCGGGAGAGGAACCCGGGCAGCCCGCCGGCGAAGTGGAAGTCCTCCATCAGGTAGGTCTGTCCGCCGGGCCGCACGTTGGCGAGCACCGGCACCGTGCGGGCGATGCGGTCGAAGTCGTCCAGCGTGAGGGCGACACCCGCCCGGCCCGCCATGGCGATCAGGTGGATGACCGCGTTGGTGGAGCCGCCGAGGCCGAGGACGGTCGTCACCGCGTCCTCGAAGGCGTCGCGCGTGAGGATGCCCGACAGCCTGCGGTCCCGGTGGACCAGGTCGACGATCGTCATGCCGGCCCTGGCCGCCATCCGGTCGTGCCCGGAGTCCACCGCCGGGATGCTGGAGGCACCGGGGACGGTGACACCGAGCGCCTCGGCGGCCGCCGTCAGCGTGGAGGCCGTACCCATCGTCATGCAGTGACCGGGCGAGCGGGCGAGTCCGTTCTCCAGCTCGGCCATCTCGCAGTCGCCGATCAGGCCGGCCCGCTTGTCGTCCCAGTACTTCCACATGTCGGTGCCGGAGCCGAGGACCTCGTCGCGCCAGTGACCCGGCAGCATCGGGCCGGCCGGCACGAAGACCGCCGGCAGGTCGACGCTGGCGGCGCCCATGAGGAGGGCGGGGGTGGTCTTGTCACAGCCGCCCATCAGGACGGCTCCGTCCACCGGGTACGACCGCAGCAGCTCCTCGGTCTCCATCGCCAGCAGGTTGCGGTAGAGCATGGGGGTCGGCTTCTGGAATGTCTCGCTCAGGGTGGAGACCGGGAACTCCAGCGGGAAACCGCCCGCCTGCCACACGCCCCGCTTGACCGCCTGCGCCCGGTCACGCAGGTGCACATGGCAGGGGTTGATGTCCGACCAGGTGTTGAGGATCGCGACGACCGGCTTGCCGAGGTGCTCCTCGGGGAGGTAGCCGAGCTGGCGGGTGCGGGCGCGGTGGCTGAAGGAACGCAGGCCGTCCGTGCCGTACCACTGGTGGCTGCGCAGGTCCTCCGGGCGCCTGCGGACGGGCTCGGTCATATGGACCACCCCGCGGCGATGGCGGCGACCTCGGCGCGCTCCGCCTCGGGCAGCGGACGGCTCGGCGGGCGGACCTCGCGGCGGCACAGTCCGAGGGAGGCGAGGGCCTCCTTGACGACGGTGACGTTGTTGGCGGAGCCGTTGGCCGCACGCAGCTCCTCGAAGCGGCGGATCTGCTCCCAGACCTTCATCGCGGCCGGGTAGTCGCCGGACCGGAGCGCCTCGATCATGTTCAGGGAGACGGCCGGGGCGACGTTCACCAGCCCCGAGGTGAAGCCGGTGGCCCCCGCGGAGAAGTAGGAGGGGGCGTACGGTTCGGCGAGCCCGGCCACCCAGACGAACCGTTCCAGCCCCGCGTCACGGGCGAACGCGGCGAAGCGGGCGGCGTCGGGGACGGCGTACTTCACGCCGATCACGTTCGGGCAGACGTCGGCGAGTTCGGCGAGGCGGGCGCCGGCGAGCTGCGCGTTGCGGATGTAGGGGACGACACCCAGCTCGGGCACCGACTCGGCGATGGCACGGTGGTAGTCGACCCAGCCGCTCTGCGAGACATAGGGGTGGACGGGCTGGTGGACCATCACCATCCCCGCGCCCAGCTCACGGGCGTGCCGGGCGGAGGCGACGGCGGTGGGCACGTCGTGTCCGACGCCGACCAGGATCACCGCGCGGTCCGCGCTCTCGTCGATCGTCAACTCCGTGACGAGACGGCGCTCCTCGGGGGTGAGGGCGTAGAACTCGCCGGTGTTGCCGTTGGGGGTGAGGGTCCTGATCCCGGCGTCGAGCAGACGGCGCGACAGAGCCCGGTGGACGTCCTGGTCGACGGAGCCGTCCTCGGCGTAGGGGGTCACCGGGATGGCCACGACGTCGGCCAGCGCCGCACGTTGGGTCTCGAACGCCACGCTGCTCATTCCTGACCTTCCTCTGCCTGGGCGTCGGGGAACGCTCTGCGCACGAACGACGCGATGTGGGCGTGCAGGGCGCGGGCAGCGCCGTCGGCGTCGCCGTCCAGGGCGAGCCGCAGGATCTCGCGGTGCTCGCCCGCCTCCCGTTCCCACGAGGGCGAGGCGGCCCAGGCGACGGCCGAGACCAGGGCGGCCTGGTCACGGACCTCGTCGAGCATCCGGCCCAGCAGCGGGTTGCCGCACGGCAGATACAGGGCGCGGTGGAACTCCCGGTTGGCCAGGGAGCGTTCGGCGGTGTCGGTCGCCTCGTCGGCCATGGTCAGCGCCGCGCGGGCGGCGTCCAGGGAGGCGCCGCGCCTCACGGCCCGCTTCAGCGCCTCGGGTTCGAGGAGCAGTCGCACGTCGTATACCTCGCGCGCCATGTCCGCGTCCACCATGCGCACCGTGACGCCCTTGTACTGGCTCATGACGACCAGTCCGGTACCGGCCAGGGTCTTGAGCGCCTCGCGCACCGGGGTCTTGGAGACCCCGAACTGCGCGGCCAGCTCGGTCTCCACCAGCGCCTGACCTGGCGAAAGCCGCCCGGTGAGGATGCGGCGTTTGATCTCCTCCAGCACGTACTGCGTGCGGGAGGGGATCGGCGTGGGCACAGAGGTCATGCGCGCCTCTCGGTGTCGCGTATCTGATCTCGCGTATCGCGTCTCATATATGACGTACGAAGTACGACGGGATGAACGTAGGAGGGGCCCTGTGTTTCGTCAATGCCTCTGACAAAGGAAGCGGAGACCGCTTCTCAGATCGTGACCGTGTCGCCCTCGCGCGCGGCGGCGGTCCGTCCGCCGAAGACCAGGGCGGCGCGGCCGGCCGCGGCCTCACGGGTGAGCGTGGGTCCCACGTGGGTGATGAGCAGTTCCCGCGCGCCCTTCGCGCAGGCTCCCGCGTCCTCCGGGGTGAGGTGCACGCGCTGTTCGCCTTCGCGATGTGCGTCGATGTCGGCCTCGCACAGGAACAGGTCCGCGCCCCGCGCGAGTTCGGTGAGGGCGTCGCACGGTCCGCTGTCCCCCGAGTAGGCGAGGACGCTGCCCCGGCACTCCGCACGCAGCCCGTACGCCTCGGTGTCGTGGACCACCGCGCGGGAGGTGAGCCGCAGGTTCCGGTGCCGGACGGTGTGACCGTCGTACAGCGGCCTGAAATCGAGGATTCCGTCCAGGAACCGTGGGTCCGGCCGCCCGAGGAAGCCCGCCAGGCGGCGGGCGCAGTCGCGCGGCGCGTACACCGGGACCGGAACCGGCGGAGTCATGCCGCCGTAGGCGAAGGCGTAGGCGGCGGCGAGGAGATCGGCGCTGTGATCGGCGTGCAGATGGGAGATCCAGATCGCGGCGAGCCGACGCGGATCGGTGTGCCTGCGCAACTCCGCGAAGGTCCCGGGCCCCGCGTCCACCCACACCTCGGCATCCCCGCCCCGCACCAGGTACCCGGAACAGGGCCGCCCCGGCCCGGGGTGCGGAGAGGCGGTACCGAGGACGGTGAGGGTCAGAGGCATGGGGGAAGAATACGGACCGCCGTCGGCGCACCGCGCCCGGATTTCGTCCGTCCGTGCCGGAAGGAGAGACCGGCGGGGCGGCGCCGCATCATCGCGGGGCGACGTGCGATGTCTTTCCGCCCGCCGGAAGAGCTCCGCCGTCCGTAGTCCCCCTCCCGCCGGGGCGGGCGGCGCCGGTGCGGTGCGCGCAGTGCGCGCGGGAGGCACATGCCGAGGAGGGGGACCATGTGGACGAGCACGGCAAGGAAGCGGCGCGGCGGGGCCGGCTCGACGCCGGATCCGGGGTCCTGACGGCTCAGAGCGCCCCGAGTCCCTCGCGGACCGCCTCCAGGTCGGCGTCCGACGCCAGCCCCGCGTGATAGAGCCGGATCTCCGTGGCGCCCAGTTCACGCGCGCGTGCCGCGTCCGTGCCGAGCGTGCCGGGACTGCCGCCCATGCCGGAGACGACGGTGAGGTTGGCCGCGATCACGGCCGCCTCGCGGCGCTGTTCGGCGAAGGGTGTCAGCAGGGCGGGGCCGCCCGTGCAGGGCACGACCACGCCGTCGGCGACGGACAGGATGTGCGCGGGGTCGACGCCCGGGTTGGCGCCCACGTGGTAGGACACCGGGTCGGCGTGCAGCAGTACCTGGAAGCCCGCGGGTGCCGCGGCGCGGACGGCCGCGACCGCCGCCTCCTGGAGCGAGCGGGCGGTCGCGTCACGCCACACCCGTGTGGCCGCCGCGGGCTCCGCGCCGAGCAGCTTCTCCACCCCGGCCCAGCCCCCGTCCTCCGGCAGCCCCTGCCACACCGGGTGCAGCGCGGTCCGAACGGCCGCGGCCAGCCCCTCGGCGTCCAGGCCCAGGCTGTCGTACCCGGTCCGGCACCAGGGGCAGAAGCAGAGCGACATCAGGTACTGCCCGGCCTCGCCGAGGCCGACCCCGCCGGTCTTGTCGTGGGCGTGCAGATGCTGGAGGCCGTACCAGCCGAGGGACTCCAGTTCGGTGCCGGCCGTGCCGGGCCGTACCGCGGCCTCGGCGGCCAGGTCGACGAGATACGCGCGCGTGGCGGGCTGCGCGATGCACGGGGCCCACGGGTAGCGGTCGCCGTACGCGTTGACGACGGAGGTCTCCGGGTGCTCGGCGCCCAGGCGGGAGTTGTGCGCGAGGACGACCCAGCTGTGCACCTCCAGACCGGCCTCCGTGAGCGCGGCGGCGGCCTCGCCGTAGGCGTCGCCAGGGGCCCAGTCGCCCGCCGGGCAGGGGCGCAGGGCGCGGCCGTCCCAGCGGCCGTCCACCGGGTACAGCACGGCCGCGTGTTCGGCGGTGACGATGCGATGGCGGGGGTGGCGCGGGGTCAGCGCGCGGGTGGAGTGGTAGGCGGCGGCCAGGGTGACCTGCCCGACGCCGAGGGCGGCGATGCGGCCCGGGGCCCGCGGGTCGCCGTTGACGTCCCAGGGGTAGACGAACGCCGACGCCTTCACTCGCCCTCCTCCAGCACCGCGTACCCGCGCTCGATCAGCTGCGCGAGCTGCTTGACGTGGTCCGCGCCGGGCTCGTGCAGCGGAGGCCGCACCTCGCCCACGTCGAGACCGCGCAGCCGTACGCCTGCCTTGACGAGCGAGACGGCGTAGCCGCGGCCCCGCGCGCGCAGTTCGACGAAGGGGCGGTAGAAGCCGTCCAGCAGGCGGTGCGCGGTGGCCTCGTCGCCGGTGGCGAGCGCCCGGTGGAAGGCGAGGGCGATCTCGGGGGCGAAGCAGAACACGGCGGACGAGTAGAGGGTGACGCCGATGGCGGCGTAGGCGAGCTGGGTCTGTTCGGCGGTCGGCAGGCCGTTGAAGTAGAGGAAGTCGCCGGAGGTCTCGGTGCGGACGGCACTGACGATGCGCTGCATGAGGTCGAGGTCACCGAGCCCGTCCTTCAGCCCGATGATCCCGTCCGTGCGTGCCAGTTCGACGACCGTCTCGGGGGTGAAGACGGCGTTGTCGCGCTGGTAGACGATCACCGGGAGCGGGGTCGCGGCGGCCACCTCCCGGTAGTGCCGCAGCAGTCCCTCCTGGCCGGCGACGACCAGGTACGGCGGCATGGCGAGCAGCCCGTCCGCGCCCGCGGCCCGGGCCAGGCGCGCGTAACGCACCGCGAGCGCGGTCCCGTAGCCGGCGCCCGCGACGACGGGCACGCGTCCCGCCGTCTCGTCCACCGCCGCGCGCACGCACGTCTCGAACTCCTCGGGGGCGAGCGCGTGGAACTCCCCGGTGCCGCAGCAGGCGAAGACCGCCGCCGCCCCGGCCTCGATCCCCCTGCGGACGTGCGCGCGGAAGGTGTCGAGGTCGAGGGAGCCGTCGGGGCCGTAGGCGGTGACGGGGAAGAACAGCGGTCCGGTGGGGACGCGCAGACGTGCGGCGAGCGGGGCTGGCGTCACGGGCTCTCCCTGGGGACGACGCGTACGTTCTTCTGATTGATGTCCACATTCATGAACAAGCTCACCCTATGAAGGCCATCGAGCCCCGGTCAAGCGCGCAAACCTCCAGACAAGGGCGGATTCTCCGGCTCCGCGAGAGACTTGACGCAACCGTCGGGACATCCTTAGCGTGTCCACGCATGTGAATAACGTCCATACATACGGCCATGGACCTCGTTCGCCACACCCGTCGACCCAAGGAGACCCGAGGATGCCCGCTCCGCGCACCGTCCTGCTCACCGGCGCCGCCGGAGGCCTCGGCACCCTGATGCGCGACCTGCTCCCCGCGTACGGCTACGAACTGCGCCTGCTGGACCTGCGCCCGATCGAGGGCGAGCCGGACGCGATCGTCGCCGACCTCGCCGACCGGGACGCCGTACGGGAGGCCGTGCGGGGCGTCGACGCGATCATCCACCTGGCGGGCATCTCCCTGGAAGCCCCCTTCGACAAGATCCTCGACGCCAACATCGTCGGCACCTACCACCTGTACGAGGCGGCCCGTGAGGAGGGCGTGCGACGCATCGTCTTCGCCTCCTCCAACCACGCGGTGGGCTTCACCCCCCGTCCCCGGGGCGACGACCCCCTCATCCCCGTCGAGACCCCGCACCGCCCGGACACCTTCTACGGCCTGTCCAAGGCCTTCGGCGAGGACCTCGCCCAGTTCTACTGGGACAAGCACGGCCTGGAGACCGTGTCCGTGCGTATCGGCTCCTGCTTCCCCGAGCCGACCAGTGTGCGGATGCTGTCGGTGTGGATGAGCCCGGCCGACGGCGCCCGCCTCCTCCACGCCGCCCTCACCGCCGAGGACGTCGGCCACACGGTCGTCCACGGCTCCTCCGCCAACACCCGGCTGTGGTGGGACCTGACCAGCGCGCGGGCGCTCGGCTACGAACCGCAGGACGACTCCGAGCCGTACGCCGAGAAGCTGATCGCCGAGCAGGGAGAGCTGGATCCCGAGAACATCGCGCACGCCCACCTCGGCGGCCACTTCGTCAGCGACCCGCCGATCTGGCCGTACTGACACCCGCGCGGAGCACGACGGGGGCGGGCGGGCACCGAACGGGCCCGCCCGCAGCCGTGTCCGGGCACCCGCGCCGCCCGTTCCGCCGCCCGGCGTCGCGGCCGCGCAGGTCCGCGGCGGGCGGCGCCCACGGGAAACGGGCACAGGCGGGCCGGATGGGGCCCGCGACAGGCCTGGTCACCGCCCGACCGCCGCTGTAGAACTTCCCCCATGGGCCCCACCGGGCCCGAACGGGCAGGAAGCGAGGTGACGGCGTTGATCCCGAGGACGGCGGAGGAGCGCCGGCGGGAGATCGTGCGGGCCGCGCGCGCCACCGGCTCGGTCGACGTGGCCGCGCTCGCCACCGCACTGGGCGTGGCCAAGGAGACCGTACGGCGGGATCTGCGCGTCCTGGAGGACCACGGTCTGGTGCGGCGCACGCACGGCGGCGCCTACCCGGTGGAGAGCGCCGGTTTCGAGACGACCCTCGCCTTCCGCGCCACCAGTCACGTGCCCGAGAAACGCCGGATCGCCAGAGCGGCGGCCGGACTCCTCGGGGACGCCGAGACGGTCTTCGTCGACGAGGGCTTCACCCCGCAGCTCATCGCCGAGGCGCTGCCCCGCGACCGGCCGCTGACCGTGGTCACCGCGTCCCTTCCGGTCGCGGGCGCCCTCGCGGAGGCGGGCAACGTGTCCGTCCTGCTGCTGGGCGGCCGGGTCCGGCCCGGCACGCTGGCGACGGTGGACCACTGGACGACGAAGATGCTCGCCGGCTTCGTCGTCGACCTCGCCTACATCGGCGCCAACGGCATCTCCCGCGAACACGGCCTGACCACCCCCGACCCGGCCGTCGGAGAGGTCAAGGCGCAGGCGGTACGGGCCGCGCGCCGCACGGTCTTCGTCGGCGTGCACACCAAGTTCGGCGCGGTCGGCTTCTGCCGGTTCGCCGAGGTCGGCACGCTGGAGGCGATCGTGACGAGCACGCTGCTGCCGGCCCCCGAGGCCCACCGCTACTCCTTGCTGGGTCCACAGGTCATCCGCGTCTGAGGAATCGGCCCACTGCCCCGCCGAGGGCACCCTCTACCCTCACGCGCCCCCTATCTCCCCATACGTCCAGGAGTGATCCATGCGAATCCCGAGCCGACGACGGCTGCCGCGAGCCCCGCTCGCCCTGGCCGTCGCAGGGACGCTGGTCGCCCCGTTGCTCTCCGGCTGCTGGGCCGGAGCCGGCGGGGCCGGATCAGGCGGCGATTCCCTCAACGTCCTCATGGTCAACAACCCCCAGATGACCGAGCTGCGGAAACCCACCGCCGCCCATTTCACCAAGGACACCGGCATCGAGGTCAACTTCACCGTCCTGCCCGAGAACGACGTCCGCGACAAGATCAGCCAGGACTTCGCCAACCAGGCGGGCCAGTACGACGTGGCGTCCCTGTCCAACTACGAGATACCGATCTACGCCCGCAACGGCTGGCTGCACGAGATGGACTCCTACGTCGCGAAAGACCCGGCCTACGACGAGCGGGACATCCTCGCCCCGATGCGCGCATCGCTCACCGCCGACGACGGCAGGCTCTACGGCCAGCCCTTCTACGGCGAGTCGTCCTTCCTGATGTACCGCAAGGACGTCTTCGCGAAGGCCGGGCTGACGATGCCGGAGCGCCCCACGTGGACCCAGGTCGCCGATCTCGCCGCGAAGGCCGACGGGGCCGAGCCCGGCATGAGGGGCATCTGCCTGCGCGGACTGCCCGGCTGGGGCGAGGTCATGGCCCCCCTCACCACCGTCGTCAACACCTTCGGCGGCACCTGGTTCGACAAGGACTGGAAGGCACGCCTCGACTCCCCCGAGTTCGAGAGGGCGACCGAGTTCTACGTCGACCTGGTCCGCGAGCACGGCCAGTCCGGCGCCGCCCAGTCCGGCTTCGCCGAGTGCCTGAACAACATGACCCAGGGCAAGGTCGCCATGTGGTACGACGCCACCTCCGCCGCCGGTTCCCTGGAGGCGGCGAACTCCCCGGTCAAGGGAAGGATCGGCTACGCCCCCGCCCCCGTCGAGAAGACCGACACCTCCGGCTGGCTGTACACCTGGGCCTGGGGCATCCAGAAGGCCTCCCGCAACGCCGACAAGGCCTGGCAGTTCGTCTCCTGGGCCTCCGGCAAGGAGTACGAGGAACTGGTCGGCGAGCGGATCGGCTGGTCGAACGTCCCCGCCGGCAAGCGCGCCTCGACGTACGCCAACGCCGCCTACCGCGCCGAGGCGTCCGCCTTCCAGGCCAGGACGAAGGAGGCCATCGAGGGCGCCCGCCCCCACGACCCCGGCGTGCAGCCGCGGCCCGCGCCCGGCATCCAGTTCGTCGGCATCCCCGAGTTCACCGACCTCGGCACCAAGGTCTCCCAGGAGATCAGCGCGGCCATCGCCGGACGCCAGTCCGTCGAGTCGGCCCTGAGGAAGTCCCAGCAGCTGGCCGAGCGCGTCTCCGAGGAGTACGAGGGACGATGACCGCCACGACCGCGGCCCCCGTGGCCACCCCACCCGTACGGACCGGGCGCCGGCCCTCCGCCCGGCTGCGCGCCTGGGCCACCCGTGCCCCGCTGCTGCCCGCTCTGATCTTCATGATCGCCGTGACCCAGCTGCCGTTCGTGGCCACGCTGGTGATCTCCTTCTTCGACTGGAACGCCCTCTACCCCGACGCCCGCAGCTTCACCGGCCTCGACAACTACCGGCACGTGCTGACCGACGCCGACCTGCGCCGTTCGGTGTGGACGACGGTCCTGCTGACCGTCGCGGTCGTGCTGGCCAGCCTGGTCCTGGGCCTGGCCCTCGCCCTGCTCCTGGACCGGCGGTTCCGCGGCCGGGGCGTGGTCCGCACCCTGCTCATCGCGCCCTTCCTGGTGGTCCCGGTGGCGGCGGCCCTGCTGTGGAAACACGTCCTCTACAACCCCGAGTACGGCCTGCTGAACGGCCTGTTGCACTACGTCGGCGGCCCGCAGCCCGACTGGATCTCCGCCACCCCGCTGCTCGCGGTGGAGGCCTCGCTCGTCTGGCAGTGGACACCGTTCATGATGCTGATCCTGCTGGCCGGTCTACAGAGCCGGGACCAGCAGCAGACGGAGGCCGCGCGGGTGGACGGGGCGAACGACTGGCAGATCTTCCGCCACCTGACGCTCCCGCATCTGCGCCGCTACCTCGAACTGGGCGCCCTGCTCGGCTCCGTCCACATCGTGCAGAACTTCGACGCGGTCTTCACCCTCACGTCGGGCGGCCTGGGCACCGCGAACCTGCCCTACACGGTGTACCAGAGCTTCTACCAGGCCCACGAGAACGGCCTGGCCTCGGCCGCGGGCGTCCTGGTGGTCGTCGGCTCGATCGTCATCGCCACCTTCGCGCTGCGCGTGGTGTCGTCCCTGTTCCAGGAGGAGGTGTCGCGCGCATGAGCGCACCGACCGTAGCGGCCCGGCGCAAGGGCACCGGCCTCGGCCTGCTGGCCTGGCTGGCCGGCGTCGTCTTCTTCCTGCCGATCGCGTGGATGGCGCTGACCTCCTTCCACTCGGAGGAGGACGCGGCGACCAACCCGCCCTCCCTCACCGCCTCGCTGACCGTGGACGGCTACCGCGAGTTCTTCGGTACGGGGGGCGGCGCGAGCCCCTGGCCGGCGCTGATCAACTCGACGGTGGCCTCGGTGGCGTCCACCCTGCTGGTGCTGCTGCTGGCCCTCCCGGCTGCCTACGCCCTCTCGATCCGCCCGGTGCGCAAGTGGACGGACGTCCTGTTCTTCTTCCTGTCGACGAAGATGCTCCCGGCCGTGGCGGGGCTGCTGCCGATCTACCTCTTCGCGAAGAACACCGGCCTGCTCGACAACATCTGGCTGCTGGTCGTGCTCCACACCTCGATGAACCTGCCGATCGCGGTGTGGATGATGCAGTCGTTCCTCGCCGAGGTGCCGGTGGCGGTCATCGAGGCGGCACGGGTGGACGGGGCGCGTCTGCCCACCGTCCTCACCCGCGTGGTGGCCCCGATCGCCCTGCCCGGCATCGCCGCGACGGCACTCATCTGCCTCATCTTCAGCTGGAACGAGCTGCTGTTCGCCCGGGTCCTCACGGGGGTCGTCGCCGAGACCGCCCCCGTCTTCCTGACCGGGTTCATCACCAGCCAGGGCCTGTTCCTGGCCAAGGTGTGCGCCGCGTCGCTCGTCGTCTCCCTGCCGGTGCTCGCCGCGGGGTTCGCCGCCCAGGACAAACTGGTCCAGGGCCTGTCCCTGGGAGCAGTGAAATGAAGGCCGCCGTCATCGAGTCCGTGGGCCGCGCCGTCGTCACCGAGGTCCCGGATCCGACGCCCGGTCCCCGCGAGGTCGTCGTCGAGGTCGCCGCCTGCGGACTGTGCGGCACCGATCTGCACATCCTCCAGGGCGAGTTCGCCCCCGAGCTGCCGGTGGTGCCGGGCCACGAGTTCGCCGGCACGGTGGTAGGGACCGGCACCCGGGTCACCGAGGTGGCGGTGGGAGACCGGGTGGCCGTCGACCCGTCCCTGTACTGCTACGAGTGCCGTTACTGCCGTGCCGGCCACAACAACCTCTGCGAGCGCTGGGCGGCGATCGGCGTGACGACGGCCGGCGGCGCGGCCCAGTACGCGGTGGCGCCGGCGGCGAACTGCGTCAAGCTGCCCGAGCACGTCCGCACCGAGGACGCGGCCCTGGTGGAGCCCCTGTCGTGCGCCGTGCGCGGTTACGACGTCCTGCGCTCCAGGCTGGGCGCGCACGTGCTGATCTACGGCTCGGGGACGATGGGCCTGATGATGCTGGAGCTGGCCAAGCGCACGGGTGCGGCGAGCGTGGACATGGTCGACGTCAACCCGGACCGGCTGGAGACCGCCCGTCGGCTGGGGGTCTCGGGGTCGGCGGCGAACGCGGACGAGCTGGAGCGGCCTCAGGGCTGGGACGTGGTGGTGGACGCCACCGGGAACGCGGCGGCGATCCAGGACGGACTGGAGCGGGTGGCCAAGGCCGGTACGTTCCTCCAGTTCGGGGTGGCCGACTACGCGACGCGGGTGAGCATCGATCCGTACCGCGTCTACAACCAGGAGATCACCATCACGGGGTCGATGGCGGTGCTGCACAGCTTCGAGCGCGCGGCGGAGCTGTTCGCGAACGGTGTGCTCGACCCCGGGGTCTTCATCAGCGACCGCCTGCCCCTGGCCCGCTACCCCGAGGCCCTGGACCAGTTCGCGGCCGGTGTGGGCCGCAAGATCGTGGTGGTGCCGTAAGGGTTCCTCGAATGGCGAAAGTAAGGGAACGGCAAAACGGCCTCGCTCGTTCACCCGACATGACAGCTATGACCCCCGGCTCGAACATCCCTCTCCCCGTCGCCCGAGTGGCGGTGGACGTCGCCGCCCCCGTGCGCCTCGACGTTTCGGGCCTGCTGCTCACCGCCGACGGCAAGGTGCGCTCCGACGACGACTTCATCTTCTACAACCAGCCGGCCGGCCCCGGCGTGACCTACCGCTCCGGCGGCGGCACAGCCCCGGACGCGATCATCGTCGACACCTCCGCGCTGCCCCCGGGTATCGAGAAGATCGTCGTGACCGCGAGCCCGGACGCGGCCGGCCAGACCTTCCAGGGCATCGAGCCGACGGCCACGATCCGCGGCGCGGACGACAACACCGTGCTGGCCACGTTCACGCCTCCGCGGCTGGGCGGCGAGACGGCCCTGGTCGTCGTGGAGATCTACCTGCGCAACGGCGCCTGGAAGGCCCGCGCGGTCGGCCAGGGGTACGCCGACGGGCTGGCCGGCATCGCCACCGACTTCGGCGTCTCGGTGGAGGAGCCCGCGGCCGCCGCCCCGGCCCAGCCGGTCGCCCCGCCCATGCCCACGACGCAGCCCCCGGTCACCCCGTCCGCTCCGCCGATGGCCGCCCCGCCCGCTCCCCCGGCCCCCGGCGCCGGGAAGATCAACCTGGACAAGGGCCGGGTCAGCCTCCAGAAGAACCAGACCGTCTCCCTGGTGAAGGGCGGCAGCCCGCTGCTGTCGCAGGTCAAGATGGGGCTCGGCTGGGAGCCGGCGTACCGGGGCAAGGACATCGACCTGGACGCCTCGGTGATCGCCTACGGTCCTCAGCGCAACCACATCGACAGCTGCTACTTCGGCAAGCTCTCGATCGTCAACGGCGCGATCAAGCACTCCGGCGACAACCTCACCGGTGAGGGCGGCGGCGACGACGAGGTGATCACGGTCGACCTGGGCCGTCTGCCGCAGGAGGTCACCGGCCTGGTCTTCACCGTCAACTCGTTCTCGGGTCAGAAGTTCACCGAGGTCGCCAAGGCGTACTGCCGGCTCCTGGACGCCGCGACCGGTGAGGAGCTGGTCCGCTTCGACCTGACCAGCGCCGAGCCGCAGACCGGCGTGATGATGGCCAAACTGATCCGCCAGTTCACCGGCGAGTGGGAGATGACGGCCATGGGCGAGTTCGTCAAGGCCCGCACGGTGCGCAACATGGTGAAGCCGGCGGCGCAGTCACTCTGACCTGCGGGTCGGCCCGGCTCTCGACGCGCGCGGGCGCCCCTACGACAGGGGCGCCCACCGCCGACCGCCGGCCCTCCCGGCTCACCGCACGGCGCTCAAGCCCTCCGTCAGCAGCGACACGTACCGGCGGATGCTGCCGCCGTCCCCGTCGGCCAGCTCCGCCGCCGTCGACACCCCGTGCGCCAGCCGCAGCACCTCCACGGGCTCGATGTCCGCTCGCAGGGTCCCCTCCCGCTGCGCCGCCTCCACCAGCCGGGCCGCCGCGCCCTGCACGGTCGTACCGCAGGTGGTGACCGCGGCGATACTGCTGTCGGTGACGGCGGACCCCAGCAGTGCCTTCATGCCGCGCACCTGGATGGTGCCGGCGCACAGCTCGTTCAGCCACTCCACCAGTGCTTCGCCGGGCGGCAGTCGCGCGGCGAGTTCGTCGGCGCGCACGGCGAGGGCCTCGATCCGGTCGACGTACGCCGCCTCCAACAGCGCCCGACGGGTGGGGAAGTGCCGGTACAGCGTGCCGGAGCCCACCCCCGCCCGCTTGGCGATGTCGTCGAGGGACGCGCCCTCCCCATGCTCGGCGAAGGCCTCCGCCGCCGCCTTCAGCAACCGTTCGTAGTTGCGGCGAGCGTCCGCACGCATGGGCCTGACCCGCGTCATCTGGTAACTCCTTGCGAACCGGGGACTCTCTCCGCATGTTACCGAGGGCCGAACGGAGACCATCCCCGCTCACCTCTGCGGGCGGCTCGTGCCGCCCGCATGCTCCACCGTTTCACTCGGGATCAGGAGAATCCCACCGCAGGAGGCGCCGCACGCGTGATGCGAGCCGACCGGTCGGCCGATCAGCCGCGCTTCTGCCGCTTCCACGGCCCCGTGATCGCCAGCATGATGCCCGGCTGCTGGATGTTGGCGAACAGGGTCTTTCCGTCGGGAGAGAAGGTGACGCCGGTGAACTCGCTGTACTCGGGCGCCTCTTCGGTGCCGATGTTCAGGTCGTTGCGGGCGATCGGATAGGTGCGGCCGCTGTCGGTGGCGCCGAACAGGTGGGAGACGCCCTCGCCGTCCTCGGCGATGACCAGGCCGCCGTACGGGGAGACGGTGATGTTGTCGGGACCGTCGAAGGCGCCGTCGGCCGACGGGTCGGGGTTGACGCCGAGGAGGACCTTCAGGGTGAGAGTGCGGCGCTTGGGGTCGTAGAACCACACCTGGCCGTCGTGCTGGACGGGGCTCTCGGCACGGGCGTACGAGGAGACGATGTACGCGCCGCCGTCACCCCACCACATGCCCTCCAGCTTGCGGGCGCGGGTGATCGCGTCGGCGCCGAACTGCTTGCGCACCGCGACCGTCCTGGCGTCGCGGTCGGGTACGTCCACCCAGTCGACGCCGTACACCGTGCCGGTCCTGGTGGCGCGGGAGAGGTCGTCGACGAACTGGCCGCCGGAGTCGAAGCACCTGGGCGCCTGGAGGACGCCGGCGTCGTCGGCGAGGGTGCGGAACTTGCCGCGGCCGTGCTCGAAGCCACGCGGCGGGGTCCAGCGGAAGAACAGGCCGTTGGGGTTCGCGGCGTCCTCGGTGAGGTACGCGTGGCCGCGCCTGGGGTCGATGACGACGGCCTCGTGATCGTAACGGCCGAAGAACTTCAGCGGCTTGGGGTCCCGGTTGGCGCGCCGGTCGCGGGGGTCGACCTCGAAGACGTAGCCGTGGTCCTTGGTCATGCCGTTGGTACCGGCCCGGTCGGAGTTCTCCTCGCAGGTCAACCAGGTGCCCCACGGAGTGCTGCCGCCCGCGCAGTTGGTGGAGGTGCCGGCGATGCCCACCCACTCGGCGACCTGGCCGCCGGGACGGACCTCGACGACCGTGCAGCCGCCCGAGGCGGCCGGGTCGTACACGAGGCCCTCGGTGAGCGGCACGGGGTACTTCCAGTTGGCGCGCGGGCCCTTCAGCTCGTGGTTGTTGACGAGCAGGGTGGTGCCGCGCGGGCCGTCGAAGGCGGCCGTGCCGTCGTGGTTGGAGGGGGTGGTCTCGCCCGACTCCAGCCTGGTCCTGCCGCTGTAGGTGATGATCCGGTAGTCGAAGCCGGCGGGCAGGGCGAGGATGCCGTCCGGGTCGGAAAGCAGCGGTCCGTAGCCGATTCCGCCGTGGTGCGCCGCCGACTCCTGCCCCGCGCTCGCGGTGTCCACGCTGTCGGTGTCGGTGGACGCGAGGGCGTTCGGCGCGCTGGCGAGCGCGCCGACGCTGCCCGCCAGCGCGACACCGGCACCGGTTACCGCGGATTTTCTGGCGAAGTCCCTGCGGGTGAGCGACATGTTGTCTCCTGAGACGCTGGTGTGCCGTGGAGGGTGGCGGACCTCGGTCGGCGCAACCGTCCCCCCCGCCCCTGAACACCGGCTGAACAGGGAGCGGCGCCCGGTCAGGCGCCCGGCGAACTACCGTCCCGCCTCAACGCACGACCGACCAGGAAGACACCCACCCAACGGCCAGAGGGACCGCGCACCCGCCCGCACGGCTCCCCCGGTCTCATCCCCCCTGCTGCGAGCGCGCCTTGAACGCGGCCTTTCGGGCCTCCTTGGCGATGCGCTTGTCCGGGTGCAGGCGTCCCATGGCCTCCAGGACGTCGGCCGTGGCCGGGTGCCCGACCCGCCAGGCCGCCGCGAAGAACCCGTCGTGCTGCTGCGCGAGTCCCTCGACGAGGGCCTGGAGTTCCTCGGAGTTGCCCTCGGCGGCCAGCTGGGCGGCGAGGGTGTCGATGGTGAGCCAGTAGATCAGGTCCTCGGAGGGCGGCGGTACGTCGGCGGCGCCCAGCTCACTCAGCCAGACCCGGGCGAGCCCGCCGAGTTCGGGGTCGTCGAGGACTTCCCGTACGGCGGGTTCGGCCTGCGCGCCGACGAGGGACAACGCCTGCTGGCAGCGCAGCCGTCGCAGTGGCGCGCCCTCGTCCGAGCCGCGGGCGGCGGCGAGCAGTTCGCGGGCGGCGGCGAGGGGCTCGCGCCGGTCGAGCCACTGCTCGGTCTCGGCGCGGGCGGCGTGCGGTCCGTAGCCGGCGCTGCCGTCGAGGAGGGCGTCGGCGCCCTTGTCGACGAGGTCGCCGACGGCGGGAGCGTCGAAGCCGGCCTCCAGCAGCCGGGCGCGGAGCCCGTAGAGGCCGAGCGGGGTGAGGCGGACCATGCCGTAGCGGGTGACGTCGGTGTCGTCGAGGGGGGCGGCGGGCTCCTCGTCGGGGTCGCCCATCAGCGCCTCGTCGACGGGCTGGTAGGCGACCAGTCCGATGGGCTCCAGGAGTCGGAACTGATCGTCGAGACGCATCATCGCGTCGGAGATCTGCTCCAGCATGTCGTTGGTGGGCTCGCCCAGGTCGCCGGGGACGATCATGGAGGCGGCGAGGGCGGGCAGTGGGACGGGGCCGTCGCCGGGGCCGTCCTCGGTGACGGTGAGCAGGTAGAGGTTGCCCAGCACGCCGTCGAGGAAGGCGGCCTCGCCCTCCGGGTCCCAGTCCAGCTGGGAGAAGTCGATCTCGCCGCCCTCGTCCAGGGCGTCGGCCAGGTCGTCGAGGTCGGGCACGGTCGCGTCGGCGAGGACGGCCTCCAGCGCGGCGAGCCAGACGGCGAGCACGTCGTGCGGGGAGCCGCCCGTGAGCAGGGGCAGGTCCGCGCCCGCGGTGACGGTGCCGGCCTCCTCGTCGGTGACCTCGACGAGCCCCGTGTCCACGGCGACCCGCCAGGCCTCGCCGGCGTGGGCGGCGGCGTCGTCGCCGGTGAGTCCGAGGAGTTCGGCTGCGGCCGGCAGCTGCTCGTCGACGAGTCCGCCGCCGGCGTCGACGCGGGTGTCGGGTCTGGCCCAGCGGGCGAGGCGGACGGCCCGGGAGAGCAACGGCGTGGACAGCGCGTCGCGCGCCAGCTCCGCTTCGGGGTGCAGCCGCACCGGCGGCAGGGGGGAGCTGTCTGACATCGGCTGTTCTCCTCGGACGCGTGGTGCCACTCGGTCACTCAGCCTAGACGGGTTTCGACCCATGCCGCCCGGTTCATCTTCCGGTCAGGTCTCGTCCATGGCCGAAACCTTGACAACCGGGTTGGCCAGGCAGGAGATTGACGCGCGTAGAAGTTGGGGGGACAGGTGTTCACTGGTTTCTACGCGCGTCATCCGCGCCCCAGGTCCCACCCTCGTCCCGGCGCTCACGCACGTCCCCGGAGGGAACCCCTTGCCCAGCAGGTCTTCCGCGCGCCTCGCCGCGCTCACCGTCGCCGCCGTCTGCTCCGCCGCGTCGGCCGTCGCCGTCGCCTCGCCCGCGCACGCGGACTCGGCGCGCATCCACGACATCCAGGGCACCACCCGCGTCTCGCCGTACGCCGGCAAGCAGGTCACGGACGTGACCGGAATCGTCACCGGCGTGCGCGCCTACGGCTCGTCCAGAGGCTTCTGGATGCAGGATCCGAACCCGGACGCCGACCCGGCCACCAGTGAGGGTGTCTTCGTCTTCACCAGCTCGGTCCCGAAGGTGGCCGTCGGGGACGCGGTCAGCGTCTCCGGCACGGTCTCGGAGTTCGTCCCGGGCGGCACTTCGTCCGGCAACCAGGCCGTGACGGAGATCGTCCGTCCGACGGTGACCGTGGTCTCCGGCGGCAACGCGGTCCCGGCGGCGACGGTCGTCGACGCCAAGTCGGTGCCGGCGGCGTACGCCCCGGCCGGCGACGCCGCCGCGAACAACTCGATCAACGCCCTCCCCCTGCGGCCCGGCACCTACGCCCTCGACCACTACGAGTCCCTGGAGGGCATGAACGTCCAGGTCTCCGATGTCCGGGTGGTCGGCGCCTCCGACCCGTACACCGAGCTGTGGGTCACGGTGAAGCCGTGGGAGAACCGCAACCGCCGCGGCGGCACGGTCTACGGCTCCTACGACGCCCAGAACACCGGCCGGCTCCAGATCCAGTCGCTCGGCAAGGTCGCCGACTTCCCGGCGGCGAACGTCGGCGACAAGCTGACCGGCGCCACGGCGGGCCCGCTGGACTACAACCAGTTCGGCGGTTACACCGTCGTCGCCAACCAGATCGGCGCGCTCGAGAGCGCCGGTGTGGAGCGGGAGACGACGGAGAGGCAGAAGAACGGCGAGCTGGCGGTCGCGACGTACAACGTCGAGAACCTCGACCCGTCCGACGCCACCTTCGCCGAGCACGCCGCCGCGATCGTGAACAACCTGAAGTCGCCCGACATCGTGTCCCTGGAGGAGATCCAGGACAACAACGGTGCGACGAACGACGGCACGGTGGCCGCCGACCTGACGGTGACCAAGCTGATCGACGCGATCGTCGCGGCGGGCGGCCCCCGCTACGACTGGCGCTCGATCGACCCGGCGAACAACACCGACGGCGGTGAGCCGGGCGGAAACATCCGCCAGGTGTTCCTGTTCAACCCGCAGCGGGTCTCCTTCACCGACCGCGCGGGCGGCGACGCCACCACCGCGGCCGACGTCACCGAGGTGCGCGGCAAGGCGGCCCTGACCGTCTCCCCGGGCCGGATCGACCCGGGGAACGCGGCCTGGAACTCCAGCCGGAAGCCGCTGGTCGGCGAGTTCGTCTTCCGTGGCCGCACGGTCTTCGTGATCGCCAACCACTTCAACTCCAAGGGCGGCGACCAGGGGCTGACCGCGCAGTACCAGCCGGTGCCGCGCAGCTCGGAGATCCAGCGCCACCAGCAGGCGACGCTGGTCAACGCCTTCGTCAAGGACATCCTCGACACCCAGAAGAACGCGGACGTCATCGCGCTCGGCGACATCAACGACTTCGAGTTCTCCGACACCGCGAAGCTTCTCGAGGGTGACGGCGAGCTGTGGTCGGCGGTCAAGTCGCTGCCCAGGAGCGAGCGTTACTCGTACGTCTACCAGGGCAACAGCCAGGTCCTCGATCAGATCCTGGTCAGCCCGTCGATCCGGCGCGGCTGCGACTTCGAGTACGACAGCGTGCACATCAACTCGGAGTTCCACGACCAGATCAGCGACCACGACCCGCAGGTGCTGCGGTTCAAGCCGTGACCGTGTAGGCGCTTGCCGTCAGGGCAGGTCGTCGGCACCGGCGTCCGGGGCGAAGTCGTGGACGCCGATGCCGAGGACGGCGCAACCCGGTGGTTGCCCGAGGAAGCGGATGAGCGCCTCGTCCGTGCGCAGCCCGGCGAAGGGGACGTTGCGCAAGCCCGTCACGGCGTCGCCGAGTTGCCGCTCGGGGCCGGGGACCGCCACCCGCTCGCCGGCGGGGGTGATCGTCGGCCAGAGCGAGCGCTCCACCCACGGCGTCGAACGCGTCCGGGGCCTCTTGGACTCCTCGGGCCCCTCGACGGCTGTTGAAGGCCTCCGGGCGCGGCGCGAAGTGCGTCTGGTCCCGCGCACGGTTGCAGAGAGAAATGTGTGTGCCTGTTCGGGCCGTCGTACCGATGGTCCCGTCGCGGTGAGGATGCCGCTGTGCACCTCCCCCACCGGGGCGCGGCGGCCGCCGTCCCGGCACTCGGCCGCACATTTCTTCGTCCGGGCGGAGCGGGTGTCCGGTGGTCGCGCCGTGGTCGGGCCCCGGTGCGGACAGAGAAGGACCCGACACCCGCAGGGGGTACCGGGCCCTCACCTCAGCGTGCGGCTCGTCGGCGGCCGAGTACTCCGGCGGTCACGAGCCCCGTGCCCGCCGCCGCCACGATCAGCACCGGCCACGGGTGCCGCATGACGAACCGGACCGGTGGGCGCAGCGACGCGGGGACGCTTCGTTCCACGCGGGACGCCGTGTCCTGCACTCCGGTCGCGAGGTGCGCGCCCTTGTCCTGGACGGTGTGTCCGGCGCCCTTCGCCTTCTCCTGGACCGTGTGGCCCGCGCGGCCGGCCCGTTCCTGGACCGTCTGGCCCGCCTGGGCCGCCGTGCTGCGGAGCTGGACCGTCATCGCGCCCGCGCGGTCCTTGAGGTCCGCCGCGCGGGCCTTGGCCCGACCGCGGAGGTCCGTCTTCGCCGCCAGTTCCTCGATCGTGATGCCGAGCTGGCTCCTGGTCTGCGCAATCTGGCTGCGCAGCTCCGCGGCGCCGTCCGCGGTCGCCCTGTGCGTCATCGGTGCGCCCTTTCCCTGATCTCCTCGACATCGGCCTTGACGCTGCCGAGAGCCGCCTCGGGGGTAGGCGGCGTCGCCTTCCGCAGCTGGCTGCGGCCGGTCACGCCCAGCACGGCCGCGATCACGAACAGCACCGCTGTCACGATCAACGCGGCGGCCCACACCGGCAGCACCAGTGAGAGGGCGGCGACGCCGGTCCCGGCGAGGGCGAGCAGGCCGGCGTACGCGAACGCGCCCGCGGCCCCGAGCATGCCGCCGCCGCGGCCGGCGCGGCGGCCCTTCTCGGCCAGCTCCTGCTTGGCGAGGGCCATCTCCTGCCGGACGAGCCGGGAGAGCTGTTCGCTCGCCTGTCCGACCAGTTCTCCGACCGTGCGGTGCCCGTCATGGACGGGCCGGGTCTGCGTGGTCCCGGTCACGTGTTCCGCCTCCTCTCGGTTCGGACGACACGAGTACCCGCACGACCGACACCTACCCCCCGCCGGTGCGGCGGGACTCGCACGACGACGCAGCGGTGCTTACCCGTACCTCGTAGAAGATTTAAGTGGAGCTTCACGATCACGGGGCCGACACTGCTGCCATGACGAACGCAGCCTGCTCCGCCGCCCCCTTCGGCCGCGCGCTCTGCGCGATGGTCACGCCCTTCACCGCGTCCGGGGCGCTCGACCCCGACGGTGCGCAGCGGCTCGCCGCGCACCTGGTGGCGGAGGGCTGCGACGGGCTCGTGCTGTCCGGTACGACGGGCGAGTCGCCGACCACAACGGACGCCGAGAAGGCGGAGCTGGTGCGGGCCGTGCGGGCGGCGGTCGGGGACCGGGTCCCCCTGGTGGCGGGCGTGGGCACCGCCGACACCCGGCACACCGTCGAACTGGCCCTCGCCGCCGAGAAGGCGGGTGCCGACGGGGTGCTGGTGGTCAGTCCGTACTACAGCCGCCCCCCGCAGGATGCCCTGGAGGCCCACTTCCGCGAGGTCGCCGACGCCTGCGGGCTGCCGGTCCTGCTCTACGACATCCCGGGCCGCACCGGCACCCGCATCGAGCCGGAGACGCTGATCCGGCTCGCGGACCACCCCCGGATCGTGGGCGTCAAGGACTGCTCCTACGACCTCCTCGGCACCCAGAAGGTGCTGTCAAACACCGAGTTGGCCTACTACGCCGGCTGCGACGAGCAGATCCTCGCGCTGTACGCGGTGGGTGCGGCCGGCTACATCAGTACGGTCGCGAACGTCGTCCCCCGCCGGCTCCGCGCCGTCCTCGACACGTTCGACACCGGCGACACGGGCGGGGCCGCACTCCGGCAGCGACGCGCCATGGACCTCATCGAGTCGATGATGGCCTCGGGGCTTCCCGGCGCCGTCACCGCGAAGGCACTGCTGGGCGAACTCGGCCTGCCCGCCGGTCCCGTCCGGGCACCGCTGCGGCCCGCCGACCGCGACACGGTCGACGGGCTGCTGGCGGCGTACACGGCGTGCGTGGGCGGATAGAGGTACCGGGGCCGGCGTCGAGATCAGTTGTGGCTGTGCAGGATCTCGTTCAGGCCGCCCCACACCGCGTTGTTCGGGCGGGCCTCCACCGTGCCGGTCACCGAGTTGCGGCGGAACAGGATGTTGGAGGCGCCGGAGAGTTCGCGGGCCTTGACGATCTGGCCGTCGGGCATCGTCACGCGGGTGCCCGCCGTGACGTAGAGGCCGGCCTCCACCACGCATTCGTCGCCCAGGGCGATGCCCACACCGGCCTCGGCGCCGATCAGGCAGCGCTCACCGATGGCGATGATCACGTTGCCGCCGCCGGAAAGCGTGCCCATCGTGGAGGCACCGCCGCCGATGTCCGAGCCGTCGCCCACGACGACGCCCGCCGAGATACGGCCCTCGACCATCGACGTGCCGAGCGTGCCGGCGTTGAAGTTGACGAAGCCCTCGTGCATGACCGTCGTGCCCTCGGCCAGGTGCGCGCCCAGGCGGACCCGGTCCGCGTCGGCGATCCGGACGCCCTTGGGGGCCACGTAGTCCGTCATGCGCGGGAACTTGTCGATCGACGTCACCTGGAGGTGCAGGCCCTCGGCGCGGGCGTTCAGCCGGACCTTCTCGATGTCGTCCACGGCGACCGGGCCGAGGGAGGTCCAGGCGACGTTGGCGAGCAGGCCGAAGATGCCGTCCAGGCTCTGGCCGTGCGGCCTGACCAGGCGGTGGGAGAGCAGGTGCAGGCGCAGGTAGGCGTCGTGCGTGTCGATCGGCTTGTCGTCGAGGGAACTGATGACCGTGCGCACCGCGACCACCTCGACGCCCCGGCGGACGTCCGGGCCGATCGCCCGGGCCGCTCCCTCGCCGAGCAGTTCCGCGGCCTTCTCGGCGGACAGGCGCTCGGTGCCGGACGGGCCGGCCTCGTCGGTGAGCCGGGGGGCGGGGAACCAGGTGTCGAGAACGGTGCCGTCGGCGGCGAGGGTGGCGAGGCCGGCGGCCGCGGCGCCGGTGGTGCGAGTCGTGTCGGTCATGAGGGAAACCTAACCGGCGGGGGCGGGTGGAGGCTAACCCGCGGGGTGGTGTCTCAGGTGGCGGGCTGGGGACGGTCGAGTGTGCGGTGCGGGGGTGGACGCGTGGGCGGAGAAGGGTGGAAGCGTGGGCGGTGAGAGGGCGGGCGAGGGGCGGTCGGGTGCACGGTGAAGGGGGGTGGGCGAGGGCCCGAGGGGGTCCGCTCCCGGCCCGTCCCGGTCGATCGCGGCCGGCCGCTCCGGTCCCCGCGCAGCACTGGGAAACCGTTATAGAAACCGCTCACTCAAACGGCTGCTCGGGAGTCACCCGTTCCACTACTGTTTCACCGTTCACATACCGGGCCGTCGCAGCCGTGTTCGCCCACTCGGGCGCCGCTGGAGGAACAGCGCATGCCAGACAACAAGTCCCGGCCTCTCCAGGAGCGTCCCTGGGAGAACGGCTGGGCACCGGACACCTCCCGGGCGCCCGGAACGCGACGGCTGTGGCTGGCCGGCGCCCTCGCCGTCGCCACCGTCGTGGCCTGCGTCGCCACCATCTCGCTCACCGGCAACCATTCTGACGACAGGTCAGCCGTCCGGGAAGGGCTGACCGTCTCCGACAGGGAGACCTCGCCGGGGCTCATCTCGTTCGCCTCGCCCTCGGTGAGCGGCCCGCCCTCGGCGTCGGCCACGAAGGTGAGCGCTTCGCCGTCCACGTCGGCCTCCGCCTCTTCCTCGCCGTCGCCCGACGGCAGCCCCTCGCCGCGCGGTTCCGCCGTGCCCTCTCCCTCGGCCCCGGCTGCCGGGGGCGGTTCCGATCCGGAGCCCGTGACCGTGCGGCGGTCGGTGCAGTCCGTCAACTACCCCGACCGCTACTGGCGGGTGGGCGGCGGACAGGTGCGGCTCGAAGGGGCGGGGGGCCCGGAGTTCCGCGAGGACGCCACCTTCACCATGGTGACCGGTCTGGCGGGCGGCTCGTGCTACTCGTTCCGCGCCTCCGACGGGACCCACCTGCGCCACCGCGACTTCGTACTGCGCGCGGAACGTGACGACGGCTCCCCGCTGTTCCGGCAGGACGCCACCTTCTGCCCCCGCGGCGCCGGCTCCGGCGCGGTCGTGCTGGAGTCGGTGAACTATCCGGGGCACTTCCTGCGCCACCAGAGCTTCCAGGTGAAGCTGGAGCGGTATCAGCACGGCGGCCGGTACGCCGGCGACTTCGCCTTCCGGCTCGTGGACGGGCTGGCTCGGAAGTAGCGGAAGACAGAACGGGAAACGGCGGCGTCCTCGCGGACGTCGCCGTTTCCCGCACGGGGGTGCTGCGGTGCCTGTCGGGGCTCAGACGTTGAAGCCGAGCGCGCGAAGCTGCTCGCGCCCGTCGTCCGTGATCTTGTCGGGGCCCCACGGCGGCATCCAGACCCAGTTGATGCGCAACTCGTTGACCAGGCCGTCCGTGGCGGACTTCGCCTGGTCCTCGATGACGTCCGTCAGCGGGCAGGCCGCGGAGGTCAGGGTCATGTCGATCGTCGCGATGTTCGCGTCGTCGATGTGGATGCCGTAGATCAGCCCGAGGTTGACGACGTCGATGCCCAGCTCGGGGTCGACGACGTCGTACAGCGCCTCGCGCACTTCCTCCTCGGAGGCCGGCTTCATCTCAACGGTCTCGCTCATGCCGTCTTCCTTTCGGCCTCGGCGCCCAGCGCCTGGGCCGTCGCGTCCTTCCACGCCATCCAGCTGAGGAGGGCGCACTTGACCCGTGCCGGGTACTTGGAGACACCGGCGAACGCGACCGCGTCCTCCAGCACCTCCTCCATCACGTCGTCCGGCTCGACCTGGCCCTTGGACTGCATCAGTTCCAGGAAGGTCTCCTGGATCCGCTGCGCCTCGGACAGGCTCTTGCCGACGAGGAGCTCGTTCAGTACGGAGGCCGAGGCCTGGCTGATGGAGCAGCCCTGGCCCTCGTACGACACGTCCGAGACGGTCGTGCCGTCGTACTTCACACGCAGGGTGATCTCGTCGCCGCACGTCGGATTGACGTGGTGCACCTCGGCGTCGCCATCCCGCAAGCCCCGCCCGTGCGGGTTCTTGTAGTGGTCCAGGATGACTTCCTGGTACATGGAGTCCAGTTTCACCTTGTCAGCACGCCCCTCAGCCGAAGAAGTTCCGTACGTGCTCCAGGCCCTCGACCAACGCGTCGATCTCGGCAGGCGTGGAGTACAGATAGAACGACGCTCGCGTGGTCGCGGGAATTCCGTAGCGCAGGCAGACCGGGCGCGCGCAGTGGTGTCCGACACGGACCGCGATGCCCTGCTCGTCGAGGACCTGGCCCACGTCGTGCGGGTGGATGTCGCCGAGCGTGAAGGAGATCGCGGCGCCGCGGTCCTCGGCCGTGGCCGGGCCGATGATCCGCAGGTCGGGGACCTCGCCGAGCCGCTTCACCGCGTACTCGGTGATGGCGTGCTCATGGGCGAGGATCTTGTCCATGCCGATCGCGGACAGGTAGTCGATCGCCGCGCCCAGACCGACCGCCTGCGCGACCGGCGGGGTACCCGCCTCGAACTTGTGGGGGGCGGGCGCGTAGGTCGAGGAGTGCATCGACACCGTCTCGATCATCTCGCCGCCGCCCAGGAACGGGGGCAGGTCCTCCAGCAGCTCCTGGCGGCCCCACAGGACGCCGATGCCGGTCGGACCGCACATCTTGTGACCGGTGAAGGCCACGAAGTCGGCCTGGAGGGCCTGGACGTCCATCGGCATGTGCGGCGCGGCCTGCGAGGCGTCGATGCACACCAGCGCGCCGACCTCCTGGGCGCGGCGCACGATCGCCTCGACCGGGTTGACCGTGCCCAGGATGTTCGACACCAGCACGAAGGAGACGATCTTCGTCTTCTCGGTGATGATCTCGTCGATGTTGGACAGGTCGAGGCGGCCGTCGTCGGTGAGACCGAACCACTTCAGCTTCGCGCCGGTGCGCTGCGACAGCAGCTGCCACGGCACGATGTTGGAGTGGTGCTCCATCTCGGTGATGACGATCTCGGTCTCGGAGTCCACGCGGTAGGGCTCGTCGGCCCAGCCCAGCATGTTCGCGACCAGGTTCAGCGACTCCGAGGCGTTCTTGGTGAAGATCACCTCGTCACGGCTGGGCGCGTTGATGAACTCGGCCACCTTGTCACGCGCGCCCTCGTACAGCGCCGTGGCCTCCTCGGCGAGCACATGCACACCGCGGTGGACGTTGGCGTTGTACCGCTCGTAGTACTCGTTGAGGGCGTCCAGCACCTGGCGCGGCTTCTGCGAGGTCGCCGCGTTGTCCAGGTACACGAGCTTCCGGTCGTCGTGGACCACACGGTCCAGGATGGGGAAGTCCTTGCGGATCGCCTCGGTGTCGAGGAGGCCCGGCAGCTGCGTCACGCTGATGCGCCACCCTTCGTGTCGGCTCCGTCGTGCTTCGCGTAGACCTCGTAGCCCTCGTTCTCCAGCTTGTCGGCCAGCTCGGCGCCGCCGGACTCGACGATCCGGCCGCCGGAGAAGACATGCACGTAGTCGGGCTTGATGTAGCGCAGGATGCGCGTGTAGTGCGTGATCAGCAGGGTGCCGACCTCACCGCTCTCGCGGACGCGGTTCACCCCCTCGGAGACGACGCGCAGGGCGTCGACGTCCAGGCCGGAGTCCGTCTCGTCGAGGATCGCGACCTTCGGCCTGAGCAGCTCCAGCTGGAGGATCTCGTGGCGCTTCTTCTCACCGCCGGAGAAACCCTCGTTGACGTTGCGCTCGGCGAAGGCCGGGTCCATGTGGAGGCGCTCCATGGCCTCCCGGACCTCCTTCACCCAGGTGCGCAGCTTGGGGGCCTCGCCGCGGATGGCGGTGGCGGAGGTGCGCAGGAAGTTGGAGACCGAGACGCCGGGGACCTCGACGGGGTACTGCATCGCGAGGAACAGGCCGGCGCGGGCCCGCTCGTCGACGGACATCTCCAGGACGTCCTCGCCGTCGAGGGTGACGGTGCCCCCGGTGATCGTGTACTTGGGGTGACCCGCGAGCGAGTAGGCGAGGGTGGACTTGCCCGAGCCGTTGGGGCCCATGATGGCGTGCGTCTCGCCCTGCTTCACGGTCAGGTCGACACCCTTGAGGATCTCCTTCGTGGCGTTGTCGGCCTCGACGGTGACGTGCAGGTCTCGGATTTCAAGCGTTGCCATGGGTGCCTCAGGACTCCTGGGTGAGGGAGACGAGCACGTCGTCCCCTTCGATCTTTACGGGGTATACGGGGACGGGGCGCGTCGCGGGAAGACCGGACGGCTTGCCGGTGCGGAGGTCGAACGCGGAGCCGTGCAGCCAGCACTCGATCTGGCAGTCCTCCACCTCGCCCTCCGAGAGCGAGACGTTCGCGTGGGAGCAGATGTCGTGGATGGCGAACACCTCCCCCTCGGTCTGCACGACCGAGACCGGCGTGCCGTCGAGTTCCACCCGCTTCGGGGTGTCCTCCTCCAGCTCACTCAGCCCACAGGCGCGTACGAAGGCCATCAGACCGTGGCCTCCAGCTCTTCGTCGATCTTCACGAGGAGACGCTCTTCGATGTCGTCGACACCGATCTGCTGCACCAGCTCGGCGAAGAAGCCGCGGACCACCAGACGGCGGGCGTCGTCGGCGGGGATGCCGCGGGCCATCAGGTAGAACAGCTGCTCGTCGTCGAAGCGGCCGGTCGCCGAGGCGTGCCCGGCGCCGACGATCTCACCGGTCTCGATCTCGAGGTTGGGCACGGAGTCGACGCGGGCGCCGTCGGTGAGAACCAGGTTGCGGTTCATCTCGTAGGTGTCGGTGCCCTCGGCCTTGGCCTCGATCAGCACGTCGCCGATCCACACCGCGTGCGCGCCGTCGCCCTGGAGGGCTCCCTTGTAGGCGACGTTCGACTTGCAGTGCGGGGTGTTGTGGTCGACGAGGAGACGGTGCTCCTGGTGCTGGCCCGCGTCGGTGAAGTACAGGCCGAACAGCTCGGCCTCGCCGCCGGTGCCGGCGTAGGCGACGCGCGGGTGCAGCCGTACGAGGTCCCCGCCGAAGGTCACCACGAACGACTTGAAGGTGGCGTCGCGGCCGATCAGCGCGTTGTGCTGGGCCACGTGCACGGCCTTGTCGTCCCAGTCCTGCACGGAGACGACGGTCAGCTTGGCGCCGTCCCCGAGGATGTAGTCGACGTTGGCGGCCAGCACGGCGTCACCGGTGTGGTCGATGACGACGACCGCCTCGGCGAAGGCGCCCAGCTCGATCACCTGATGGCCGAAGGAGACCCCGCCCTCGCCGTGCACGGCGATGCGGATCGGTTCGGTGAGGACCGTCTCCTTGGGGACGGTGACGACACCGGCCTTCTCGAACGCCGAGTAGGCCTGGGCGGCCACACGGTCCACCGGGGTGCCCGCCCTGCCGAGGCGCGCGTCGTCGCGGCCGACGGTCTCGACGGCGACGCCCTCGGGGGCCTGGATGTCGATCCTCACACCGTCGCCGGTGGCGACCGCGGTGCCGTCGTGCAGACCGCGCAGCCGCTCCAGCGGGGTGAACCGCCACTCCTCCTCGCGGCCGTGCGGGACCGGGAAGTCCGCCACGTCGAAGGACGCGGGTGCGCTCATGCGCGTGGCGACGGTGGACTCGGCGGCCACCGCGATCTGGCCGGCGGTGGTGGAGCCCGCGGGTGGGCGACCCCCCGCCTGGATGGAGTTGAGGGTGGGGGCGTTCTGAGCCTCAGCCATGGCTGTCGGTCTGCTCTCTTCCTACGTCAGAAATTCGCTGGCTGTCCGGGGGCGGTCTTAACCGACCGCGCCTTCCATCTGCAGCTCGATCAGCCGGTTGAGTTCCAGCGCGTACTCCATCGGGAGCTCCTTGGCGATGGGCTCCACGAAGCCGCGCACGATCATGGCCATCGCCTCGAACTCGCTCAGACCACGGCTCATCAGATAGAAGAGCTGGTCCTCGGAGACCTTGGAGACGGTCGCCTCGTGCCCCATGGACACGTCGTCCTCGCGGACGTCCACGTACGGGTACGTGTCGGAGCGGGAGATCGTGTCCACGAGCAGCGCGTCGCACAGCACGTTGGACTTGGAGCCGTGGGCGCCCTCGCCGATCTCCACCAGACCACGGTAGGAGGTACGGCCGCCACCGCGGGCGACGGACTTCGACACGATGTTGGACGAGGTGTTCGGCGCCATGTGGACCATCTTGGAGCCGGCGTCCTGGTGCTGGCCCTCGCCCGCGAAGGCGATGGACAGGGTCTCGCCCTTGGCGTGCTCGCCCATCAGGTAGACGGCCGGGTACTTCATCGTCACCTTGGAGCCGATGTTGCCGTCGATCCACTCCATGGTCGCGCCCTCGTAGGCGACGGCGCGCTTGGTGACCAGGTTGTAGACGTTGTTCGACCAGTTCTGGATGGTCGTGTAACGGCAGCGGGCGTTCTTCTTGACGATGATCTCGACGACCGCGGAGTGCAGGGAGTCCGACTTGTAGATCGGCGCCGTGCATCCCTCGACGTAGTGCACGTAGGCACCCTCGTCGACGATGATCAGCGTCCGCTCGAACTGACCCATGTTCTCCGTGTTGATGCGGAAGTAGGCCTGGAGCGGGATCTCGACGTGCACGCCCGGCGGCACGTAGATGAAGGAGCCGCCCGACCAGACGGCGGTGTTCAGGGAGGCGAACTTGTTGTCACCGACCGGGATGACGGTGCCGAAGTACTCCTTGAAGAGCTCCGGGTGCTCCTTCAGCGCGGTGTCGGTGTCGAGGAAGATGACGCCCTGCTCCTCCAGGTCCTCGCGGATCTGGTGGTAGACGACCTCGGACTCGTACTGGGCCGCGACACCGGCGACGAGGCGCTGCTTCTCCGCCTCGGGGATGCCGAGCTTGTCGTACGTGTTCTTGATGTCCTCGGGCAGGTCCTCCCAGGACTCCGCCTGCTTCTCCGTGGAACGCACGAAGTACTTGATGTTGTCGAAGTCGATGCCCGACAGGTCCGAGCCCCAGTTCGGCATGGGCTTCTTCTCGAACAGGCGCAGGCCCTTGAGACGGAGCTTAGTCATCCACTCCGGCTCGTTCTTCTTCGCCGAGATGTCGCGGACGACGTCCTCGTTGATGCCGCGCTTGGCAGAGGCGCCGGCCGTGTCGGAGTCGGCCCAGCCGTATTCGTACTTACCCAGGCCCTCGAGTTCGGGGTGGGCAGTCTCCGTGGGGAGAGTCATGCGGGGTTCCTCCCGGCCGTGCTTGCAGATGCCATATCGGTGTTGTGGGAAACCTTGGGGATGAACGTCGTGCAGACGCCGTCACCGTGCGCGATGGTCGCCAGTCGCTGGACGTGCGTTCCGAGCAGCTGGGAGAAGATCTCGGTCTCCGCTTCGCAGAGCTGAGGGAACTTCTCCGCGACGTGGGCGACGGGGCAGTGGTGCTGGCACAGTTGCTCGCCGACCGGTGCGCTGCGCGCCGTAGCAGCGTACCCGTCGGCGCTCAGGGCCTTGGCCAGGGCTTGGGTGCGCTGTTCGGGGGCGGCGGCCTCGATCGCCTCACGGTACCCGGCGGCCTGTTCGGCGATCCGGGCGCGCGCGAAGGCGACGACGGCCTCGTTCCCGCCGAACCGCTCCTGAATGAAGCGCAGGGCGTCCGCGGCGAGCTTGTCGTAGGACTGGTCGAAGGCGTCGCGGCCGCAGTCGGTGAGGGCGAAGACCTTCGCGGGACGTCCGCGCGTCCGCGCCCCGTACACCCGCTGCTCGCGTGCCGCCACGACGGCGTCGGCGACCAGTGCGTCCAGATGCCGGCGTACGGCCGCCTGGGTGAGCCCCAGCCGTCCGGCCAGCTCGGCGACGGTCGACGGCCCGTGGTCCAGGATGGAGCGCGCGACGCGGTTGCGCGTGGAGCGCTCACCGGTCGCCAGCTCTTCCTGGGGGGACCCCGCGGGGGTCACCCGAGCCTCGCCGACGTTTTTCACAACGCCATTGTTGCGTAATTCCGCAGGAGCAGGCAAGCCGCGCCCAGATCACCGCTCGGTGCCCTGCGTCACTTAGGTATACCTAATCTGACCTGCGCGAACGATCTTTGATCGATCAACCCGATCACGTCGGCAGGGCCGATCCGCGAGACTCCCGGACCATGCCCGCACCCCCTCCCATCGGCCCACTTGCCACCCGGAACACCCTTGCGACCGAGCCGCGCGCGCCAGGGGTCGAACCCGGCGAAATCGTCCTCGTCCACTCCTCCCTCAGCTCTCTCGGCTGGGTGCGCGAGGGGCCGTCGCGGTGGCGCGAGGACTGCTCGACACGCTCGGCCCGGACGGCACCCTGGTGGTCCCCGCCCAGTCCGGCGACCTCTCTGACCCGGCCGACTGGGCAGACCCGCCCGTACCCCAGGCCTGGTGGGACACCATCCGGGCCGCCCTGCCCGCCTACGACCCCCTCGTCACCCCCACCCACGGGGTCGGCGTGGTTCCCGGAGACCGTAAGGACCTGGCCGGGCGCCCTGCGCAGCGCCCACCCCCGGACCTCGTTCGCCGCGCTCGGCCCGCGCGCGGCGGAGGTGACCGGGGGACATGCCCGAGACTGCCGGCTCGGCGAGCGGAGCCCGCTGGCCCGCCTGGAGGCCCTCGGCGCCCGGGTGCTCCTGCTGGGCGCCGGTTACGACACGTGCACCAGCTTCCACCTGGCCGAGTACCGCGTAGCGGCGCCGCTGGTGCGGGTGGGGCGGCCGGGGCCGGCGGGCTGGGAGGTGGTGACGGAGGTGTCGATCGACGCGCACCGCTTCGACGAGCTGGGCCACGACTTCGAACGTGACCGTCCCGTCCTGCGCGGGGGGGGGGTGGGAGCGGCCGAGGCCCGGCTGTTCCCGGTGGCGGACGCGGTGGCCTACGCGCAGCGGTGGCTGTCGGTGCACCGCTCGCGCGAGGACGAGCTCTGAGGCCCGTCCAGCCGGCGGCCGCTTCTCGCCCCCGCCCGTCCGGGCGCCCGCGGGCGAACCTAGACTCTGGACCCATGCGAAGCGAGCCCGTGGTCCAGGTCCAGGCCCTGGTGAAGCGGTACGGCACGAAGACCGCGGTGGACGGCCTCGACCTGGTGGCCAGGGCCGGCGTGACAGCCGTGCTCGGCCCCAACGGCGCGGGCAAGACGACCACCGTCGAGACGTGTGAGGGGTACCGGGAGCCGGACTCCGGCACCGTCCGCGTCCTGGGCCTCGACCCGGTGGGTCAGGCCGCCGACCTGCGCCCCCGAATCGGTGTGATGCTTCAGTCCGGAGGTGTCTACTCGGGCGCGCGGGCCGAAGAGATGCTCCGGCACGTCGCCAGGCTGCACGCGCATCCGCTGGACGTGGACGCGCTCGTCGAGCGGCTGGGGCTGGGCGGTTGCGGCCGGACGACGTACCGGCGCCTGTCCGGGGGCCAGCAGCAGCGCCTCGCGCTCGCGATGGCCGTGGTGGGACGCCCGGAGCTGGTGTTCCTCGACGAGCCGACCGCCGGTCTCGACCCGCAGGCCCGTCGGGCCACCTGGGACCTGGTCCGGGACCTGCGCACGGACGGGGTCTCGGTCATCCTGACCACCCACCACATGGACGAGGCCGAGCAGCTCGCCGACGACGTCGCGATCATCGACGCGGGCAGGGTCGTCGCCCAGGGCTCCCCCGAGGAGCTGTGCCGCGGCGGCGCCGAGAACACGCTCCGTTTCAGCGGCCGCCCCGGCCTCGACGTGGCCTCCCTGCTCAAGGCGCTGCCCGCAGACAGCGTGGCCGCCGAACTGACGCCGGGCTCGTACCGGATCGCCGGCAAGGTCGACCCGCAGATGCTGGCGACGGTGACCTCGTGGTGCGCGCAGCACGGGGTGATGCCGGACCGGATCTCGGTGGAGCGGCACACCCTCGAGGACGTCTTCCTCGAGCTGACGGGCAAGGAGCTGCGCTCATGACCCCAGCACGCCGTGAGATCGGCCGGGGGTCCGGGGGTCGCCCCCCGGAACGACACAGCCTCGAGCTGACGGGCAAGGAGCTGCGCTCATGACCCCAGCACGCCGCGAGGTCGGCCGGCGGTCCGGGGGTCGCCCCCCGGAACGACACAGCCTCGAACCGACAGGCAAGGAGCCGCGCCCATGACGACGACCGGCACGTACACGCCGAAGCCGGGGGCCGCGCCTCTGCCCCGCATGATCCGGGCTCAGGCGGCGCTGGAGACGAGGATGCTCCTGCGCAACGGTGAGCAGTTGCTGCTCACCGTCGCGATCCCGACCCTGCTGCTGGCGCTGTTCAGCTCGGTGGACATCATCGACACCGGCGCCGGTGCGGCGGTCGACTTCCTGACCCCGGGCATCCTCGCGCTCGCCGTGATGTCGACGGCGTTCACGGGGCAGGCCATCGCGACGGGCTTCGAGCGTCGTTACGGCGTCCTCAAGCGGCTGGCGGCCTCCCCGCTCCCCCGCTGGGCACTGATGACCGCGAAAACGCTCGCCGTGCTGGTCACGGAGGTCCTCCAGGTCGTCCTGCTGACGGCGATCGCCTTCGCGCTGGGCTGGTCGCCGCACGGCAACCCGTTCGCCGTGCTGCTTCTGCTGGTCCTCGGCACGGCCGCCTTCTCGGGGCTCGGTCTGCTGATGGCGGGCACGCTGAAGGCGGAGGCCACGCTGGGCGCCGCCAACCTGGTGTTCCTGCTGCTGCTGGTGGGCGGCGGGGTGATCGTGCCGCTGGACGAGTTCCCCTCGGGCGTCCAGGACGTGCTCGGGCTGCTGCCGATCTCCGCGCTGTCGGACGGCCTGCGGGACGTGCTCCAGCACGGGTCCGGGATGCCGTGGGGCGACCTGGGGATCCTCACCGTGTGGGCAGTGGCCGCTCTGGCCGCCGCCGGCCGTTTCTTCCGCTGGGAATGACCCGGTCCCGGGACCCTCGTGAAAGCGTGCACAAGCGGGCCCTTACGATGGACGGCGTGCCGAACGTGACCCGCGCCGACGCCGTAGCAGCCGTGCGCAACCCCCTCGCCTTCATCGCCGAACGCTGGACCCCCGCCCCTCGGACGGTTCAGCGGGCGGCCCTCACCGCGCTCGTGATGGCCGTGGTCATCGTGGTCACCGGCGGTGCCGTACGCCTCACCGGCTCCGGTCTCGGCTGCCCGACCTGGCCGAAGTGCACCGACGACTCGCTCACCACGACCGGCGCGATGGGCTTCCACGGCGCCATCGAGTTCGGCAACCGCATGCTGACGTACGTGCTGTGCGCCGCGGTGGGCTGGGCGATCATCGCCGCCCGCTCGCAGAAGCCGTACCGGCGCGGCCTCACCCGCCTGGGCTGGGCCCAGTTCTGGGTGGTCATGAGCAACGCCGTGCTGGGCGGCATTGTGGTCCTGGTCGGCCTCAACCCGTACACGGTCGCGGCGCACTTCGTGGCGACGTCGGCGCTGATCGCGATCGCCGTGGTCATGTGGCAGCGCGCGCGGGAGGCCGACACGGAGGCCCGCCCGCTGGTCGGCGGGTCCGTCCGGCAGCTCGTCTGGGCCCTGGTCGCGGCCACGGTCCTGCTGATCCTGGTGGGCACGGTGGTGACCGGCGCGGGCCCGCATGCGGGCGACTCCAGCGAGGTCGAACGGATGCCGCTGGACTGGGAGACCGTCAGCAAGGCGCACGCCGTGCTGGCCTGGATCGTGGTGACGTTGACCTTCGCCCTGTGGTTCGTCCTCAAGGCGGTCGACTCCCCCGAAGGCCCGCTTCACCGGACCCGCGACCTGTTCCTGGTCCTGCTCGCGCAGGGCGTCATCGGGTACGTCCAGTACTTCACGGACCTTCCGGAGCTCCTGGTCGGCCTGCACATGCTCGGGTCGGCGCTGGTGTGGATCGCGGTGCTCCGCGTGCTGCTGGCGCTGCGCGAGCGGCCCGAACCGGGCATCGGCCTGCCGGGCCCCGCGACGGAGGCGACGGTCGGCACCCGCGCCTGACGCTCCGCTCCGGGCACCCGTCCGCACCCTCCTCGCATACGCCCCCGACTCAGGCGTATGCCGCCACCAGGCCGTCGATCGCCGGTCCCAGCCAGCCGCGCGCCAGCTCGGCCCTGCGCATCCGCCATCCCTCCTCCGACCCGGAGGAGGGTGCGGAAGCGGGCCCGCCGTAGCGGCGCCGTCGGATGTCCTCGACGATCTCGGCGGGCGCCCCGAGGCCGGGCAGCTCCGCCAGTGCCTCGCGCTTGGAGATCAGCCGCCCCTCCCGCAGCGTGACCGTCGCCCGTGCGAAGGTCACCAGCCCCATGTCGACCCAGACGTCCCGGGTCCACAGGTGCGCCTCGTTCACGGCGGTCCGCCAGAAGTCCCGCTGGTCGGACACGACGAACTCGGCCAGCTCACGATCGCGGACCTCGGGCAGCAGCTCGTCGGGAGCGCGGCCGCGCAGGACCCGTCCGAACTCGTGCAGTTCGCGACGGGTGACGGGGGTGACCGGGCGGCGCATCAGTTGCTGGTGCGCCCAGGTCGGATGCCGGCGGTCGGGGTCCGCGGCGGTGGCCGGGGTCAGGTAGGTGCAGTGCAGGCCGGCCGCGAGCGGATGGGCACGCAGCCCCTGGTGCAGAACGGCCACCCGCCACGTCGTGCCGGGGCGCACGGGTCCGGGCAGCACGGCGATCAGGTCGAGATCGCTGCGGCCCTCCTGGTAGTCGCCCCCGGCGAGCGAGCCGTGCGCCCAGACGGCGAGCGGATCGAGGGGCGCCAGGGCGCCGAGGAAGCGGTCGAGCAGGACGTCGGTCTGCATCCGCCCAGTCTGGTGCCGCCCGCTCCGACCGGGTGGGTGAATCGCTCATTCCAGCCCGTAGACCCGCCGCGCGTTCCCCGCCGCGACCAGCCCCGCGACCCGCTGGGCGTCCGTGAGCGACCACGCGTCCTCCGCCACCCAGCCGCCCAGCACCCGTCCCAGGGCCTCGCGGAACAGCTGGGCCCCCACGACGTGCAGCTCGGGCAGGCCGCGGGCCCCGCTGGAGAAGAGGATCTTGCCGAAGGGGGCCAGCTCCAGGATCTCCGCGAGGACCGTCGCCGCGCGGGCACCGGTGCGGACGAGGGCGGCACCGCAGTCGGCGTACACGTGCGGGAAGACGCCCGCGAGGTGGGCGGCGTGCCGGTGGTACGGATAGCCGTGCAGCAGGACCAGGTCGGTGCCGAGGCCGGCCGTGGCGCGGACGAAGTCGGTCAGCAGGACGGGGTCGGTTCGGTCGACGCGCAGGCCGGGCTCGCCGAGACCGGCGTGCAGTTGCAGGGGCCGCCCGGAGGCGACGGCGATCCACAGCAGGTGTCGCAGCAGCACCGGATCGCTCAGTTCCCCGCCGGCCCTGCGCCCGGCGAGCCAGCGGCCCGCCGCGCCGCGGACCTCCCCCGGTCCGGGCGGCTCGGGAGCGAGGGCGAGGCCGTGGCGCACGCCGGCCACGGACGTGAAGGCCACGGCGGTCACCGCCGCGCTGTGCACGGCTTCCGCGAGGTTGGCGAGGAAGGACTCCACGGTGCCGGAGGTGTCGGCGACCTGTTCGGCCAGGAGTTCGAGCCGCACGATCTCGCGGGCCTCGGCGTCACCCGCGGCGGCGATCTCGGCGGGGCCCGTGAGGTCGCCGGGCAGGCCCGTGTCGACGAGGTAGGTGGTGATGCCACTGCCGCGCAGCAGCCGGCGGCCCGCCTCCGGTACGCCGAGTTCGCGGCGCCGGGCGAGATAGCGGGCGGGCGGGCAGTGCGGTTCCAGGCCGAGCAGCGGGGGGCACCAGCGGCGTACCGCGAAGCCGGTCTGGGTGTCGAAGAGGGTGGTGCCGGGCGCGGGCGGGCCCTCGGTGCGGGCCAGCTGGGCCTCGAAGGTGCCGAGGCCCAGCTCCGTTCTCAGGACGCCGTGGCAGTACTGGTCCACCAGGGACGGTGTTTCGATCATCCGGGACTCCCGCGGCTGGACCGTGTGCTCGGTGTACTCCTCACACGTCCTAACGGGTGAACCCGGCGTCAGGTGTTGCTCAGGTGTTGCGCGGTCCGCCGACCTGGATGCCGGCCATCCGGCTCCACTCGTAGGGCCCGGTCGTCACCTTGGCGGCGAACTCGCCGTCGAAGTCCTCGTGGACGGTGATCCCGGACTTCTCGACCGCCTTGGCGGCGATCTCCACGCTGGGCGCCACGAGGTCGCCCCAGCCGCCGTCCTCGCCGACGAGCACGATCCGGGCGCCACGCTCCCCGAGGTGGGCGACCTGGCCCTCGGCGCCGCCGTGTGCCTTGGAGAAGGTGCCGATCCGCTTGGCGAGGCGGGCCGCCGTGCGCTCGGCCTTGGCGGCCCGCTTGGCGTCCGCGGTCTCGTCAACCTGCTTGGTGTCTGCCATGCCCAGGATGCTACCGACGGGTAGATCAAACGGCGACGGCCGGGGTGCGTGGCCTTGACCACGCACCCCGGCCGCCCCGGGAGTCGGCTACCGCAGGAAGGGGTCCACCGCGACCGCCACGAACAGCAGCGAGACGTAGGTGATGGACCAGTGGAACAGCCGCATCTCCTTGAGCTTCCCGCCGGCAGCCTCCGCCTTCGCCCGGTTCTGGAGGGCGTGCGCCTCCCACAGCCACCAGCCGCCGGCCGCGAGGGCGACCGTGGTGTAGAACCAGCCGGTGTAGCCGAGCGGGGTCAGCAGCAGCGAGACGACGACCATCACCCAGCTGTAGATGACGATCTGCTTGGCGACCACCTTGTTGGAGGCGATGACCGGCAGCATCGGCACGCCCACGCGCGCGTAGTCCTCGCGCACCTTCATGGACAGCGGCCAGTAGTGCGGCGGAGTCCAGAAGAACATGACGAGGAAGAGGACGACCGGCGCCCACGAGAGGGAGTCGGTGACGGCGGACCAGCCGATGAGGACCGGCATGCAGCCGGCGATTCCGCCCCAGACGATGTTCTGCGAGGTACGGCGCTTGAGGATCATCGTGTAGACGACGACGTAGAAGAGGAGCGCGCCGAGGGCGAGCCAGGCGGACAGCCAGTTCACGGTCAGGCCGAACAGGAGCGTCGAGGCGATCGCGAGGGTGATGCCGAAGGCGAGGCACTCGCGGGGGCTGACCATTCCGGTGACCAGCGGACGCTGCGAGGTGCGGTCCATCAGAGCGTCGATGTCGCGGTCGATGTACATGTTCAGCGCGTTGGCGCCGCCCGCGGAGAGGTAGCCGCCCAGGCAGGTGAGCAGCACCAGGCCGAGGTCCGGCACTCCTTGCTGCGCCAAGAACATCACCGGAACGGTGGTGATGAGCAGCAGCTCGATGATCCGCGGCTTGGTCAGCGCCACGAACGCCATGACGCGGGCCACCACCGGCCGCCGGCTCGGGCTCCGGCTCGTCCCGATAGCCCCCGCTGGACGGGATTCAACGGCCGTCACGCACACCCCTGACAGAGACATCCCAGCAAGCCTCCCCGTGTGAAGTCGGGGTAAAGGCTCGCGCGTACCACGCCACTGTAGACGTTGCCCATACCCCGGCCTCAGCGGGGGTGGGGTCGTGTTGGGAGGGGTCGCCCAGCGGCCGTTCGGCGCTCCTGCGGGGGTGCGCTCATTCCTCGTACTGAGGCTCGATTGAGCAGTCAGATGAGCGGCTCCGTATTCATGTGCCGAATGCGACTTCGGCCGGTCGGGAGGCGGATCCCCGGATGGCCCGGCAGTCTGGAATGACTCGAATAAACGCACGTCCTCACGGGGGTAGGCTCGACGACGGCCGGTGGTTTTCCCGTCACCGGCAGCCGGTGGGCGCGCGCCCGAAGCAACCGGTATTCGACATGTGGAGAGGAGCCCTGACCCAGGGTGAGCACCAAGCCGACCACCACAGACCTCGAGTGGACCGAGTTGGACCAGCGGGCCGTGGACACCGCCCGCGTCCTGGCCGCCGACGCCGTACAGAAGGTCGGCAACGGCCATCCCGGTACGGCGATGAGCCTGGCTCCTGCCGCGTACACCCTCTTCCAGAAGGTGATGCGCCACGACCCCGCCGACGCCGACTGGGTCGGCCGCGACCGCTTCGTGCTGTCCGCGGGCCACTCTTCCCTGACGCTCTACACCCAGTTGTACCTCGCCGGTTTCGGCCTGGAGCTGGACGATCTGAAGTCCTTCAGGACGTGGGGCTCGAAGACCCCCGGTCACCCGGAGTACGGGCACACCGTGGGTGTCGAGACCACCACCGGTCCGCTGGGCCAGGGTGTCGCCAACGCGGTGGGCATGGCGATGGCCGCCCGCTACGAGCGCGGTCTGTTCGACCCGGAGGCCCCGCAGGGCGAGTCCCCCTTCGACCACTTCGTCTTCTGCATCGCCGGTGACGGCTGCCTCCAGGAGGGCATCTCCGCCGAGGCGTCCTCGCTGGCCGGTCACCAGAAGCTCGGCAACCTCGTGCTGCTGTGGGACGACAACCACATCTCGATCGAGGGCGACACCGAGACCGCCGTCTCCGAGGACACCGTCAAGCGGTACGAGGCGTACGGCTGGCACGTGCAGCGCGTCGCCCCGAAGCCGGACGGCGACCTCGACCCGCACGCCCTGTACGACGCGATCGAGGCCGCCAAGCAGGTCACGGACCGGCCGTCCTTCATCGCGATGCGCTCGATCATCGCCTGGCCCGCCCCGAACGCGCAGAACACCGAGGCCGCGCACGGCTCGGCGCTCGGCGACGAGGAGGTGGCGGCCACCAAGCGCGTCCTGGGCTTCGACCCGGAGCAGTCCTTCGAGGTCTCCGACGAGGTCATCACCCACACCCGGCGGGCCCTGGAGCGCGGTGCCCAGGCGAAGGCGGAGTGGGAGAAGTCCTTCCAGCTGTGGCGGGACGACAACCCCGAGCGCGCGGCCGAGTTCGACCGCGTCGCCGCGACCGAGCTGCCGGCGGGCTGGGAGGAGAAGATCCCGGTCTTCGAGACGGGCAAGGGTGTCGCCACCCGTGCCGCGTCCGGCAAGGTGCTCCAGGCGCTCGGCGCGGTCATCCCCGAGCTGTGGGGCGGGTCGGCCGACCTGGCGGGCTCCAACAACACGACGATCGACAAGACGTCGTCGTTCCTCCCGGCGGACAACCCGCTGCCGGAAGCGAGCCCCTACGGCCGCACGGTGCACTTCGGCATCCGCGAGCACTCCATGGCCGCGGAGATGAACGGCATCGCGCTGCACGGCAACACCCGTGTCTACGGCGGCACCTTCCTCGTCTTCTCCGACTACATGCGCAACGCGGTGCGGCTGTCGGCCCTGATGCACCTGCCGGTGACGTACGTGTGGACGCACGACTCCATCGGTCTCGGCGAGGACGGCCCGACGCACCAGCCGGTCGAGCACCTGGCCGCGCTGCGCGCGATCCCCGGCCTGAACGTCGTCCGTCCCGCGGACGCCAACGAGACCGCGATCGCCTGGCGGGAGATCCTCAAGCGCTACACCAAGGTCTTCGGCAAGGGTGCCCCGCACGGTCTGGTCCTCACCCGTCAGGGCGTGCCGACGTACGCGCCCAGCGAGGACGCGGCCAAGGGCGGCTACGTCCTGTTCGAGGCCTCCACAGGGACGCCCGAGGTGATCCTCCTCGCGACCGGTTCCGAAGTGCACGTGGCCGTCGAGGCGCGCGAGCAGCTGGAGGCCGACGGGGTGCCGACGCGGGTCGTGTCGATGCCCTCCGTGGAATGGTTCGAGGAGCAGGACCAGGGGTACCGGGACAGCGTGCTGCCGCCCTCGGTGAAGGCCCGGGTCGCCGTCGAGGCGGGCATCGGTCTCACCTGGCACAAGTACGTGGGGGACGCCGGCCGCATCGTTTCCCTGGAGCACTTCGGTGCTTCGGCGGACGGCAAGGTCCTCTTCCGCGAGTTCGGCTTCACCGCCGAGAACGTGGCCGACAAGGCCCGGGAATCCCTCGCGGCCGCCCAGCGCTGACGCCCATATACGACACGTAGGAGATGTAATTCCATGACAGACGCACTCAAGCGCCTCTCCGAGGAGGGCGTCGCGATCTGGCTGGACGACCTGTCGCGCAAGCGGATCACGTCCGGCAACCTCACCGAACTGATCGACCAGCAGCACGTCGTGGGCGTCACCACCAACCCGTCGATCTTCCAGAAGGCGATCTCGCAGGGCGACGGCTACGACCAGCAGGTCTCCGACCTCGCCGCCCGCAAGGTCACCGTCGAAGAGGCCATCCGCATGATCACGACGGCGGACGTCCGCGACGCCGCCGACATCCTGCGCCCGGTCTTCGACGCCACCGGCGGTCAGGACGGCCGGGTGTCCATCGAGGTCGACCCGCGGCTGGCCCACGACACCAAGGCGACGGTCGCCGAGGCCAAGCAGCTGGCCTGGCTGGTCGACCGCCCCAACACGCTGATCAAGATCCCGGCCACGATGGGCGGCCTGCCGGCCATCACCGAGGTCATCGGCCTCGGCATCAGCGTCAACGTCACGCTGATCTTCTCCCTCGAGCGTTACCGCCAGGTCATGGACGCCTACCTGGCCGGACTGGAGAAGGCCAAGGAGCGCGGCCTGGACCTGTCGAAGATCCACTCCGTGGCGTCCTTCTTCGTGTCGCGCGTGGACACCGAGATCGACAAGCGGCTCGACGCGCTCGGCACCGACGAGGCCAAGGCCGCCCGCGGCAAGGCCGGCGTCGCCAACGCCCGGCTCGCCTACCAGGCGTACGAGGAGGTCTTCGCGGGTGACCGCTGGAGCGCGCTGGAGAAGGCGGGTGCCAACAAGCAGCGTCCGCTGTGGGCCTCCACCGGCGTGAAGGACCCGGCGTACCGGGACACGATGTACGTCGTCGACCTGGTGGCGCCGAACACGGTGAACACCATGCCGGAGGCGACCCTGTTCGCCACCGAGGACCACGGCGAGGTCACCGGCAACGCCGTGGCCGGCACCTACGAGCAGGCCCGCGCCGACCTCGACGCCGTCGAGAAGCTCGGGATCTCGTACGACGACGTGGTGCAGCTGCTGGAAGACGAGGGCGTCGAGAAGTTCGAGGCGTCCTGGAACGACCTGCTCAAGTCGACCGAGGCGGAACTCCAGCGCCTCGCCCCTTCGGAGGGCTGAGAACTTGTCGAGCAGCAATCCGCTGCGTGACCCCGCAGACCGACGGCTCCCGCGTATCGCGGGGCCGTCGGGCCTGGTCATCTTTGGTGTCACGGGCGATTTGTCACGTAAAAAGCTGATGCCCGCGGTGTACGACCTCGCCAACCGGGGCCTGTTGCCGCCGGGCTTCGCGCTGGTCGGGTTCGCGCGCCGTGAATGGGCCAACGAGGACTTCGCGCAGGAGGTCCACGACGCGGTGAAGGAGCACGCCCGCACCCCCTTCCGCGAGGAGGTCTGGCAGCAGCTCATCCAGGGCATGCGCTTCGTGCAGGGCACCTTCGACGACGACGACGCCTTCGAGCGGCTGCGCTCGACGATCGAGGAACTCGACAAGGCACAGGGAACGGGCGGCAATTTCGCCTTCTACCTGTCGGTGCCCCCGGGCGCCTTCCCCGTGGTCATCCAGCAGCTGAAGAAGCACCAGCTGGCCGACCAGTCCAAGGGGTCGTGGCGGCGCGCGGTCATCGAGAAGCCGTTCGGCCACGACCTGAAGTCGGCCGAGGAGCTGAACGCGACGGTCGAGGAGGTCTTCGCCCCGGACCAGGTCTTCCGCATCGACCACTACCTGGGCAAGGAGACCGTCCAGAACATCCTGGCGCTGCGCTTCGCCAACACGATGTTCGAGCCGATCTGGAACCGGTCCTTCGTGGACCACGTCCAGATCACGATGGCCGAGGACATCGGCATCGGCGGCCGGGCCGGCTACTACGACGGCATCGGCGCCGCCCGTGACGTGATCCAGAACCACCTCCTCCAGCTGATGGCGCTGACCGCGATGGAGGAGCCCGCCTCCTTCGACGCGGACGCGCTCGCCGCGGAGAAGACCAAGGTGCTCGGTGCCGTCCGGCTGCCGAAGGACCTGGGGCGCGACACCGTGCGCGCTCAGTACGGGGCCGGCTGGCAGGGCGGCGAGAAGGCGGTCGGCTACCTCCAGGAGGAGGGCATCGACCCCGCGTCGAAGACCGACACCTACGCGGCCATCAAGCTGGAGGTGGACAACCGCCGCTGGGCGGGCGTCCCCTTCTACCTGCGCGCGGGCAAGCGCCTCGGCCGCCGCGTCACCGAGATCGCGGTCGTCTTCCAGGGCGCCCCGCACTCGCCCTTCGACCACACGGCGACGGAGGAGCTGGGCAAGAACGCGATCGTCATCCGGGTCCAGCCCGACGAGGGCGTCACCGTCCGCTTCGGCTCCAAGGTTCCCGGCACCTCCATGGAGATCCGGGACGTGTCGATGGACTTCGCGTACGGCGAGTCCTTCACGGAGTCCAGCCCGGAGGCGTACGAGCGCCTTCTCCTGGACGTGCTGCTCGGCGACTCGAACCTCTTCCCGCGCACCGAGGAGGTCGAGCTGTCCTGGAAGATCCTCGACCCGATCGAGCAGTACTGGGACGCGCACGGCAAGCCCGCCCAGTACCAGTCCGGTACGTGGGGACCCGTCGAGGCGGACGAGATGCTCGAGCGAGACGGACGGAGCTGGCGCCGGCCATGAAGACAGACCTGACGGACACCACGTCCAGCAAGATCAACAAGGCGCTGGTGATGGCCCGCCGGGCCATCGGCACGCCGGCCGTGGGCATGGTGCTCACCCTGGTCATCGTCACGGACGAGGAGAACGCGTACGACGCGCTGAAGGCCGCGGGCGACGCCTCGCGCGAGCACCCCTCGCGCACGCTCGTGGTCGTCAAGCGCGTCTCCCGCTCCCCGCGCGACCGGACCCAGTCCCGCCTGGACGCCGAGGTGCGGGTGGGCGCGGACGCGGGCACCGGCGAGACGGTCGTGCTGCGGCTGTACGGCGAGGTGGCCGACCACGCGCAGTCGGTGGTGCTGCCGCTGCTGCTGCCGGACGCCCCCGTCGTCGTCTGGTGGCCGGTGAACGCCCCGCTCGACCCGGCCGCCGACCCGCTCGGCGCGCTGGCCCAGCGCCGCGTCACCGACACCTACGCCGCCGAGCAGCCGGTACGGGATCTCACGGCCCGCTCCGAGACCTACACCCCCGGCGACACCGACCTGTCGTGGACCCGCATCACCCCTTGGCGTTCGATGCTGGCCGCGGCCCTCGACCAGGTCACCTGCGAGGTCGAGTCGGTCGAGGTGGAGGGCGAGGAGTTCAACCCGAGCTGCGAGCTGCTGGCGATGTGGCTCGGCGACCGGCTGGGTGTGCCCGTCCAGCGCTCGCTGTCCGGCGGGCCGGGTCTCACGGCGGTCCGGCTGTCCACGGACTGCGGCCCGATCGTGCTGGACCGGGCCGACGGCTCGCTGGCCACGCTGTCCATCGAGGGCCAGCCCGATCGTGCGGTGGCGCTCAAGCGCCGCGAGACGGCGGAGCTGATCGCGGAGGAGCTGCGGCGGCTCGACCCGGACGACACGTACGCCTCGGCGCTGCGGTTCGGGGTGGAGCGCTTGAACTCCTCGGCCGGCAGGAGCGGTCAGGGCTCCGCCGACGCTCCGCGGGCTTCGACCGACGCTCCGGAAGCCGTGGCCAAAGGAGAAGCCGAAGGAGAACCGGTCGCGGTTCCCACTCCCGTCGAAGCGGCTGCGAAAGCTCCCGCGAAGGAATCGACGGCGCAGGCCCCGGTGAAGAAGGCGGCCGCGAAGTGAGTACGCCTCAGCTCGTCGTGCACCGGGACAAGGACCTGATGGCCCAGGCCGCCGCGGCCCGTCTCATCACGAAGATCGTGGACGCGCAGGCCTCCCAGGGTCATGCGTCCGTGGTCCTGACGGGTGGCCGCAACGGCAACGGTCTGCTGGCCGCGCTGGCGGCGGCGCCCGCCCGCGACGCCGTGGACTGGGGCCGGCTCGACCTGTGGTGGGGCGACGAGCGGTTCCTGCCGGAGGGCGACCCGGACCGCAATGTCACGCAGGCCCGCGAGGCCCTGCTGGACTCCGTGCCCCTGGACCCGAAGCGCGTGCACGCCATGCCCGCGTCGGACGGCCCCTACGGCTCCGACGTCGAGGCGGCCGCGGCCGGCTACGCGGAGGAGCTGGCACGAGCGGCCGGTCCGGAGACGATGAAGTCAGCGGCTGACGCCGCGGGCGCGTTCGTGCCCACCTTCGACGTCCTGATGCTGGGCGTCGGTCCGGACACGCATGTGGCCTCGCTCTTCCCCGAGTTGCCGGCCGTCCGGGAGACCGAGCGAACGGTGGTCGGCGTGCGTGGCGCGCCCAAGCCGCCGCCGACCCGCACCACCCTCACCCTCCCGGCGATCCGGGCGGCACGTGAGGTGTGGCTGCTGGCGGCCGGCGAGGACAAGGCGCAGGCGGCGGCCATCGCCCTGTCCGGGGCGGGCGAGATCCAGGCCCCGGCCGCGGGTGCCCGGGGCCGCTCCCGCACCCTGTGGCTGCTGGACTCGGCGGCGGCGTCGCAGCTGCCGCGCTCGCTGTATCCGCCGGCTTCGCCGTGAGACGAGCGAGGGCGGCGGGCTTCCCGGCCCGCCGTCCTCGCTCGTGGGCCGCTCACTTCACCGAGCCGGCCATCACCCCCTGCACGAAGTGCCGCTGGAACGCGAAGAACACGGCCACCGGCACCACCAGGGACAGGAAGGCCCCCGGCGCCAGTACGTCGATGTTGCTTCCGAACTGGCGTATCTGCGACTGGAGTTGCACGGTCAGTGGCTGTGAGGAGCCGTCGGCGAAGAGCAGCGCGACCAGCATGTCGTTCCACACCCACAGGAACTGGAAGATGGCCAGGCTGGCGAGGGCCGGCCTGCCCACCGGGAGGACCAGGCGGGTGAAGATCCGCCATTCGCTGCCGCCGTCCATCCGGGCCGCCTCCAGCATCTCCTTCGGTATCTCGACGAAGTAGTTGCGCAGCAGGAAGACCGCGAACGGCAGGCCGTACGCCACGTGGAAGAGGACGACGCCCGGGATCGTCCCGAACAGGCCGAGCCGGCCGAAGAGTTTGGCGACCGGCAGCAGCCCGATCTGCACGGGCACCACCAACAGCGCGACCACGCCCAGGAAGACGGCCTCGCGTCCGGGGAAGTCGAGCCAGGCGAAGGCGTATCCGGCGAGCGCCGCGAGGACCACGACCAGGACGGTGGTCGGGACCGAGATCAGGACGGTGTTCCAGAACGCCTGGGTCATCCCGGCGTTCCCCAGCAATTCGGAGTAGTTGTCGAAGGACAGTTGGCCGGGACTGGCGAAGACCGTCCACCAGCCGCCCTGGGCGGTGTCCTCGGCCGACCGCAGCGAGGACAGGAAGAGTCCGGCGAGCGGGGTGACCCAGACGAGCCCGATCACCACGAGGACGGCCTGCACGAGGCCGTTGCCGAGGCCGCGTCGTACCGCGTTCATCGCTGACTCCTTCGGAAGCGGCGGACGTTGAAGACCATCGCCGGGACGACGAGCAGCAGGAGCAGTACGCCGAGGGCGCTGCCGAGCCCCTGGTTGTTGCCGCCGCCGAACGACACCAGCCACATCTGTGTCGCCAGAACGGTGGCGTCCTGCTGCACCGGTCCGGGCGCGATGATGTAGACGAGGTCGAAGACCTTCATCACGTTGATCACCAGGGTCACGAAGACGACGGTGAGGACGGGCGCCAGCAGCGGGACGGTGATCCGGCGGAAGATCTGCCACTCGTTGGCGCCGTCCATGCGGGCCGCCTCCAGCGCGTCCCGCGGCAGTGTGGAGAGCCCGGCGCCGATCAGCACCATGGCGAAGCCGGTCCAGATCCACAGGTACGCCCCGATGATCGCGGGGGTGACCAGCGCGGGCCCGAGCCAGGAGATCCCGTCGTAGGGCGGCGCGAAGTTGGACGCCGGGAGGCGCATGGCGTACGAGCCCGCGTCGAGTCCGGTGAAGCGGAAGGAGCCGTCGGAGGCCGTGGTGGTGGTCGCGGCCGTGCGTCCGTCGCGGACCGCCTCGACCTTCATCCGCGGCAGCCCGCTCTCCCGCCGGTCGATCTCGCCGGCCTTTCCTCCCCCGCCGGGCGTGAAGTCGAGGTAGACGACGCCCCGCAGTTCGTCCGGCGCGGCCGTGCGGCCGGCGGCCTGGTACGCGGGCCGGGTGCCGTCGGGCAGGTCCTTCGGCGGGACGCCGACCAGAGGGAGCGTCACCAGGTCGCCCGGAGAGGCGCTCGCGTCGGTCCGGTACGAACCGTCCGCCGCCCGGGTGAGGCCCTGGCCGTCGCGGGCCCGCGCCGTCGGGTACGCGGACGTGTCCTCGAAGACGTCGTGGACGGAGACGGCGGCGGCGTTCAGGACGCCCTTGTCGGGGTCCTCGTCGTAGGCGAGGCGGAAGATGATGCCGGCCGCGAGAAAGGACACCGCCATCGGCATGAACAACAGCAGCTTGAAGGCGGTGGCCCAGCGCACCTTCTCCACCAGCACGGCGAGGATCAGGCCGAGGCCGGTGAGCAGGGCGGGCGCCACGACGACCCAGATCGCCGTGTTGCGTACGGCCCTGACGGTGGCGGGGTCGCGGAACATCTCGGTGTAGTTCTCGCCGCCGACGAACCGGGTACCGGACGCGTCGAAGAAGCTGCGGCCGATCGAGAACAGCACCGGGTAGACGACGAGGGCGCCCAGCAGGAGCAGCGCGGGGAGGGCGAACAGCAGGGCGACGATCCTTCCCCGCCGGCGCAGGCGCCGCGCGCGGTCGGCGACGCCGACGGGCGGTGCGGCCGCCTCTTTGACCAGGGTCGCGGTCATCGCCGGTCAGCCCTTGTAGGCCTTGGCCGCCGCGGTCTCCAGCGCGGCCGCCGTCGCCTTCGGGTCGGACGGGTCGCGCAGGAAGTCCTGGAGCAGTTTCCACTCCCCCGCGCCCTTCGTGCCGCCGAACGCGGCCGGCGCCTGGTCGGACATGTCGAAGCGGACCGAGTCCCCGGCGTCGACGAGGGACTTGGCGGTGGCGCGCGTGACGTCGTCGCCGTAGGAGGCGAGGTCGAGCTTCTTGTTCGGGGACAGGAAGCCGCCCGCCTTCGCCCACACGGCGGCGGCCTCGGGGGTGGCCAGGTACTCCAGGAGGGCCATGCCCCCCTTGGCGTTCTTGCCGTCCTTGAGGACGACCGCCGCGTCGCCGCCGCTGACGACGGGCGCCTCGCCGCCGCCGACCGCCGGGAACGGGAAGAAGTCGGCGTCCTTGCCGATCGCCCTGCCGAACTGGTCCTTGGCGACGCCGGCGACGAAGTCGCCCTCGTAGACCATGCCCGCTTCGGGCTTCGGTCCGAACACCTTCTCCACGGAGCCCGGGAAGTCGGTGTTCAGGGCGCCCTTCTGGCCGCCCGCCAGCAGCTGCTTGTCCTTGAACAGCTTGCCGAGGGTGGTGAGCGCCTGCACCACGGAGGGGTCGGTCCACTTCAGCTCGTGGGCGGCGAGGGCGTCGTACTTCTCGGGTCCGGCCTGGGAGAGGTAGATGTTCTCGAACCAGTCGGTGAGGGTCCAACCGTCCTGCCCGGCGACCGAGAAGGCGGCCAGCCCGGAGTCGGAGACGGTGTGTCCGGCCTTCAGCAGGTCGTCGTAGGTGGTCGGCGGCTCGACCCCCGCCTGGGCGAGGGCGTCAGGGCTGTACCACACGGTCGACTTGTGGGCGGCCTTGAAGTAGAGGCCGTAGAGGGTGCCGTCGACGCTGCCGTACGTCTTCCAGACGGGGGCGAAGTTCGTGTCGACCGCCTTCTCGGTGGTGCCGGACAGCGGCCTGAGCCAGCCGTTCCCGGCGAACTGCTGGAGCACGCCCACCTGCGGGACCATCACCACGTCGGGGGCGTTGCCGCCCTCGATCTTGCTGCCGACGACGGTGGAGACGTTGTCGCCGGTGGACACGAACTGGGTCTTCGCGCCGGTCTTCTCGGCGAACGCGTCCAGCACCTTCTGGAAGTTCTTCTGCTCGCTCCCGGACCAGACGCCGGCGACGGTGACGGTCTGGCCGCCGAGGGCCTTGTCACCGCCGCCCGCCGCGACCGGGTCACCCGAGCCGCAGGCGGTGGCGCCGAACGTCAGGGCGAGGGCGGTGCAGCCGGTGAGGAGGGTCGTACGTCGTCGCATCATCGTTGATGTCCTCTCGGAGAGTGGGAAGTCGACGGCAGTCAGAGGTCGCTGAGCCACCAGGCCGAGGTGGAGCCGGGCAGGACGCCGGCCGGGCAGGGACCGCTGGACAGCAGGGGTGTGCCGGAGACCGGCGCCGGGGTGGGCGCCGTACCGAAGTTGACGGCGCAGACGAGTCCGTCGCCGCGGGCGAAGGCGAGGACGCCGGGCGGGGAGTCCAGCCAGCGCAGCGTTCCCTCGCCCAATTGCGGTAGTGCTGAACGGAGTTGGAGGCCGTCGCGGTACAGGTGCCAGAAGGACCGGGTGTCCGCGAGAGCACGGTCGGTGGCGTACTCGGCGAAGTAGTCCGGCTGCGGCAGCCACGGTTTGGCGCCCTCGGTGCCGGAGGTGAAGCCGAACGGCGACGCCTGTCCGGACCACGGCAGCGGGACACGGCAGCCGTCGCGGATCCGGGCGCGGCTGCCGGTGCGCCGGAAGATGGGGTCGGTGAGCACGTCGTCGGGCAGGTCCACGACCTCGGGCAGTCCCAGTTCCTCGCCCTGGTAGATGTACGCGGCGCCGGGCAGCGCCAGCATCAGCAGAGCGGCGGCGCGGGCGCGGGCGGTACCGAGTCCGCTGCCCCCGGCGGGCTCGCCGTAGCGGGTGACGGTGCGGACCTGGTCGTGGTTGTTGAGGACCCAGGTGACCGTCGAGCCCGTGCCGGCGATGTCCTGCATGGCCTCGGAGACGACCTTGCGGAAGGCGTCGGCGCTCCAGGGCGCGCTCAGCAGGTCGAAGAAGAAGGCCTGGTGCAGCTCGTCCGGGCGGACGTAGCGGGCGTGTTCACGTGCGGTGGGGACCGAGACCTCGCCGACGAGGAGGCGTTCGCGGCCGTCGCGTGCCGTGTACTCCTCGCAGACCGCCCGCCAGTGCCGCCACACGTCGTGCACCTCGGGCTGGTTCCAGGCGAGCGGGTTGACCGAGTCGCGGGTGCGGGCGTCGGCCTCGGGGTCCGGGGAGTCGGGCAGGTCCGGGTGCTTGAACAGACCGGCGGCGACGTCGATGCGGAAGCCGTCGACGCCCCGGTCCAGCCAGAAACGGAGGACCCGGTCGAACTCGGCGGGCACCTTGGGGGTGCGCCAGTTCCAGTCGGGCTGCTCGGGGGTGAACATGTGCAGGTACCACTGACCGGGGCGGCCGTCGGGCTCGGTGACCCGGCTCCAGGCCGGGCCGCCGAACATGGCGTGCCAGTTGTTGGGCGGCTCGGAGCCGTCGGGGCCGCGGCCGTCGGCGAAGTGGAAGCGGGCGCGGGCCGGGCTGCCGGGCTCGGCGGTGAGGGCCTCACGGAACCAGGGGTGCTCGCTGGAGCAGTGGTTCGGCACGATGTCGAGGAGCACCTTGACGCCGAGCCGGCGGGCGGCCGTCACCAGCAGGTCGAACTCGGCGAGGTCGCCGAAGACCGGGTCCACGTCGCAGTAGTCGGCCACGTCGTAGCCGTGGTCGTGCTGCGGGGAGGGGTAGAAGGGGCTCAGCCAGATCCCGTCCACACCGAGCTTCTTGAGGTACGGCAGTCCGGCCCGGACGCCGGCGAGGTCGCCGACGCCGTCGCCGGTGCTGTCCAGGAAGCTGCGGACGTACACCTGGTAGATCACTGCGTCGCGCCACCAGTGGTGGGCCTCGATGCGCTGGAGAGTCACCCCGTTGACCTGTCTGTGCGAGCTGACGTTATGCATGCATGTTAGGTAGCAGCGTCGCGAAGGTGTCAACGAGTAGGCAGAAACTTCCCAGAAGTTGGCCAGACAAACAGGGACCTAAGTGGGCACAGAGAGGTCAGGTGAGACCGGTGTGTTACCTAACACGTAAGTAGAGCGGGGCGGGGTGCTCGCCCCTATCGGGACGAAACGGCCGCGAGTTCTCGCGCCAGTCGCCGCACCGCGGCCTCGGGCCTCTCGTGCCCGGTCATCGCGTCGTGCACCACCGCCTGCACCACCAGGCTCACCTGGTCGTAGCGCGCGCTCTTGGGGCGCGGCGCGGCGGCGAGGACGCTCTCGCGCAGGGTCGGCAGGTAGGGGAAGTCCCGGATCAGCGCGGGGTCCTCGTAGAGCGCGGCCCGCACGGGCGGCAGGGCGCCGCGGGTGAGGACCTGGCGCTGGACCGGCTCGCTGGTGAGGTAGGCGATCAGCCGGGCGGCCGAGTCGGAGTGCCGGGCATGCGTGTTGACGGCCAGGTTGGAGCCGCCGAGGACGCTGGTCCCCGGACCGTCCGGACCCGGCAGCGGCAGGGCGCCGATCCGCCCGGCGACCGGCGAGCCCTCGGCCGAGGCGGCGACATAGGCGTACGGCCAGTTGCGCAGGAAGAGGAGCCGGCCGTCCTGGAAGGCCCGCTTGGACTCCTCCTCCTTGTACGTCAGCGCCTCCTTGGGTATCCAGCCCTCGCGCACGCCGCGGGCGAGGAACGCGATGCCCTCGCGGGCGCCGGCCGAGTTCACGGTGACGCGGGTCCCCTCGTCGCCGAGGATGGTGCCGCCCGCCGAGTAGACCGCCTCGGCCGCGTTGACGGTGAGGCCCTCGTACGGCAGGAACTGCCCGGCGTAGCCGTCGAGCCCGTGCCTCGGGGCGATGGTCCTCGCGGCCCGTTCCAGTTCGGCCCAGGTGCGCGGCGGCGCGACGCCCTCCTCGTCCAGCACGTCCTTGCGGTAGAGGAGGAGCCCGGCGTTCGTGACGTACGGGACGGCGTAGAGCCGTCCGTCGTAGGTGGCCGTGTCCACGACGGGCGGCAGGAAGGTCCTCAGGGGGAAGCGGTCGCGGGGCAGCGGACGGATCCAGCCCGCCGCGGCGAACTCCGGCGTCCAGTTCACGTCGATGTTGAGGACGTCGAAGCGGCCGCGGTCGCCGCCGCGCAGGTCGGTGGTCATCTGCGCGTGGGTCTCGTCGGCGGAGTCCGGCAGCTCGACGAGCGTGACCCGCTCACCGGGGTGGGTGCGGTTCCAGCCCTCCAGCAGCGGGCCCAGATAGCCGGTGAGGTCTCCGGCCGTGGCGAGGGTCAGCGGCCCCCGGCCGCCCGTGCTCGCCTGGTGCGCACCGGCGCCCGAGGCGACGTGGCCGGTGAGGATCACGACAAGGACGAGGAGGCCCCTACCGGCGGCGTGTATCCACCGCATAGGTTCCTCCCTGTACACCGGCACGGGCGTCCTCGCCCGGTCAGAGGCCATGTATACCCGTTAGGTATGCGCGATACTAGGGCCTGGAACAATTTACGAGGACTAGGAGGACAGCACGAGTGCGCCTGCCCCTCCTGGCTCTTCTCGCGCGCGGCCCGGCCCACGGCTACGAGCTCAAACAGGACCTTGAGCAACTGCTGGGCTCCGCGTACCCTCAGCCGAACGTCGGCCAGATCTATGTCACCCTCGGCCGCCTGGAGAGAACGGGCCTGATCGAGGGCGAAGAGGTCGAGCAGTCGAGCCGGCCCAACAAGAAGATCTACCACCTCACCGACGCCGGACGGGACGAGCTGCGCGCCTGGTACGAGGAGACGGCGGACGAGCCGCGCGTGCGGGACGAGTTCTTCATGAAGCTGGCGCTCGCCCCGCAGACCGGACTCGCCGACCAGATCGCCCTCATCAACAAGCAGCGGCGCCAGTACCTCAACACCATGCGCAGCCTGTCGAAGCTGGCGGCCGCCGAGAACCGGAACAACCGCATCTCCCAGCTGCTGATCGAGGGCGCGATGCTGCACCTACAGGCCGACCTCGACTGGCTGGAGCGGTGCCAGGAAGAGCTGGAGGAGCCGCAGTGAGCGACAGCCCCGTTCCCGTGCTGCGCGCCGAGGGCCTGGTCAAGACGCACCACGGCGAGGGCGCCCCGGCACACGCGGTGCGCGGCGTCGACCTGCGTGTACGCCGGGGCGAGTTCGTGGCGATCACCGGCCCCTCCGGTGCCGGGAAGTCGACCCTGCTGCACCTGCTGGGCGGACTCCAGCGGCCCGACAGCGGCAGCCTCTGGCTGGACGGCGAACGCACCGACGCCTACGGCGAGGCACGCTGGGCGGTCGAGCGCAGGAAGCGCATCGGCATCGTCTTCCAGTTCTTCAACCTGGTCTCCAACCTGTCGGTCGCCGACAACGTCGAACTGCCCGCCCTGCTCGCCGGTGCCTCCCCCCGGCAGGCGCGTGCCGAGCGGGAGGGACTGCTGGCCGAGCTGGGGCTCGCCGGCAAGGGCCGGAGCATGCCGGGCGAGCTGTCCGGCGGCGAACAGCAGCGGGTCGCGCTGGCCCGCGCCCTGGTCAACCGTCCGCCCCTGCTCCTCGCCGACGAGCCCGCGGGCAGCCTCGACAGCAAGGGCACCCGCGAGGTGATGCGGCTGCTGTCCCGCTTCCACCAGCGCGGGCAGACGATCGTGCTGGTCACCCATGACGCACGGCTCGCCAGCGCCGCGGACCGGGTGATCAGTTTCTTCGACGGCCGGATAGCCGACGACGCGGAACTCGACGGCACGCCGTCGCGCGCCACCGGCATATCCGGCGTACTGGAGCTGAAGGACTGACATGCGGGCGTACCACGATCCCCGGAAGGGCTGAGCCGGTGCGAGCCACCCTGCGCTGGGCCCACTCCGATCTGCGCACCCACCGCGGCGAGGCGCTGTTCCTCGTACTCGCCACGGCGGGCATCGTCGCCTCCCTGCTGCTGGCCACGGCCCTGTTCGGGTACGCCACCAACCCCTGGCAGCGGGTGTTCACACAGGCGCGCGGCGCGCACGTGTGGCTCCACACCGGTCCGACGGCCGCCGCCGACAGACTCGTGGCACTGGACGGCGTCGAGTCCGTCGCCGGTCCCTACCCGGTCGCCTCCGTCACCGTCACCTCCCGCGGCGCCCGCGCCTCCGTCGAACTGCGCGGCACCCCCGAGCCGCCCGCGGTGGGCCGTCCCCTCCTCACCGCCGGTCGGTGGCTGGACCCGGCGACCCCCGACGGGGTCGTACTGGACGGCCGTCTCGCCCGCTCCCTGGTGGCCGAACCCGGCGACACCCTCACCCTGCCCGGCACCACGCGGAGACTGTCCGTCCTCGGCATCGCCGACAGCGCCGAACCGCGGTACCGCCCCGGCGACCGGCCCGGCCTCGTCTGGGCACTGCCCTCCGCCGTGCCGGACCCGGACGGCCAGGTGACCGGACTGCGACTGACCGATCCCGTCGACACCGACTACGCCGTCCAGCGGGCCGTCACCGTCCTGGGCGCCGGCGCGGTCAGCGAGGTCTCCACCTGGCAGCAGGCCCGCGCCGAGGCCCAGGGCGACAACCGGCTGCTCGGGCAGGTGCTGGCACTGTTCGGCCTGGGCGCCCTGGTCGCCGCCGGCCTCGCCGTGCACGGCGCCATCGGTACCCGTATCCGCGGGCATCTGCGGGACATCTCGGTGCTGAAGGCGATCGGCTTCACGCCCGGCCAGGTCGTGCGGATCTTCCTGCTCCAGCACATCGCCTACGCCCTGCTGGGGGCCACGGCCGCGGCGGCGCTCGTCCAGGCACTGGGCAGCCGGATCCTGGGGCGGCTGGGCGACGCCGTCGGCGTGTGGCAGGGGCTGCCCGGACACGCGGTGGCGCTGGTCTCGGTGCCGGTGGCGGTGGTGCTGTTCATCGGCGCGACCACCGGGCTCGCCGCCTGGCGGGCGGGGCGGGTGCCTCCGGTGCCGGTGCCCCGGCCCGCCGCTCCGGCGGGCGGAAGGCTGTCGGGCGTGGCGCGCCGGGCGCTGGGGCTGCGGCTGCCGCCCGCGCTGGTCCTGGGCTGGCACACGGCGTTCACCCGGCGGCCGCGCTCGGTGGCGACCGTGGCCCGGCTGGCACTGCCGCTGCTGCTGATAGTGGTCGCCCTGAGCGCCTGGACCACCATCGACCGCTTCCGCGGCAGCCCCGAGGAGACCGGCCTGCCGACCGCGCTCACCGTCCACGCCGACGCCGGCCTGTCCGACCGGGACACCCGCGCCCTGCTGGAGCGCGACCCGCAGGTCGCCGCCGCCTACCCAGGCGTCGAGGTGGCCGCCCTGGTGCCCGGCCAGACGGCCACGATCGCCCTGCGCGGCCTCGGTACCCGCCGGGACCCCTACCCGTACACCCTGGCCGACGGCCGTCCCGCGCGCGGCCCGGACGAGGCCGTGGCCGGCCAGGGACTGCTCGACCTTCTCGACGTGCGCGTCGGCGACTGGGTGCGGATGACGGTGGGCGAGCAGCCGCAGATCCTGCACATCGTGGGCCGCAGCATCGAGCCGGCGAACGCCGGGCGGGTCATCTCCACCTCGCTCGACACCCTCCGCGAGAACGACCCCGGGCTCGGCCCGACGCTGTACCAGCTACGGCTGCGCCCGGGAGCCGACCCCGACACGGTGGCCGGGCGGCTGGCCACGGCCGGGCAGGGGCGTCTGGACGTGCACGCCGTGACGAACCCGGCCGAGGGGCTGTCCCCGCTGCGCGGGGTGTTCGTCGGTCTGATCGCGGTCCTCGCCCTGATCGGGCTCATCGAGCTGCTGACCACGATCGGCGGCACCGTGCGCGAGGGTGAACGGGATCTGCTCGCGCTGAAGGCCATCGGCCTGTCCCCGCGCCAGATCACCGCCATCACGGTCACGGCCACCGGCTGTACCGCGCTGGCCGCGGTGCTCGTCGGCACGGCCCTGGGCATGCCTCTCGCGCACTGGCTGATCGACGCCCAGGGCAGGTCGAGCGGCATCGGCGCCGGGATCGCCCACGCTCCCTCACCCGTCCTGCTGCTGCTGTTCGGCACCGCGGCGGTACTGGGCGCGACCGCCGTCGCCGCGGTACCGGCGACCCGCGCCGCCCGCCGGCGACTCGCGGACACGTTGAGCGCGGTGACCTGAGAGCGCCGGGCTCGGCCGCGGCGGGACGGGGCGGCCGAGCCCCGTCCCACGGCGAGTGGTCACGACCGGCCGCGCAGCTCCCGGTACGCCGCGACGAGGGCCTTCGTGGAGGCGTCCAGGCCGGGGACGTCGGCGCCCTCGGTCAGGGCGGGTTCGACGCGCTTGGCGAGGACCTTGCCCAGCTCCACGCCCCACTGGTC
>NZ_JBVIQK010000016.1:156083-164514 GCF_055577115.1 Streptomyces sp. NPDC033216 | reverse complement strand
GGTTGGCGGAGGACGGACCCCCTCCCTCACCAAGCCCGGTCCCGCGCCCCCGGTTCGACCGGGGGCGCGGGCCTCGTCGTGGGCGCGGCGACGAAGCTAGCCCTTGGACGCCTTCTTCTCGTCGGCGTCCTGGATGACGGCCTCGGCGACCTGCTGCATCGACATCCGCCGGTCCATGGACGTCTTCTGGATCCAGCGGAACGCGGCCGGCTCCGTCAGCCCGTACTCCGTCTGGAGGATCGACTTCGCCCGGTCGACCAGCTTGCGGGTCTCCAGCCGCAGGGTGAGGTCCGCGACCTCGTTCTCCAGCTCGCGCAGCTCCGTGAAGCGGCACACCGCCATCTCGATCGCCGGCACGACGTCGCTCTTGCTGAAGGGCTTCACCAGGTAGGCCATGGCACCGGCGTCACGGGCGCGCTCGACGAGGTCGCGCTGGGAGAAGGCGGTCAGCATGAGGACGGGCGCGATGCGCTCCTCGGCGATCTTCTCCGCGGCGGAGATGCCGTCCAGCTTGGGCATCTTCACGTCGAGGATGACCAGGTCGGGCTTGTGCTCACGCGAGAGTTCGACGGCCTGCTCGCCGTCACCGGCCTCGCCGACGACCGTGTAGCCCTCTTCCTCCAGCATCTCTTTGAGGTCGAGGCGGATCAGTGCCTCGTCCTCGGCGATGACGACACGGGTCGTCAGCGGAGGCACGTGCGACTTGTCGTCGTCGGGCGCGTCTACGGGCTGGGGCGACTCGGGGGAGGTCACGGGGGCTCCTTGTTCAGGGCGGGGCACTGCTCCCAAGAGCCTACCTATCTCCTGTATGTTTGAGGCACCGAGGGGCTACACTGACCTTCGGTTCGAAGACGCTCCGGTAGTCCAATCGGCAGAGACGATACCCTCAAAAGGTATTCAGTGTGGGTTCGAGTCCCACCCGGGGCACTTAACCTTCCATTCGAAGGTCGCCCATAAAAGCGGATGTTCCCGTTCTCGTGAACATCCGCTTTTCGCTGTGTGTCGAGTGCATCCGCAACGGAAACCCCCTACGACATCTCCGTCGCCGAAAAGGCGCACATGGCGCTGGTCGACACCCATGTCGGCCCCAGCACCGATCCGGCCGGCCTTACTCGGGACTGTCGTCCTCTCCGATGTGGTGCACGCGCACGAGGTTCGTCGAGCCGGACACCCCCGGCGGCGAGCCGGCCGTGATCACCACCACGTCGCCCTTCTCGCAGCGCCCGTATTCCAGGAGCAGTTCGTCCACCTGGTCGACCATCGCGTCCGTGGAGCCGACGTGCGGGCCGAGGAACGTCTCGACGCCCCAGCTCAGGTTCAGCTGGGAGCGGGTCGCCGGTTCCGGGGTGAAGGCGAGGAGGGGAATCGGGGAGCGGTAGCGGGACAGGCGGCGGGCGGTGTCGCCGGACTGGGTGAAGGCGACCAGGAACTTGGCGCCCAGGAAGTCGCCGATCTCCGCGGCCGCCCTGGCGACGGCGCCGCCCTGGGTGCGGGGCTTGTTCCGTTCGGTGAGGGGCGGGAGTCCGGCCGTGAGGATGTCCTCCTCGGCCGCCTCGACGATCTTCGCCATGGTGCGGACGGCCTCCACCGCGTACTTGCCGACGCTGGTCTCGCCGGAGAGCATCACCGCGTCCGTGCCGTCGATCACGGCGTTGGCGACGTCGGATGCCTCCGCGCGTGTGGGGCGGGAGTTCTCGATCATCGAGTCCAGCATCTGGGTGGCGACGATCACCGGCTTGGCGTTGCGCCTGGCCAGCTTGATGGCGCGCTTCTGCACGATCGGAACCTGCTCCAGGGGCAGCTCGACGCCGAGGTCACCGCGGGCCACCATGATCCCGTCGAAGGCGGCGACGATGTCGTCGATGTTCTCGACCGCCTGTGGCTTCTCGACCTTGGCGATGACGGGCAGCCGGCGCCCCTCCTCGTCCATGATCCGGTGGACGTCCACGATGTCCCGGCCGCTGCGGACGAAGGAGAGGGCGATGACGTCGAAGCCGGTGCGCAGGGCCCAGCGCAGGTCTTCCTCGTCCTTCTTGGAGAGGGCGGGGACCGAGACGGCGACTCCCGGCAGGTTCAGGCCCTTGTGGTCGGAGACGACCCCGCCCTCGACCACGCGGGTGTGGACGCGCGGGCCGTCGACCTCGGTGACCTCCAGGCACACCTTGCCGTCGTCCACGAGGATGCGCTCGCCGGCGGACACGTCCTCGGCGAGACCGGCGTACGTCGTCCCGCAGATCCGGCGGTCGCCGGCCACGCCTTCCTCGACGGTGACGGTGAAGGCGTCGCCGCGTTCGAGGAGTACGGGTCCTTCCGCGAAGTGGCCGAGTCGGATCTTCGGACCCTGAAGGTCGGCGAGGGCGCCGACGCTGTGGCCGGTCTCGTCGGAGGCCTGGCGGACGTGGCGGTATCGCTCCTCGTGCTCGGCGTGGCCGCCGTGGCTGAGATTGAAGCGGGCGACGTCCATTCCGGCTTCGACCAGTGATTTGATCCGGTCGTAGGAGTCGGTGGCGGGGCCCAGGGTGCAGACGATTTTCGCTCGGCGCATGAGTCGAGCCTATGACTTACCGGGCGGTAGCGAATTGGCTCGGCATGGCCGGTCAACGACCTTCGGGTGAAGGGCTGTTGACGAGTGACGCATTGTGCACCCGGTCGCTCCGATGAGCATCCGCAGGGCCGTCGCAATTCCTCGAACGGGTGAATTCACAGGCGCGGGGGAACCATGGTGAATTGCGCTCTCACCTCGGCTCGTACCCGTATGCGCTGCGGTTCGAGGTCGAGGGGCTCGGGCGGCGTGTCCGGCGTGGCGGCGGACATGCGGAAGGCCCGGCGGACCAAGGCCTCCTGGGGGCGTCCGGCGGCAGATTCGGTGCCCGTGTCGGCAAGCTCGACCAGGGCGGCCACCGAGGTGCCCAGCGCCTCGGCGTACTCCGCCGCCCGCCGTACGGCGTCACGTACCGCCTGTTGCCTGACCTCGCGGTGGACCGGCGAGTCCGGGCGCAGCTCCCACGAGGGGCCGTCCACCCGGGTGAGGTCCAGGTCGGCGAGGCGGGTGGCGAGCTCGCCGAGGGCGGTGAAGTCGGTCAGCCCGGCGACGACGTGGACACGGCCGTGGTGGCTGCGGACGCGTTCGCCACGGCCGTGCTGAGCCAGTTCCGGAGTGAGGGACACGGCGCCGGTGGACACGTCGGCCACGGCGTCGCCGTAGGACCTGACCAGGTCGAGGACCTCGGTGTTGCGGCGGGTGAGGTCGTCGAGGGTGGTGCGGCGGTCGCGGCCGCGGGCGGTGACGGTGATGCCGAGGCGGGCGATCTCGGGGGCGACGTCGAGGATGGTCTCGCCGCGGACGACGAGGAGGGGGGCGTCGGGGGTGCCGTGGGCTTCGGACGTGGCCATACGCCCCACTCTGACAGGCCTTGGCTGCTTATGCGGCGGGTCTCGCAAGGTTCCGGTCACCAGATCGAAACCTCGGAGGGCTGTTGTCGTCGGCCGTGGCCGGGTCAGAATCTACGCGCGTTCGTCTGCGCGCGTCCCCTGTCTACGCGCGTCATTGGTCGTTCCCGAGGAGCACAGCATGCCGTTGAACCGCCGGAAGTTCTTGAAGAAGTCCGCCGTGACCGGGGCGGGGGTGGCGATCGCGGGCGCGGTCGCGGCGCCGGCGGCGCAGGCGGCGGAGTCCAAGAAGCCGGCCAAGCCGGCCAAGCGGTACTCGCTGACCGTGCTCGGCACGACGGACCTGCACGGGCACGTCTTCAACTGGGACTACTTCAAGGACGCGGAGTACACGGACGCCAAGGGCAACGCGCAGGGCCTGGCGCGCATCTCGACCCTGGTCAACAGGATCCGCGCGGAGCGGGGCCGGGAGAACACGCTGCTCCTGGACGCCGGTGACACGATCCAGGGCACGCCGCTGACGTACTACTACGCCAAGGTGGATCCGATCACGGCCGAGGGCGGTCCGGTGCACCCGATGGCGCAGGCGATGAACGCGATCGGGTACGACGCCGTGGCGCTCGGCAACCACGAGTTCAACTACGGCATCGAGACGCTCCGCAAGTTCGAGGAGCAGTGCCACTTCCCGCTGCTGGGGGCGAACGCGCTGGACGCGAAGACGCTGAAGCCGGCGTTCCCGCCCTACTTCATGAAGACGTTCCGCGTGAAGGGCGCGCCGCCGGTGAAGGTGGCGGTGCTGGGCCTGACCAACCCGGGGATCGCGATCTGGGACAAGGCGTACGTGCAGGGGAAGCTGACCTTCCCGGGACTGGAGGAGCAGGCGGCGAAGTGGGTGCCGAAGCTGCGGTCGATGGGCGCGGACGTCGTCGTGGTGTCGGCCCACTCGGGCTCCTCGGGCACGTCGTCGTACGGTGACCAGCTGCCGTACGTCGAGAACTCGGCGGCGCTGGTGGCGCAGCAGGTGCCGGGGATCGACGCGATCCTGGTCGGGCACGCGCACGTGGAGATCCCGGAGCTGAAGGTCGTCAACGAGAAGACCGGGAAGACGGTGGTGCTGTCGGAGCCGCTGGCCTATGCGGAGCGGCTGTCGCTGTTCGACTTCGAGCTGGTCTTCGCCAAGGGCCGCTGGAGCGTCGAGTCGGTGGCGGCGTCGGTGCTGAACTCCAACTCCGTCGCCGACGACCCGAAGATCACCAAGTTGCTGTCCGACGAGCACGCCAAGGTCGTCGAGTACGTCAACCAGGTGGTCGGCACGGCGACCGAGACGCTGACCACGGTCGAGGCCCGGTACAAGGACGCCCCGATCATCGACCTGATCGCCAAGGTCCAGGAGGACGTGGTGAAGGCGGCCCTGGCGGGTACGTCGTACGCGTCCCTGCCGGTGATCGCGCAGGCCTCACCGTTCTCGCGCACCTCGCAGATCCCGGCCGGCGACGTGACGATCCGGGACCTGTCGAGCCTGTACGTGTACGACAACACGCTGGTCGCGAAGTTGATGACGGGCGCTCAGGTGCGCGCGTACCTGGAGTACTCCGCGGAGTACTTCGTGCAGACGGCGGCGGACGCGGTCGTGGACGTGGAGAAGCTGACGAACGCCGGTGGCCGTCCGGACTACAACTACGACTACGTGTCGGGACTGTCGTACGACATCGACATCGCGCAGGCGGCCGGATCGCGGATCAAGAACCTGACGTACGGCGGGGCGGCGCTGGACGACGCCCAGCAGTTCGTGCTGGCGGTGAACAACTACCGGGCCAACGGAGGCGGCGCGTTCCCGCACGTGGCGTCGGCGCGGGAGCTGTGGGCGGAGTCGACGGAGATCCGGACACGGATCTCGGAGTGGGTGACGGCGAAGGGCGTGCTGGATCCGAAGGAGTTCGCGTCGGTGGACTGGAAGCTGACGCGGAACGGTACGCCGGTGTTCTAGCGGCGCGGTCCCGTCCGGGACGGGCGTGAGGGGCGGTGGGGGAAGTCTCCCACCGCCCCTCACCGTTGTCGCGTGGTCACCGGCTCTCGAGGAGCGGGGTGAGGGTAGACGGCTGCCGTACCGGGGGGACGTGGGGCTGGGGGTCGAGGCCGAAGGTGGTGAAGGCGGTGCGGCGCGGGAGGGGGTAGCTCTCCTCGCCGGTGAGGGTGTTGAGGATGGTGGCGCTGCGCCAGGCGGTGAGGCCGAGGTCGGGGGCGCCGACGCCATGGGTGTGGCGTTCGGCGTTCTGTACGTAGACGTGGCAGCCGGAGCCGGTCACCGAGGGGTCGAGAACGAGGCGGAAGTGTTCGTCGATGCGCGGGCGTCCGGCGCTGTCGCGGCGGAGGTAGGGGTCGAGCCCGGCGAGGACGTGGTCCAGGGGACGCTCGATGTGTCCGGTGGCGAGGACGACGGCGTCGGTGGTGAGCCGGCTGCGGGTTTTCTGCCGGACGTGTTCGAGATGCAGTTCGATCTTGGTGTTGGCGATCCGGCCCGCGGTGCGGACGCGGACGCCGGGGGTGAGGACGGCGTCGGGCCAGCCGCCGTGCAGGGTGCGGCGGTACAGCTCGTCGTGGATGGCGGCCAGGGTGTCGGCGTCGATGCCCTTGTGGAGTTGCCACTGGGCGTCGACGAGGCGGTCGCGGGCGGACTGGGGCAGGGCGTGGAAGTAGCGGGTGTGGTCGGGGGTGAAGTGTTCGAGACCGAGCTTGGAGTACTCCATGGGGGCGAAGGCCTCGGTGCGGCCGATCCAGTGCAGGCGTTCCCGGCCGGTCGGGCGGTGCCGCAGGAGGTCGAGGAACACCTCCGCGCCGGACTGTCCGGAGCCGACGACCGTGACGTGGCCGGCGGCGAGGAGGCCGGCCCGGTGGTCGAGGTAGTCGCAGGCGTGCAGGACGGGGACGCCGGGGGTGTCGGTCAGGGGGCGCAGCGGGTCGGGGACGTAGGGCTCGGTGCCGATGCCGAGGACGACGTTGCGGGTGTGGGCGCGGCCGAGGGCCTCGGCTTCGCCGTCGGCGTCGAGCCGGGTGAAGTCGACCTCGAGGAAATCGCGTTCGGGGTTCCAGCGGACGGCGTCGACCTGGTGGCCGAAGCGCAGTGCGGGGAGGCTCTCGGCGACCCAGCGGCAGTAGGCGTCGTACTCGGCGCGGTGGACGTGGAAACGCTCGGCGAAGTAGAAGGGGAAGAGGCGCTCGCGGGTCTTGAGGTAGTTGAGGAAGCTCCAGGGGCTGGTGGGGTCGGCGAGGGTGACCAGGTCGGCGAGGAAGGGCACCTGGACGCGGGCGCCGTCGATGAGGAGGCCGGGGTGCCAGTCGAAGGTGGGGCGCTGTTCGTAGAAGACGGTGTCGAGTCCGGCGAGGGGCTGGGCGAGGGCGGCGAGGGAGAGGTTGCTGGGGCCGATGCCGATGCCGACGAGGGTGCGGGGGGTGTCGGCGGCCGGGTGGGGAGGGGTGTTCATGCGGGGGTGTTTCCTTCCACCAGTTCCAGGAGGGCGGCCAGGTCGTCGGGCCGGGTGTGGGGGTTGAGGAGGGTGGTCTTGAGCCAGAGCCGGCCGTCCAGGCGGGCCCGGCCGAGGACGGCGCGGCCTTCGGTGAGGAGTCGGCGGCGTATCAGGGCCACGGCCTCGTCGTCGGCGCCCGTGGGGCGGAAGAGGACGGTGCTGAGGGTGGGGGCGTCGTACAACTCGAACGCGGGGTCGGCGGCGACCAGGGCGGCGAACTCCTGGGCACGGGCGAGGACGTCGTCGGCGAGGGCGCCGAGGCCGGTGCGGCCGAGCGTCCTGAGGGTGACGGCGATCTTGAGGATGTCGGGGCGGCGGGTGGTGCGCAGGGAGCGGCCGAGGAGGTCGGGGAGACCGGCCTCGGTGTCGTCGTCGGCGTTGAGGTAGTCGGCGCGCTGGTGGAGGGCGGCGAGGTCGTCGGGGTCGCGGACGGCGAGGAGCCCCGCGGCGGCCGGCTGCCAGCCGAGTTTGTGCAGGTCGAGGGTGACGGTGTCGGCCGCGTCGAGGCCGGTGAGCAGGGCGCGGTGGCGGTCGCTGAACAGCAGGCCGCCTCCGTAGGCGGCGTCGATGTGCAGACGGGCGCCGTGGGCGGAGCAGCGGGCGGCGATGCCGGGGAGGGGGTCGATGAGCCCGGCGTCGGTGGTACCGGCGGTGGCCGCGACGAGCAGCGGGCCGGGCAGGCGGGTGAGGGCCTCGTCGAGGGCGACGGGATCGAGGGTGCCTGCGGGGGCCGGGACGACGACCGGGTCGGGCAGGCCGAGGAGCCAGGCGGCGCGGGGCAGCGAGTGGTGGGCGTTGGCGCCGTGCAGGAGGCGTACGCCGGCGCCGAGGCGTTCGCGGGCCAGGAGCAGGGCGAGGTGGTGGGACTCGGTGCCGCCGGTGGTGACGAGGGCGTCCGCGAGGCCGGCCTCGGCGGCGAGGGCGCGGGTGACGAGCGCCTCCAGCGCCGAGGCCGCCGGGGCCTGGTCCCAGGAGTCCAGGGAGGGGTTGAGGACGGAGGCGGCCAGGTCGGCGGCGGCAGCGACGGCGAGGGGAGGGCAGTGCAGGTGCGCGGCGCACAGCGGGTGGGCGGGGTCGGCGGAGCCCTCGGCCAGGGCACGGACCAGGGTGTGCGGGGCGGTCGGGTCGCCCCGCTGCGGCAGGACCTCGCCGACCGCTGCGCGCAGCCTGGCGGCCACCGCTTCGGGGCCGCCTGCGGGCAGGGGGCCGCCGCGGGCGCGGGCACCGGCGTCCAGCGCGTCGAGAACGGTGGCGAGCAACGGCCGTAGTGCGTCCGCGCCTTCGGGGCCTGAGGCGAGGGGCGGCATGCGCATGGGCTCCTCCGGAGGGCGGGGAGTCCCAGTTTGTCGGTGGTTGCGGCGACGTGCCCTGGCTGTGCGGGTTTTTGGACCCGAAAGTAGGAGGCTCTGCCGGGTGCCGTGCGGGTCGGGGGGGGGGGGGGGGTCCCCGCCCCCCCCCCCCCCCCCCCCCCCCCCCCCGGGCGCCAACCCCCAACAAAGCACGGCCCTACACCCCCC